>CALAUZ010000138.1 GCA_937892105.1 uncultured Fretibacterium sp. | reverse complement strand
GACGCTATCCTGGGATTGTTCGTCTCTCCCCCTTCTTATTCGCCTTCCCCGCTAGAGGCTGAACTGTAACTCAGAAAGTGTTTCTTATAGCTGGCGCATTTGAGAGTTTAATCTAAATCTGTTATAATTGTATCTATGAGTTATTCACTAGATTTTCGTAAACGAGTTGTCGAATATCGGCAAGAAGGACATACGCAAAAAGAAACGAAGGATGTCTTTAAGGTATCTACCGTGACTATTTCTGTGTGGGAAAAGAAGCTAAGGGAAGAAGGGACACTAGAAAAAAAGCCTCTGAACCGTAAGCCCAGGAAACTGGACTCCGAAAGGCTTAAAGCGTATATCAAAGCCCATCCAGACGCATACCTTAGAGAAATTGCTGAGGAGTTTAACTGCTGCGAAACAGCCGTTACTTACGCACTTCGACGTCTTAAAATCACGCGAAAAAAAAGACAAAACATTACAGGGAACAGGACCCGAAGAAGGTAGCGGAATACGAGGAGAAGGTAAAGGATATACCCGAAGACAAAAGGGTGTATGTTGATGAATCGGGTTTTGACAGCTATTACTGTCGTGAGTATGCGAGGTCGCCTCGTGGAGAGAGAGTCCACTCTCTTATCATGGGACGTAAATTTAAGCGTACAAGTATTGTGGCTGGAAAGATGGGGAACAGGATAGTGGCCCCGCTTCAATACAGCGGGACGATGTACGGAGAGCTTTTTGAGTATTGGTTTGAAGAACATTTAATTGCGGAGTTGCCAGAGGACGCAGTAATTATCATGGATAATGCGTCGTTTCATAGGAAGAAGAGGCTTTTTGAGATCGCGGAAAAGCATAACCGGAGGTTGATTTTTCTGCCTCCATATTCACCAGAGTTGAATCCTATTGAGCATTTTTGGGCTTGGTTAAAGAGGGATGTAGCTGAAACCCTCACGTGCTCTGAAACTTTGACAGACGCGATTAGCCTTGCATTAAAGGGATGGAATTGCCGTATTATGACATAAAGCTCTCAATTGTGCCGGCTATAACGCAGTCGCAAGTGTCTCGTTTGGAGGACGGCTCAAGCTGGCCTCACCCAGAAACTCTGGATCGGCTTTGTAAGGCTTTTGGCGTCTCGAACTGGGAGTTTTGCAGATGTATGGCCTTGATTTTGCTCGCAACTCCCAAGGAAAACTGGATGGAACTCAGCGAGTAGTTAGGATGGTGTTGGGATGAACGAAATGGTTGATGAAGTTACCCGGCGCAACCTTGACAAGCTGCACCGTGAAATGGGCGAGAAAATACGTCAGGCTATGGACGACGACGAGGTTGTTGAGGTCATGCTCAATCCCGACGGCTTAGTCTGGACTGACAGAATTGGCAAAGGCATGGAATACCTTTGTAAGATGCAAGATGTTCAGGCTCTTCAAATGCTTGGCACCATTGCCCATATGCTTGGAACGTCCATCAATCATGACAAACCGAAGGTAGAGGGGGAACTTCCCGGAGACGGAAGCCGCGTCGAGGGGGTCATCCCCCCTATCGTCCCCCAACCCGTCTTCAACATCAGAAAGAAAGCGTCCTCCGTGTACCCGCTCGAACAATACATCA
>CALAUZ010000137.1 GCA_937892105.1 uncultured Fretibacterium sp. | reverse complement strand
GATATTGTTGCCGTAATGAATGATGATGAGATCGACTCATATGAGTTGAGTCACTATGATAAGGGCTATAAATATAGGCGAACGACAGAGGGTTTCTTCAATGGAATTACAGGATCAAGTATTACGATTTCCGTTGACTAATGTCTTATCAAGACAGATATTTGAGTATCAAATAAACGGATGTAATGTTATGATAATGTATAATTCGGGTACACAAATACCCGTATTGTGTAGAAGCGAAGAACTTTTTTGTAGAGTCTTCCCTGACGCTAAAAAGACAGATTTTTACTGTGATATATCAGGTTTTGGACGGGAAGTTGAGAGAAGTAACGTCTATCGTCTATATCATTCCGTTATTTGAACTTAGCGTGAAAGGCGCATTATTTCAAATTAAGAACCTTTTAATAGCAAATTTATTCAAACCTTTTATTGGCTGCGATTTGTTGCTCAGCGAGACCATGTTTTCAAAGACTGACACGTTGACTACACGCAGAGGCAAACGGGAATTATGCATATCGTATACAAAAATGAATCGTCCGTTCATATGTTCAGCAATGTCCCTAAATAAAGAAGCAATAGGAATTTCTGTATGGACAGAAGATATCACGGCGTATAAATGAAGCAAATGCACGATCATTACTGTAAAATCTGCGGTAGGAGAAGAGCAAATGAAAAATTCAGCGGCTCTGGTTATGTTGCTCACGTTTACTGTGAAACTAAATTTTTTAATTCCATAAAAAAGATAACAATAAATTTCAGCAGACCAAAAGCCTGGTTCGAGTTCCGTACATAAATTCAGACTGACAGTTTATACGGCAACTACAGGAGCTTGCCAGCCTAATGCTTGTAACTTTTTGAGATACGCATTTATCTTGCGTTCCTTATTGAACTGATTATAGTATTCACCACCAAGGTCCTTGAATACAACTTTATTCTTGAGAATGTGATATATCGCTATCAGCATTGAATGAGCGACAGCTACATACGCTCGTTTTTTGCCTCGATGTGCGCTGAGCCTTATGAACTGCGCATAAAAATAGGAACTCTTCCTTTTGATAGCTGAATGTACACAGTTAATCAATGTTGTCCGCAATAACGCATTCCCTTTGCGAGTTTTTACGGATTTCCGTTTATGTGCGCTTTCATTGTCTCCTGGACAAACTCCTGCCCATGATGAGAGATGCTTGTCTGTGGGAAAACGGCTCATATCCGTTCCTATGGTAGCAATAATAGCCTGAGCACTGGTATTGCCAATTCCGGTCACTGTCTGAATGGCTTCTGATGCCTGTTTTTCCTCCGGCTTCATGAATTTGTCGATTTCTTCATCAAGGTTTTTACTTTGTACGTTGAGCTCGTCAAGATGAGACAGAAGTTCTTTCATCATTCTCCGTTGTAACGGTGTCATTATCCCGTTAAGGTCATCAATGATCTGTTCTTTGCTGGCTTTGATGTTATGAGATATGTCATTCAGCTCGTACATCTCATCATACTTCGCTTCATCAAATTTCTTGCCGGTAAGGATATACTCCAGGATATTACGGGTACTTTTGCCGTTGATGTCTTTTACCGTACCGGATAGCTTGATGTTTGCACCTTACAGCATTTTCTGGAGGCGGTTCAATTCTCTGGTGCGTTCGCCTACAAGACTTTTACGATAACGTACCAGTTCTCTCAGTTCTCGCTGAGCCTTGTCGGGAATATAGCTGGCCTAAAGAAGTCCGTGCTGAAGAAGCTTTGCAATCCATTCTGCATCTTTCATATGATTAGCATTGACAACCCTAGCACTGAGTTCGGAAGCTTCAAGGATATTGTAAAGGGGCTTCCAATACGAGGCTGTGCTTTCCATCGCTACCATCTGGCAGTTATTTTTTTTAAGCCAATCTGTCATCTCAAGAAGCTCTCTAGTTGTTGCGCCAAACTCTCGTATTTCACGCTTGTTGCCTTTTCTTAAGCACGCAACGATGAGCTTTTTATGTACATCTATACCACAGCATATACGGTACTCTGCCTATTATCATTTTACTGTACGTCCTTTTGTCGCTTAACGCAAGTGGACAGATGGTGGTGCAAATGAGAGTACCTATAATCAGTTTGTAATGCGGGCTACAGGCCCAAAATGTAAGCGATCATTACCGTTTAATGTTAATATACAGGACATCGACAACAATATCAACGCTACATGTACAGTTTCATTTATGGTGGTGCCCTATGGAAGGCCATGGGAGTTTGTTATAGAACACGTGCATTTTTGCTGGAACTTCCCCGAAATCGTTGTAAGCCATCAGCATAATAGTCAGCAGCAACGGATTGCTTGCAAATTCTTTATGGTCTTCGTACAAATGTTTGTCAAGGTCCTTAATGAAGTTCTCTTTCGCTTCTATATTCCAGTAATTAAGTTTCGTTACAAGCGCAATAGCCTGCCTTTTCTCCAACGGCTCAATGTTGAAGACTGAAAACCTCGTGAATGATACGAATGAACCTAACGATTTAGTCGGACGCGAAGTCATGAATACATTGTTGCCTGGATACGCCTTGATAAAGTCTTCTAAGTCGATGTTAAATTTCTCCTGCAATGAAGATTGAAGTTCGTCGAGACCATCAAGCATTAATGTAATACGCTTATTTTCCAGAGTTTGAATGATAGCCTCCATAGATATTTTTGGCGTAAAAGATTTGACAGCTTTCCAGATGAAAGGAATAAAGTCCTGCGTATTATCGCGATAATCCTTAAGCGTAACAAAGATTGGTAACTTGCTTTCGTTACTGTAATCATCGGATAAAGATAAGAACATGTGCGTTAAGAACATGGATTTCCCAATTCCGCCAGTACCGTTTATTATTATATACTCTGATTTCTCTTCAAGAAGCTTAGGTGTCGCATCACTAATTACTTCTTTAACTTGCTGTTTTGAAAACTTGGAATTTGTGTTTCGTAATAATTATGAAATATTATTGCAGACATAAAGCTCGTAAAAAGAATGCGGCTGGTCAGCAAAAAGCAGCGTCTTCTTGGTAGAAAAGTATTCGTTAGCTTTTTTGATGTACGTGTCAAAAGTATGTACATTCTGTGTGTCAGGAGGGGTTGTCACCACATTTTCGATCATGTAAATGTTGACATTACCTTGACCCAACTTTACGTTTGCAAGATTTTTATCGCTTATGAATTTTTGTTCACTCATTTTATTCCTTCCCCTATACATTGGTATCTATGAGCCGACGTTAAACTAAAATCTCTTTATCCAGCTTACTTTGATAACTGTTATACATGTAAGCTATGCTACTTTTGAACTGTTGAAACATTTGCTCGTAGTATCCAAATTCAGCGCAAGCTACAACCGTCAGCTTAAAAGTTACAGAATCTTTCGGCCCTATTTTATCCAAGCTCTCAATAAATATAGATAAACTGCTGCTAAGTAAAATAATTAACTGATAAAGATCCGGCATATTCTTGCATTCTTCGTTCATTTCCCATATAGATTTAGCAGAAGAGTAAAGACCATACTTGAATGTATCTGAAAAATTGTCGAGATTTTCTGTCGAAAATAAATCAATTAATTTTCTGCATTCAAGAATTTCGTCATCCATTCTTTCAATAGTTGATTTAATTTTTTCTAATGCCTGAATAAATCTCGATTGTCTGACTTCTTCGCCTTTAAATAATCGCCAATTATCAATGTCGATATTAGCATAATCATTATAAATAGTATATTTATAGTTTGTTACAAACATTTTGCCGTCGGATTTCAGTCCGGCAGTTGCATTAAGGCCAGCAGCAACAGCAATAATATTATCCTAATTTCCAACGTATGCTTCTCCAAGGATTCGCATCCCGCTACTGGCGACAGTTCCGTCTTGTTTTAATGCTATAAGCTATAATATGATGAAATCCACAGGCGATACTCGTTATATTCTTCCATGATTTATAATCATCTGCGTATACGATAGAAATACCCGCTACTATTATATCGCCATGCTTAGTTAAATTCGGGAACAAAGTTAAACCGCCCGTGTGCACAGTCTTACTGTTGACCGAATTGGACGTGAAAGGTTCGGGAATTAGAAATAGAAAATTTTCGTTTTCATATTCATAATGTACGAATAACGAGTATACCAACATAAACCCATGCGACGGTCTGGAGAGCCAGCACTTAATGAAGTATAAGCACGTCCGACAATTCATATTTATCCAGTAACAACGTTAACTGGAGATAACCTAAATCGGAATGTCAGCAATGACTATATGTAATCTCGAAAGAGGACAAATCTCAAGCCTAATAAGTGAGAGAGAT
>CALAUZ010000136.1 GCA_937892105.1 uncultured Fretibacterium sp. | reverse complement strand
CGCCTCGTTCGCAAACACAGCCTGAGTGTCACGCAACGTCATAAGCCTTCGTACTGCGCTGAATATCTTACCTTGCGGGGTGTTAAGGTCATCGCGTTTTGCAGCGTCCTCCCAATGGAACGTTCCCCTGTGAACATATCTGCTGTCGGCGGCCTTGTCTGGGTCAGGGCTGTCATGATAGGTGTAATCGTTGAGCTGACCTATCTCGTCCCCGCTGTATAACACTGGTATTCCGCTCTGAGTGAACAGGAAAGCATGAAGCATAATGTCCAGCTTTACGGCCATGTCTTTATTGCCTGCCTCAAGTCCGCAGAGTGAAGCCGTAGTCCCGCACATTCTTGCGTCGCCAAGTTCCGGAGCATCGTTGTATGTTTCGCCCCTTGACGGTGAACCCCTGAAGTCTCCCTTGAAGTAGTCGTTGAGGTATTTCTTGTGTGCAACCTCGTCAATCCCGAACGTCCTCAAAAAGTCGTAATCCAGTCCCCAGCCAATATCATCATGGCAGCGCAGGTAGTTCAGGAACACGTACTGTTTCGGCAGGGCAAATACGCTATCTAACTGGTGCTTCATGAGGCGCGTATCCTGAGTTGCAACAGTATGCCACGTGCTTGCCATTGTCGTAACGTTGTAGAGCATGTTGCATTCGGGCTTCTCGACAGTCCCGAAATACGGAACAACTTTTGACGGTTCCATTACGACTTCGCCGAGAAGCAGCGTTCCTGGACACACTATCTCTGCGGCCATTCTCATTATCCGTACAAGCGTGTGAACCTGCGGAAGGTTGCGGCAGTTAGTGCCTAGCGTCTTCCAGATGTAGGGAACAGCGTCAAGGCGTATTATGTCGATACCCTGATTGCAGAGGTATAGCATGTTCTCTGTCATGTCGTTGAAGACTACGGGATTTCTGTAGTTCAAATCCCACTGATAGGGGTAGAACGTTGTCATTACGACTTTTCCGGCTTCCTCGCAGAATGTGAAGTTTCCCGGAGCTGTTGTTGGGAAGACTTCTGGAAGATTTTGCTCGAACTGGTTGGGAATTTCCCAGTTATCGAAGAAGAAGTAGCGATCCTGAAATTCTTTCTCACCCTTGCGTGCTCTCTTTGCCCATTCGTGGTCTTCACTGGTGTGGTTCATAACGAAATCGAGACAAACGCTTATACCGAGTGAGTGGCATTTAGCGGAAAGGTCTGCGAGGTCTTCCATTGTACCTAAATCCGGCCTTACCTTGCGGAAATCTGAGACAGCATATCCGCCATCGCTTCTGCCTTTTGGAGTGTCGAGAAGGGGCATGAGATGGAGGTAGGTTACTCCGCATTCCTGTATGTAGTCGAGGTGGGATTTAATGCCCTGAAGTGTTTTTGCGAAGCACTCAGTGTACATCATCATTCCGAGAATGTCATTGCCTGCGTACCAGTCTGGAACTTTCTCGCGGGCCTCGTCAAGTTCGCGAAGAAGATCGTTGCGTTCGCTCCAACATCTGCCCAGCATAGAGCAGAAGTAATCGAACGCCTGTTTGTCGCTGCCGTAAAGCTCATAATACAGCCACTTGAGTTCATCATAATGCTTTGACAGTCTGACTTCAAATTCGTTCATGGCAAAACTGAACTCCTTACGTTAAAGATTTTGGGATTTATATAGTATATCATGCTGTGATTTAACCCTCACCTGTGAGCTTTCTCCAGATAATAGTAATAACGGCAGGTTCTCCCCTGTCATTGTTTCCGAACTCGAAACATATACTTTCACCGATAGCGTTATTCACATACCACCAGCCTGTTTTAATATCATCTTCATCAGGAGTATTCAGGCAAAAAAAATCCCCTGCCCATACAATCAGGACAAGGGAAAAATTTTCTGTATTAGGCTGATTATTACCTCTTGAGGTTCACGACTTCTTCAAGTATCTGGTCGCTCACCGTAACGACACGGGTGTTCGCCTGGAAACCTCTCTGCGCAATGATGAGGTGAGTGAACTCTTCCGTGAGGTCAACGTTGGACATCTCAACGTACTGGCTCATGATTGACCCCTTGCCGTTGGAGGTTGCACCGTCAATGTTAGCATTCCCTGAGTTGATGGAAGCCTGGAACATTGTGTTTCCGACCTTTTCAAGCCCCTGCTCATTCGCGAACGTTGCGAGTGCTACCCTGTAAAGCGGAATGCTCACACCGTTGCTGTATGAACCAGTTATAGTCCCGTCTGTAGCTACGGAATAATTCTTTAGAACTCCCATTGTGTAGCCGTTCTGGTATACAGGTTTTGTAGTTGTCTCTGACGCGAACTGTGTTACTCCTTCCAGTGCGCTTCCGCCCGAACCTACTCCGCCGCCAAAATTGAGCGTTACAACACTGTTGGGCTGTCCGTTAAGGCTGAACGGTATAGAGATTTCTACTTCAGCGTTCGTAACACTCTGACCTTTGCCACGCCTCTGTGCATTGTTGCTGTCAGCGATGACGTTGCTGATACGCCCTGAACCGTCAAACTCGATCTCGCCTGTTCTTGGGTCAGGAATGATATTAACGAGTACGTCCTGCCCTGATGCATCTTGCTCTACGAGGAACGCTTCCCATCTCCAGCGGTTCTCAGTTATCTTCTTGAACGTAACTTCCAGTGTATGCTCTTTGCCGTTGTCATCATAAATCGTGAACTTAGTCGCATGTGTGCCGCCCTGTGTAGCTGACCCCTTCGTTGACCACACTCCGAGCGTATCTGTTGAACCAGGAGTGTCAAGGCTCTGTGCCTGCATGAAGTTCAAGGTGTTCTTTGATGTACTTGACGAGCTTGAACTGCCCGGCACTATCTGGAAGTTTGCCCCTGCTGCAGCTCCAGTGAAACCTGTAGCGGTCAGAAGATTTCCGCTCTGTATACGGTATCCGAGAGGAGCATTCATGTTGTCATTGTCTACCCATTCGACAGAATCAAATGTACCATCTGGGTTAAACGACACGTTAGCTTCGAGTTTATGCATAGTCTTCTGGTATGTCCCGGCAGAAATTGCAGCTGCGTTTTGTGGCGTAGTTCCTACGGTGCCCTGTGCATCAGTGAATAAATCGGCGTTGCTGTACCCGTAATACCACAATGTCATTCTTGTCGTTGTCTTTCCCAGAGTTGACATTGTACCGGCTTCACGGTCTACACTTTCGTCAAATTCCGCGATGAAGTTATAGCTTACCTGAGCCGGAGCATAAGTCGCATTACCCTGATTATCTGTTGTAGGAACTGTTGGTGCTCCCGAAAGGTTGAATTTAGTGTAGTTCATACCCTGCTTCACACTGTATGTGAACGCGCTGGGTTCAACATTGAAGTGCGTTGCTACAGCATTAGTCCCCGTCAAGTCCGCGATTAGTCCGTTAGTTGTCGCTGAAACCGCATTATTGCTGGCATCGAGAAGTGTAATACTGCGAATTTTCAGTGTGCCTGTAGAGTCGTCATACTGCGCCGCAAAATACTGCGGAGGCACCTGGCCAGGAAACTGGTATACAGCCATAAGCTGATCGAGAGAACTCTGATCCAATGAAGGATACTGTGGTGCTGTAGCCGCAGGATATATCGCGCCTGTCGTGGCATTTATCCAGCCTACAAGACCGTTTGTTCCTACAGCGGCGGAAGGGTTTGCGGCACCATATACAGCGGGAGTGGTTGCTGTAGCGGCAGTGGTAACGTTAGCTGTGAGCTTCGGAAGTGCTAAGGTAGGAACTCCGTTTTCGCCGTCAATGCCTGTCATGTCAAATGTCAAAGTTGTAGTTTCCCCACCGTTGGCAAGGGCAAAATTGAGGTAATTTGTTCCTGTATTCGTAGCATTTGATGTCCCTGTGAAGCTCGTTGTCATGGCCAGGTCATAATCAGTCCCGCCCATTGTGATTTTTGCTCTTCCTGCGCTGAGGTCATTTGCACCTGCCACAACGTTGAACGGGAGATCCGCAAATCCGTATGACAGGAATGCGTTACTTCTGCTGTCGAGGTTGCACTGGTAATCTACACGTGTAGTTGCTTTTGCGTCTATTTTTTGACCCAGAGGAATATTGACGGTTGAGAGGTCAGCCGCCTGCTGATATTCTCCTGAAGCCGGCTGAAGCTCCATCTCGTAGCCCTGCAGCTTGTAGCCTGAACCTGAGAGAACCATATCGCTGTTTCCGTCAAGTACACATGCTCCCGAACGGCTGAAAAGCTGGCTTGTCCCGTCAGAGTACACGAAGAAGCCCTTATCCTGTATCATCATGTCCGAGTTATTGCCAGTGTATGAGCCTGAACCCTGCGTGTGAATTGTCTCTATTGCCGATACGCTTACTCCAAGACCTACCTGTGCAGGGTTTATACCTCCGCGTGTGTCTCCTGCGGCTGAAGCGTACTTGTTGGCCTGATACATGAGATCGGCAAATACTGTGCTATCCTTCTTGAACCCTGTCGTATTGGCGTTGGATATGTTGTTACCCGTCACGTCGAGCATCGTCTGGTGAGCGCGAACACCCGTTACTGCTGTGAATAATGACCTTAGCATTTCTCGTTATTCCTCCTGTGTGATTTTACTTTGTATATTACTCTGGCCGGGCGTCCTTCCTGCCGTGTCTCGTCCATGAGAGCAATTAAAATTAATTGGAGCCTGTGCTTGTGCCTGAGTTTGTACTTGTGCTCGTTCCAGAAGTTGAATTTACTATTGATACACCTTCAACTTTCTCGAGGTTTACTTCACCTTCTGTCGTATCAAGTATTGTACCCTCTTTCGGGTCAAACCATACATGATTTACGATTGCAACTTTCTGGGTTGCTGCTGTTCCTTCGCCTGTCGTGAATGCTATTGCTTTGCCAATATACTGCACCGCGTTGAACTTGTTGGCTTCCGACATACTGGTAAGCGTATTGTTCATGTTCTGCATCTGTTCAAGGCTGGAGAACGTAGCCATCTGCGAGATAAACTCCCTGTCCTCCATAGGGTTGAGAGGATCCTGATTTGAGAGTTCCGCAATAAGGAGTTTCAGAAACGCGTCCTTCCCCAGAGCGTCATTTGTCGCAGTAGTTACTGAAGATGAACTGCTGGTTCCTGTTGTTGTTGTAGAATTTGTAGAGTTAGTACTTGTTGTACTATTATTTGTCGTATTTGTTGTCGTCGATGTTGAAGGCGTCGTTATATTCGCGAGGTTCGTATAATTATTTACATTTGTTACTGCCATAATTTTCCTCTCCTGATGATGAATTTATGCTACCCAGTACAATAACCCTTCTTCAAGGTCGATCCTGAAATCTTCCGTGTCTTCTTCAGTGCCGCCAGCTGTGTATGTGTAAGAGCTTTCCTGGTTTTCACGTCCTGAACCCTGACCTTGACCCTGACCGGAGTTATCCTGCTGAACATCTACAGTGAACTCTGACACCTGAACTCCCTGCTGCGACAAATTATCTCTAAGCTGCGAAATTTGCTCCTGCACTATTTGTCGGATTTGCTCATTCGCTACTTTAACGGACGCTTCAACCCCTGAAGTGCTGGAAGTGAGTTCTACGGTAATTCTTCCTAGTGCTGGAGGGTCTACCACGATATTTGCCTTTCGCACACCATCAGCTCGGATAAATCTCACAGTATTAATGATGCCTTCCCTAAGTGTACTGCTCTGAGACGGAGTGTAAGTGCCTGTCCTAAGATTAAGCGGCTGTGCGGGAGTTCCTGATGCTGCCCTTCTCGTCCTTAATGCGCCGTCAAAAAATGACTGGAAATCATTTCGCACTTCCGTTCTGTCAGCTGGTGTTGAAGACGATGATAACGCGCGATTATTCTGTGCGCGTGATGTTTCCGTTGTCCTTCGAGTTTGAGGTGTCATTCCCATATTGGTGTCATTACGCTCCTGAGACAAATTATTGCCTTCATTGCCGTCCTGAGTGCCAGTGTTCTCTTCTTGCCCCAATGGTTCTTGCTCTGTACCCTGCCTTGTGGCCTGACCTGACCGTATTTGTTGTGTGAATGTACCAGTTTCTTCAGGTTCTGAGGCTTCAGTGTTGTTTCCTGCTGTGGCCTGCGATGTCTGAGACTTGCGCTGAGCATTGCGAGATGTCTGGGGCTGAACGTTTCTTTGTGTATCCGGTTGAGAGCCAAGGATTGCTTGCTGTGCTTCCTGCGTTGCGGTTTCGGGTGATGAGGTTATGGCTTCTTGTGGAACAGGCTGAAGTCCTGCAAGTCCTGCCATGTTCAAGGCATTGTCTGCAACAGAAGTTGTTGAAGAGGCAGTTTCTGGAACATCAGTATCTTCCTGTTCCCTGTGGTCAGTACCTTCTACCGTAAGTTCCGGCATAGCTTCAAGTGATTGTAAATCTTCATTAGCTGAAGAGGGGGTGTTCACGTTATTACTCTCAGCGTAAAGCTCTACATGTTCTGCACCATTGACTGATGTTGATACGGAATTAACGGTATTAACGGCAACATGTATTACTTGGGAATTGTCATCTTCCGTTGTACCTTCAATATTTTGTGTTGCACCTCTAATGTCATGTCTAACATTAGAGACGGTGTTATTCTTTGATCTGCTGGCTTCTGGAGTGAAATGGGAAGGTTCTTCTGTTTTGTCCGCAGTGTTCGGGGTAGCTGTGCTTTCTGTGTCATTAAGTTCTGGGGTATCAGCTTCTTCCGGAAGCTCTCGGACTTCTGCCGCAATTTCCGGCGTACCAGTCTCAGATATTCTGCTTGCATTGGTCTCTACAGTGCTATGTTCCTGTACAGTATTACGAAGCTCCGTATCAGCTTCAGGCGCGTCATTCTCCGGTATTAACATCGCTGTATCGGTATCCCTAGTGTCAGGGTCAACGTTCACTGTATTCTCTGCGTATCCCTGAAGTGAAGGGGTATCTGTGCGTTCTGTTTCCGGCTCAGTATCAATAATGCCTGTGCTGGGTGTAACGCTGGGTTTGTCAGGTATCCTCACAGGCAAAAGGGAAGGTGCTTCAGGTGTTTCATGGCCATTACCAGAAGGGGTAACTTCTTCCCACGAAATTACTTCAGCAGGAGCGTCATTAGCAGCCGTCTCAGGCGAAATAGTACCGTCATTCCTGACATTACTATTGTCTAAAGTCCTCCTAACGTCCGCAAAAAGATTTCTCCATGCTCCCGAAGTATCTTGCGTATCCTGTACCGTCTGAGACTGTATGTTCTGCACAGTTTCGTCTCCCGCAAGAATATTCACCACTGAAGCTGAAAGCGAGTTATTGCCCCTGAACGTCAAGGGTTGTGATGTAGTTGACATCTGTAATGTAGTTTGCGTCTGAGGCTGTGTATCTTGTAATTCTGCGGAGGCCGTGTATTCCGTTATGAGTGCGTCAAATACTCCCGGCTGTGTACCGGAATTATCCTGCTGTAATTGTGTATTCTGTCCCGATGTCTGAAGCTGTGTATTAACCTGTGCCTGAAGAAATGAGAATATGTCCGGCATCATAATTTAACGCCCTCCTGAATTTTAATTTTATCTCTGGGGATGCGACATTAATTCTGTTATCCTTGCTGCTTTTGTCGGCTTTAATTTACCCATAATTGAGGCTCTCGCGTCATTGGGAAGACGCATAAGAAGTTCCACCGCCATTGCGTCCCTGAGTTGTTCAACTATCGCCGCAGCATTACGCGCTGACATGTCCTGATACGTCCTCGCTACCTGGTTCATGAGATCCTGTTCTGTCTCCGTAGGCCCTGAAGCATTCTCCGCCGATGACTGGTCAGCCTCCATCGCCCTTAACCTGCGCTGTCTCCTCGCAACATCTCGCGAAAGTTCAACGAGTGCAAGCTCCCTCTGTTCGTATACCTCAAGCCGAGCTACATCTCTGCTCTCAATCGCACGTTCCTGAGCGTCTAGTCTCCTCTGCCACTGTTCAAGCTCAACTGCCCTGCGTTCCTCGACTGAGAGAGCGTAAAACTCCGGCACTTGGAAGAACTCTGCAAGTTGCGGCCCAAAATACGGCACTCTAGGTACAATCTCCCAGAACAACGGCCTTCCGTCCCATATTCCGCTGAGATGCATTCCCGTAGCTGTCCCAAGTGCAAGAAGTATCATCCAGAAAAAGAACGTGAGCTTTCCCATTCCCTTTTTCTTTTTCTTGCGCTTAACAGGTATGGGCGTTGGAGCTGCTTCTGCCTGACCCTGACCCTGCGGATTTGCGTTATTGGCCGGACGTTCCTCTGCCATTTTAGCCAACCTCCCTCAACTTGCGGTATATTGACATTATGTTTCTCACGTAGCGTTTCGACACTTCGGGGATATTTCCCGAATCTACCCTCGCTGGCCCGGCATTGTATGCTGCCAGAGCTTTCTCTATGTCCCCTCTGTATTTATCGGTAAGGTCGGAAATATATCTTACTCCACCCTCTATGTTTTGTACCGGATCGAAAGGATCTGTTACGCCTAACATTGCGGCAGTTCGCGGCATAAGCTGCATTAATCCCTGAGCACCTTTGTTCGATACAGCGTCAGTGTTCCAGCCCGATTCTACCTGTATCATTGCCCTGATTAACTCCTGGTCAATGTTGTATTTTTCCGCACACTCATTGATTACGTCCTTCAGAGCGTCATAATTTGTCTTACCTGATATGCTGCTTCCCGAACGGTTTCGAGAGGCTGAAGACATTTTCGCCCTGTTAACATCATTAAGGACTTCAACAAACCTGCTTTTCATTGGCGAAGTCTGCTGGTATATATCGGGCATAAGACGGCGGTTAATCTCTTCTATTCTGGATAATACTCTGTTAATGTTGGTAAGGTTAGGCCCCATGAATTAATATGCTCCCTTCCGTGAAAATTGCATAGTAGCCACATCATCAAGTTCATTCTGTTCTATGCCTAACTGTTCCTGAAAATCTGCTTCCTTTAAGTGGTCTATATATGTCTCCATTATTCTAACGTCCCTGTGCTTCTCAACAAGTCTTGCTTCTGTTCCGATTATTCTGTTTCTGACTTCAGCCAGTGAGTTCTGTCCCCGCGTAATATCCGTGTTTATGGCATCAATGAACTGACGCTGAAACCACAAATCCGTTACAGATATTGCCTGCCCGCCTGAGTTGCTGAAATCGAGGATTGCCTGAGCCTTCTCGCCTTCAAGCTGTGTGATGTGATCCATGACTGCACGTTCTTCGCTTCTTTCGGCGGCTAGTATGGCCTGTTCATTCTTGCGGCTGTCCTCGCGTATTTTGAGTATTCGGTTGAATTTTGCTATTCTCTGCTGCATGGCCTAAATCAGGTTGTTCATGTCCCGCTTGCTATAGGTAATTCTGAGAACTTCTACAGTATGTGTGCTTTCATTAATGTGGTAAACAACTACATAGCTTCCAACCGAGAAAAAACGCAGATTCCTGCCTTGATAATCCTGTTTGCGCACACGATGCCTCTTTGGAAATATGGATAAGGCTTCCGCAGAGGAGATTATGAAGTTTGAAGTTTTCGAGGCAGCTTGAGGATTTCCGAGAACGTAAGCAATGTGCCTCGTTATATCACATATATCCCCAAACGCCCGTGCCGTAATCCTTACGTTAAAGATTTCCATACTTAGCCTCCATCATGCTCCTTGCTTCTTCAACCGTGTATGTGTGTCCTTTGTCTATGTCATCAAAGGCTTCCTGAAGCATATCGTCAAATTCTTCATCAGTCATATCATCAAGGCAGAGAATTGGCGGCATAATGAGGGCATCTGGTATTTTCTTGAGTTTCACCGTGTAATACATCAGCAGTTCTACAGCTTTGCTCACAGACATGCCTGACTGCGACAGCACAGCTTCTGCCTGCATTCTCAGAACCGGGTCAACCTGAATTACTGAGTTTAGGTTTATCGTGATTGTGTTTGTCTCTTCTCTCTCTAATACTGCTGCATTCATGACATCATTTCTCCTCTCTGTATTATTGCTGCTGGTTAGGATACGGAGCAAGTTCCAGAAGTCTTTTGTCCGTCTCCTCAAAGCTGGTAGGGTCTTCAACCCTCTGCGACAAAAAGTTCCTCACATTCTCCATATTCGCAAGTGCCCAGTCAACCCGCATATTACTCCCCGATTTGTACGCTCCAATGTTAATCAGGTCTTCAGACTCCGCATACGTTGCCAGCAAATCTCTTACCCTTCCGGCAGCGTCAAGGTGTTCACGCGACACTAATGCGGGCATTACACGGCTAACACTGTCCAGAACGCTTACAGCAGGGTAGAAGTTGCGTGCGGCAATCTTCCTCGACAGCACAATATGTCCGTCAAGAATACCCCTAACGGTATCGGCTACAGGCTCGTTCATGTCATCACCGTCAACAAGAACTGTATATATTCCCGTTATGCTTCCAACCTCACCAGCTCCGGCACGTTCCAGAAGTCTGGGCAACATCTCGAACACTGAAGGAGTATATCCTCTTGTTGCAGGAGGCTCACCGATTGCGAGACCTATCTCACGCTGTGCGCGGGCAACACGTGTTACCGTGTCCATCATGAGAAGTACATCTTTTCCCTGATCCCGGAAATATTCGGCTATGGCTGTGGCGGTCATTGCGGATTTGAGGCGTATCAATGCGGGCTGGTCTGATGTTGCGATTACGAGTACAGAACGTTTCAGACCCTCTGGCCCTAAGTCTCGCTCTATGAACTCCCTAACTTCCCGGCCTCGTTCTCCTACAAGCGATATAACATTCACGTCTGCCGTAGTGTAACGTGCCATCATTCCCAGAAGCGTGCTTTTCCCAACTCCTGAACCAGCGAATATTCCTATACGTTGTCCCTTTCCAAGCGTAAGCATTCCATCAACAACACGAACACCAACGCTTAACGGAGTATCAACCATCTTGCGTCTTAACGGGTGGGGAGGTGTGGCATATAGAGGGTAGAAATCACTTGCGGCTATAGGCCCTTTGTCGTCTATGGGATTGCCAAGACCGTCAAGAACACGCCCAAGTAACGCCTCGCCTACAGGAACTTCAAGTGGTCTGTTTGTTGACACGACATCACAGCCCGGCCCAACTTCCTGCAACGCTCCAAGCGGCATAAGAAGCACTCTGTCGCCCCTGAAACCTACAACTTCAGCGTCAAGTTCGTGCGAACCGTCCCTAAATTGTATGTGGCACAAGTCCCCAACTCTTACATCTGGCCCCTGTGATTCCGCAACAAGTCCGACAACCTGCACTATCCTCCCATTAATCTTCACTAATGGCTTCTGCAACAGGTCAACCGCGAAAAGCTGGAACAAATCTACATCTTTTACGTCAACGTCATTCATCGTTACCTGTCCTCTTTCGTTGACTGCTGGAATATTTCATCTACTACAGCCTCAACCTGTCCCATCTGCGTCTTCCATCGAGCGTCATAAACACCCAGACCAGTCTCAACAATACAGCTTCCATTTTCGATATTGGGATCTGATTTCAATTCCAGTTTCTTCACACCCCTCAAAGCTTCACGGAATTTAGCGTCCATACTGCCCTCAAGGTGCTTCATGTCGTCAGGCGATACGTAGATTAATATCTGGTTCTTGTCGCTAAGGCGTGATAATAATTCCGACAATACCGCGTCTATAGTGTCAGGGTTCAACTCCACCTGCCTGTGAAGCATTCTTCTCAGCATTTCAGTCCATACCCGTATCAGTCTAGGCTGGTTGAGTTTGACGAGTTCAGCAAAATCTGCCTCAAGCTTCTTCCCTAAAACATCAATAACACCCGCCAATTCCGAAAACTTCTCGAAATATTCCTGCTCAACTTCAAGCCTGGCTTTCTTCATTCCTTCCTCATAGCCGGTGATTTGACCTTCACTTATTGCCTGCGCTCTGGCCTTCTCTGCTATACGGTCGGCGTTATTCTTTGCCTCAGCTTCAAGCTGCTGGCGGCGGCGTTCATAATCTGACCTTATACCGCCGATTTCGCTTTCGAGTTTTGCTTTTGCTTCCGACAGTTCAGCGTTGGCAACTTCCGCATTGCTAAGGCTGTTTGTCAGTGCCTTAATCTGCGCCGAAAGTTCCTCAATCTCACGGGCATTAGGAGCGGGCATTTTCACCTGTACTTTCGGGGTATCAGGCTTTGCGGGTGAGGCGGGGGATTTTTCGGGCTTGCCGGGTTTAGGGGCTTCAGGTTTTGCGCCGGACTGCTTGATTTCGCTCTCAAGTATGCCTATCTTCACGGCCTGCGGTAAAAGCCTGACTGTCCGCAGAACTCTCTGATGTGCAAGACCGTTAGACAATCATATCGTCCCCTCCACCAGAGGCTATGACTATTTCACCCTGTTCCTCAAGGCCGCGTATTATGTTCACCACTTTCTGCTGTGCTTCCTCAACGTCCTTAACTCGTACAGGCCCCATGAAGTCCATATCTTCCTGTAACATTTCGGCGGCACGTTTTGACATGTTCTTGAGGTACTTGGTCTTGAGGTCTTCCGTTGCACCCTTGAGGGCGAGGCTGAGTTCCTTCATATCAACTTCACGAAGTACCCTCTGCAATGACCTGTCATCAAGCCGCATTGAGTCCTCGAATACGAACAGACGCTTCTTGATTTCCTCCGCGAGTTCGGGATCGTTCTCCTCCAAGTATTCCATGATGTTGCGCTCGGTTGCCCTGTCAGTGCTGTTCACTATTGCGACAACAGCGTCAATTCCTCCGGCAACACTGAAGTCCTGACCCATTACGGTGCTTAACTTGCGCTCCAAAACTCTCTCAACCTCCCTCAAAACTTCCGGCGTTATCCTGTCCATGTTCGCAATTCTTTTCGTAACGTCGGCCTGCAAAATCGGGTTCAGTCCTGATAATATCATCGCTGCCTGCGTAGGCTCTAAATATGAAAGTATTAACGCTATAGTCTGCGGGTGTTCGTTCTGGATAAATCCTAATATCTGTCCTGCGTCTGTGTGTCTCATGAAATCAAACGGCTTGACCTGAAGACTTGCTGTTATTCGGGCTAACAGGCTTTGTGCCCGCTCCGGGCCCAGTGCCTTTTCGAGTACATCTCTGGCGTATTCGACACCGCCTCTGGCCATGAATTCCCGCGCCATCAAGATTTCCTGCGCCTCTTTCAACACTGTCAATTTCACGTCAGGCGTTACCTTTCTTAAATTTGCTATTTCCAGTGTGATTAGCTCTATCGTTGCGTCATCAAGTTTTTTATACACTTCAGGAGCTATTTCACTCCCAAGCGAGACCATTAAGACTGCTATTTTCTCGCGTCCCGAAAGTCCTTTTACTGCCGGTGCTGCGTTATCTTCTTTGGGCATGTCTTTAACTCCTTTTTATATTAATTATCCATTGAGAGCCATTCATTTACTAACGTCGCTATCTCGTCAGGATGATTCTTTGCATAGGCCTTGAGCTGCTCTTCTAACACTGCCATTTCACCCTGAAAAGCTAATAAGTCAGGTGATGTCAACATTTCCTGTATCGTCGGGACTTTCCTGCCTTCT
>CALAUZ010000135.1 GCA_937892105.1 uncultured Fretibacterium sp. | reverse complement strand
GTCAGAATATAATTCAATAAATCTTCAGCAGTACGGCGTAACTTATAAATTCTATAGCTGAACAACAGAAAACTTGACGCAGCGAATAAATCGTTCATGAACTTCTTGAGCATGAAAAGATCTATATGCAGGACGAAAACATAAAAGGCTGGCATAAAGGGCTTTTCGGTCGAACCGTTCAACATTCAGTGCTGGGACTTGTAAAAAATAAATTAATGAAAAATGAAAGAGTTGTAGTATTGTCAAAAAATATTGCTACGACAAAAACGTGTCCGAACTGCGGAAAAATAAATAAAAACATAACGCTTGCGAACAGAATTTTTGAATGCGAATGCGGATACATTGAAGACCGCGATATACACGCGGCAAGAAACATGATACTGTTGTCAGAAGAAAATACCTGTGGGACGCAGGAAATTAACGCCTTGGGAGAGGACGTAAGACAACTCAGATCGCACGATTTGAATGCAGACCTCGTTGAATTAGGAAGCCGCCACTTCTATAAGTGGCGGTAGTTCACTTCTTCACGAGGTCATTAAACCTCTTCGAGTATATTTTTCTGAATGCTTCGTATTCTCCCAAACCTTTGCCGGTGAATACAGTCCTGTAACCTGCTTTTCTCAATTGCCACATGAAAGAGTTATCAGAATTGTAAAGCTCTCCTGCCATGTAGTCGCCCCATGCAACAACAAGCGGTACGAT
Organism: uncultured Fretibacterium sp.; assembly: GCA_937892105.1. The sequence goes on along the minus strand of CALAUZ010000135.1, from coordinate 4,215 downwards.
TTCAACTTGTGCGTCGCGCGTAATAGCCTGACGTTCTTTCAAGTGAGCAACCGCCTGCCCTACGCTGTCCCTGTCGCTTAACTTGATGACTTCCATATTTTTGTGGCCTTTCTCATGAAGTTTCTCGCCGAGAAGGTCATATCCCTTGTCATTGTAAGCAGAGGCTTCGTGTCCAACGAGTATATATTCGTTGTTGTCTTCGGGCTTGATAATATCAAGCATTATGTCGGCGACTTCATCACAAGATTTCGGGCTGTACATGACAGCATTCGTCATTCTGATGTCTATCGTCTCTCTATAAAAATCAAGACGGCTGCGAAGACTGTTATATAGCTCCCCTTCAGCAAAGAACACCGGCACAGCGATTGCTTCAGAATATTTCTGAATGATTGACTCCTGAATGGCGGCTTCAACAGTATAAATTTTTTTGTTGTTGATCCCGTTGACGGCCTTTGCTGTAGCGTTGTCTGTGTAGACTTGCAGCACTCTGAGTCCTGTTGAGGCTTCGAGGTCAGCTTGAATTTTATCGTAGCTTTCCTCAGCAGCACGAAGAATGCTAGTCCCAAAACTTGCCAAGAAGATTACTGTATCTTTGTTGTTCATAAAATCTCATCTCCTAAAATTTTTTTTGCGTGATCAATACTTTCTTTCGTAGGAGCTTCAATTCCGTCAAGAGAATATTGAAAGCCTAGTTTCTTCCATTTTTCCGCACCAAGCGTATGATACGGCAACACTTCGACTTTCTGAACATTTTCAAGCGAGTCAAGAAATTTTCTAGTCTGTCTTAAGTCTTCATCGTTATCTGTTACAGTCGGCACCAGAACGTAACGAATCCAGACAGGTTTTTTTATTTCGCAAAGATATCTCGCTGCGGCTAGAATATTTTTGTTGTCGAAGCCTGTGAGATTCTTATGCTTGCTTGAATTTATGTGCTTTATGTCCAGCAAAACCAGGTCGGTATATTTCATAAGCTCCTGAAATTTTTCAAAAAAAGGATTGTCCCTCGTAAAAGGTTGCGCAGCCGTATCGAGTGCCGTATTGATATCACGTTCGTGAGCTTTCTTGAAGAGTTCATTGAGAAAATCAATCTGTAAAAGAGGCTCGCCCCCGCTGACTGTTATTCCGCCTTTTTCGCGCCAATAAGCCCTGTAACGTTCCGCACGGTTTAATAGAGTATCGGCCTCAAAAATTTCAGCGCCTTCTGTGCTCCATGTATCAGCGTTATGGCAATATCGGCATCTCATATTACAGCCCTTCAAAAAAATCAGAAAACGTATTCCCGGCCCGTCAACAGCTCCGAATGATTCTATTGAGTGAACTAATCCTTTTGTCATTTATACTACATGTGTTTATGACACGTACGCGCTATTACGTCAAGCTGCTGTTCTTTCGTCAGGCTGATGAACTTCACGGCGTAACCTGACACTCTTATCGTAAAGTTCGCATATTCGGGTTTTTCCGGGTGTTCCATGCAGTCTATCAACTTGTCAGTCCCGAACACGTTGACATTAAGATGGTGAGCGCCTTTGTCAAAGTAACCGTCCATAGCGTTCATGAGAGTTACTTTTTGTTCGTCAAGGTTATGGCCGAGAGCAGTCGGGCTTATTGTCTGAGTGTTTGAAATTCCGTCAAGCGCGTATTCATACGGTAATTTTGCGACGGAGTTCAACGAAGCTAAGAGTCCGTTAAGTTCAGCTCCATATGAAGGGTTGCCGCCGGGTGCAAACGGGGTATAAGCTTTGCGTCCGTCCGGTGTTGCGCCTGTAGCTTTGCCGTAAACGACGTTTGAAGTTATCGTCAAGATCGAAGTTGTTGCCTCGGAATTTCTATACGTGTGATATTTTCGTATCTTGTTCATGAAAGTTTTCAAGAGCCACACAGCAATTTCATCGGCGCGGTCGTCATCGTTGCCATACTTCGGGAACTCGCCTTCAGTTTCAAAATCAACTGCCAGACCCAACTCGTCGCGTATCGGTTTTACTTTCGCATATTTAATTGCCGAAAGTGAATCGACGACATGAGAAAATCCTGCTATGCCTGTTGCAAAAGTTCTGCGCACGTCAGTATCAATCAAGGCCATTTCCGCGGCTTCATAATAATATTTGTCGTGCATGTAGTGGATCAAGTTCAAGATATTTACATACAGACCCGCGAGCCATTCCATCATTTGATCGAACCTGTGCATAACTTCATCATAGTCAAGATATTCAGAAGTGATTTTTGGATATTCAGGGCCGATTTGTTCATGAGTCTTAACGTCAATGCCGCCGTTAATAGCATAGAGAAGACATTTTGCCAAGTTTGCTCTTGCTCCGAAGAACTGCATTTCTTTTCCTGTTTCGGTTGCGGAAACGCAGCAGCAAATCGAATAATCATCACGCCATATCGGGCGCATAACGTCGTCATTCTCGTACTGTATCGAGCTTGTGTTAATCGAAATTTTTGAGGCATAAAGTTTGAAGGGTTCAGGGAGTGAAGAACAATACAAGACAGTTAAATTTGGTTCAGGAGAAGGCCCCATATTTTCGAGTGTATGAAGGAAACGGAAATCATTTTTTGTTACCATGTGCCGACCGTCCATTCCCTTGCCAGCCATTTCGAGAGTGGCCCATATAGGATCACCTGAGAATAATTGATTGTACGAGGGTACGCGGGCAAATTTGACCATGCGGAATTTCATAACTATGTGGTCAATGAGTTCTTGAGCTTCGCTTTCGGTGAGAGTACCTTCTTTGAAGTCGCGTTCGATATAAATGTCGAGGAACGTAGAAATTCTTCCAACACTCATAGCCGCGCCGTTTTGAGTTTTTATTGCTGCGAGGTAACCGAAATAAAGCCATTGTACAGCTTCTCTTGCATTCATGGCAGGTTTTGAGATGTCGAAGCCGTAAACAGCCGCCATTTGTTTCATGCCGTCGAGAGCGCGAATTTGTTCGGTGATTTCTTCACGTTGCCTGATTATTTCGTCGAACATTGTACCGCTTCCGCAGTTAGCAAAATCCTCCTGCTTTTTCTTAATCAGAAAATCTATTCCATACAAAGCAACCCGCCTATAGTCTCCTACGATTCGTCCACGCCCATAAGTATCCGGCAATCCCGTTACTATGTGAGCATGACGCGCTTTTTTCATTTCCGGGGTATACGCGTCAAAGACAGCTTGATTATGCGTTTTATGATACTGACTGAAAATGACCGAGAACTTAGGATTGATTTTATAACCGTAAGTGCTTGCAGCTTGTTCGGCCATTTTGATCCCGCCATAGGGCATAAAGGCACGTTTCAAAGGTTTGTCTGTCTGAAGGCCGACGACCCTTTCCAAGTCTTTCATGGACTTGTCAATATAACCCGGCCCGTAAGCTGTTAAACCTGATACAACTTCCGTCTCGCATTCGAGAACGCCGTTATGTTCGCGTTCTTCTTTCTGAAGTTCCTGAAGCCTTCCCCAAAGCTTATTAGTAGCTTCTGTTGGGTCTGCCAGGAAACTCTCATCTCCGTCATAAGGAGTGTAATTATTTTGGATAAAGTCCCGGACGTTAATATCTTCAGTCCAGTGAGTTCCCTTAAATCCCCTCCACGCTTCTTTCATGCGCTAGTCTCCTTTCTGTAGATAGTTTAAGCAATAAAACTTTAAGAAGATTATAGTCCTGTATGTTTGCGACGTCAAACTTTAATTTATCGTAACTCGCAAGAAGACTCCCACATCTAAAGTGGGAGATGAATTGCGCTAGTTGTTATTATATAATACTTATGGTGTTAAAAATGACAGATGAAGAGAGAATTGCAAAGAACGCACGAATAAAAGCAAAGGGCAAAGCAACTAAGCTCAAACGCAAGGAGCAGGTTTGCATAGTTTTTCGTCTTAAAATAGATTTTTCACACCTGAACACTGCGCAGGCTACGACCCTCAAAATGTTTTTCGTTGAAGCTAAATGGCTGTATAACGACGTGCTGACTTTCATGAGCAATCAAAATATTAATAACTACGATTGTAAAGTTAAAACCGTTCACGGCTTAGATAAAGATAAAAACAGCGTAGCTCGGGAGCTTAAATATCTAGGTTCTCAAATGAAGCAGTCAGTAATTCAAGGAATAAAATCGAACTTAAAATCTCTCTCATCTTCAAAGAAGAAGAAACGGAAAACAGGAAAATTAAAATATAAGTCAGAATATAATTCAATAAATCTTCAGCAGTACGGCGTAACTTATAAATTCTAT
>CALAUZ010000134.1 GCA_937892105.1 uncultured Fretibacterium sp. | reverse complement strand
AATGAATTTCCATGAGCGGCGATGATGATTTTCTTCCCTGACTTTATCGCGGGGGCTATGCACTCGTTCCAGTAAGGCACAACACGCGCTACAGTGTCAGCAAGGCATTCCGTGAGCGGTAATTCTGACTCGCTGAGTCCCGTATATCTTGGGTCATGGCCGGGGTAACGGTCATCATCTTTCGTGAGTACTGGGGGCTGAATGTCATAGCTTCTGCGCCAGATTTTGACCTGTGCATCGCCATATTTCGCGGCGGTGTCAGCTTTGTTGAGTCCCTGCAACGCTCCGTAATGGCGTTCATTGAGTTTCCATGAGTGCTGAATAGGTATCCACATCCTGTCCATTTCCTCAAGGACAAGCCAGAGAGTTTTTATTGCCCTCTTAAGCACTGACGTGAATGCGTAATCGAACGCGAATCCCTCAGCCTTGAGAAGCCTTCCTGCTGAGCGAGCTTCCTCGATTCCTTTTTCCGATAATGGTACGTCCGTCCAGCCGGTGAATCTGTTCTCTTTGTTCCATGCTGATTCGCCATGCCGTATAAGCACTATCTCATACATGATAAACAATTCCTCCTGTGTAAAAATTTCACGTAAGGTTAGCAGAAAATTCTAATTTTTCAAAGCCTCATGCCGTATTTCTTGACTTTGTGATTTATTGCGGTAAAATTTCCTGCGTTAATCATTTGGGCAATTGGCACAGGGGTTAGCGCGCTTCCTTCACACGGAAGAGGTCACTGGTTCAAATCCAGTATTGCCCACCAGAAGATAACGCGGAATGAACCGTTTAATGATAAAAACCCGCTGAAGAGGCGGGTTTTCTGCTATCATAGCTCCGTAATGTATCGCTATAAACCGCACAAAGCCGACACATCACCGTAGAAATAACCGTAGAAAGCACATACACACGGTCTCTTTCTACGGTCAGACTATAAGATGAGGTGATTACAATGTTGACGGAGTTACAGGTCAAGAATGCAAAGCCCAAAGATAAACGCTACATGATGCGCGATGACAAAGGTCTGTATCTGATGGTTGATACTTCGGGGAACAAGTACTGGATTCTGCGTTACTGGGAGCAAAAGAAAGAGCGTCAGATTTCGCTCGGCCCGTACCCGGACTTATCACTAAAGGATGCTCGCATCAAACGTGATGAGATTCAGACAGCTCGTGCAAAAGGGGAAAGCCCTCTATCGACAGTAGGGCGAACACCGCAAATGTTCGCTGAAATTGTTGCTGAGTGGTTGAAGGTGAGAATGGTCAATAGAACTGAAAGTTACGTGCGCACCGTCCGTTTAAGGCTAAACAAGTACATTCTGCCAGAAATAGGTACAACTCCGCTTAAACAGATAACGTCGGCGTATGTCTTAAAAATTTGTCGCAATATCGAGAGTCTGGGGCATGACGAAACGGCTCGGCGAGTTAAAACTCTGATAGGTCAAGTGTATTCCTTTGCCATAGCCGCAGGATACGCAGAGAGTGATCCGACAGCAGCACTTCATCGTGCTCTGAAACCTCAAAGCTGCAAGCATTACGCAACGTTCACGGATTCTGCTGATATAGCTATGCTGATGCGGGCGATAAGGGCTTACCCCTATACAATTATGCGCTGTGCAATGCTTTTCTCTGTGTACACTTTCGCAAGGCCGGGAGAGGTTCGCTCTGCTGAGTGGTCGGAGATCAAGGGCGATGTCTGGGATATTCCTGCGGGCAAAATGAAGATGAAGCGTCGCCACATTGTCCCGCTGTCGTCGCAGGTAAAGGCTGTGCTTGAGGAACTGAGGCCGATCACAGGCAACGGTATCTGGCTATTCCCTTCGCCTCGCAACGACGGACGCTGTATGTCAGACAATGGGGTACGTATGGCTTTAAGGTCTATGGGCTTCACAAAGGAGCAGATCACTCCTCACGGCTTCCGTGCAATGTTCTCGACAATAGCCAACGAACACGGCATCAACCGTGATGTGATAGAACGACAGCTAGCACACGTTGAGGAAAACACAGTTCGTGGAGCATACAATCACGCTGAATACATGCCTGAGAGGATAAAGCTGATGCAGTGGTGGGCTGATTTCCTCGATGAATTGACTCTTATGGGTTGACCGTTCTGCTAAAATTTGAGCAGGGATTTGTATCGTATTCATGAAAGGACGATAATCAATGACGGATTTTTTGTTTGCGAAGCCTACATTTGTATCTGGGATTGGGGCTGTTATTGACTTGGGCGGAACTATGATTATGTTCAATGAATCATCATCCGTCGAAGAAGCTGACTACCTAGCACTTGCGAATGACTGGGCTATGGTAGGCAAAGACATGCATAGTGCAATGTCTAGTGTTACTTTAGCTTAATGGGGAGGATATATGGGCAAATCTACAACGTCTAAACCTGTTCCTAAGCAGGTAACTTCAAATGTAGTCCCTGTAGGTGTGGTATCTGCATCGTTATACAGCGGACCTCTTCCTCCAGCAAGTGAAATGGAGAAGTTTGAAGCAATATGTCCAGGTTCAGCTGACCGAATAATCACTATGGCCGAAAAACAATCTGAACATAGACAAAAAATAGAGTATAAA
>CALAUZ010000133.1 GCA_937892105.1 uncultured Fretibacterium sp. | reverse complement strand
TATCTTATATTGTTATCAACGTTGATGACAAGGCTGAGTTTATAGCTGGTATATACGGCCTGTCCCCTGCAAAAGCCACGCAAGGAATAAAACACACTAGCACTACAATAGCTGTGAATTTCATAAACAACACCCCCTTAAAAGTCTGTCAAACTGCGTTTATCGTTGTAGGCCATAGCTTCATCTAGCTTCTTTTGATTTTTCGCGCCCAGCTTAGCGTAATATTCTTCATATACCTTGCTGAAAACATGCTGTGCCCCAAAATTCAGTAATCTGGTGTCTATGGGCGATAAACGTTCAACCATAACTTCACGCATCTTTTCGCTATCACGGAGTTTCCCTTTATACAAAGTACGGTCGTGTTTTTCAGCCTCGCGCATCATAATATCCAGCTGATGTACTGCCCATACGTTATATTGTTTCTCCTGCTTTATACGATAACTGAGAAGGAGGTTCTGCACATCTTCAATAATCTTATGAAGTTCATTATTATGCTTCTCAGAAGTAATCTCATGCGTTGTAACAGTCAAATACTGCATGAAATTATTGAGTTCGTTAATGTTGGACTGATTGGTGCCGTTGGAAATTGTTTTCTTTAACGCTGTATATCTGCTCCGAATTTTACTCATAGCTGCAGAAGAACGCTCTTCGGACAACTCATTTATTTTGCTGTCAATTTTTGACCTGATCGCAAGGCATTCCTCACTGATTATGTACGGTAATTTTACACTCAAGGCTAAGACCTGCTGAAATGAAGCCTCTGCAAGCTGAAGATAATAAGCACTCAATGGGCTGTTATCTTTCGTCCGTTCAAGCATTGTATTTATCTGTGTTGTAGTTGCCTCAACCATTAAGCATAACTGAAGGTTATCCGGAACTTCTGCGTCATTAAGACCAGAAGCATCTAATACTTGCTGTGCCAAACGCAAATTGTTCAAGTAATCCGCAAACGTCTTCGATTTCAAAACACGTGCCTTATACTGTTTCAATTGCACTTCAAATTCTGCAACTTTATCAGCTCCAGACAGAGGAACATCTCGGGATAAAAACTTACTCTGCTCCTCTGACAACTTCGCCCGAAGCTCTAAAATCTTAGGCAAATCATCAGGTTTTACTGTCATTACCTGTGCATTCAAAAAACTATCAAGAGCCTCAAATGTATCGTAAAGAAGTGTTGCATCTTCGCTTGCTCTAGCGAGAATCATTGAAACATAATCACTGATAATCTCTATATTACCGGGACTAAATGAAAGCGCATTCATGAAATACATAGAGGCTAATTCAATATCATGTTTTTCCCGCGCACTCAATGCAAGCTTATACGACTGCTGGGAAAAATTCTTAGCCTCTGCATCAGTTAAAGCTAACGATTGACACGATAAGAGTGTTATACTCAAAATTAAAGCACACAATATAAAGCAAGTCTTATCTTCACTTGGGACACTACCTTTCTAATTATTCTTCGAAAACAATTGAATTTCCATTGCTCATAAATACAGACACGGGATGTAATGATTGGACGTTTTCACATATTATCTTAATAACTGACGCTATAGGCACTGACAAAAATGCTCCTGGAATTCCCCAAATCATTATCCAGAAGAGAAGTGATATTAATATTACAGTTGAACTAAGTTCAAGACTAACACTCAAAATTTTAGGCCCTATAATATTTCCTATAATCATCTGTATAGCCGCCAGCAAACCAAGTACTAACACAGGCTCTAAAAGAGTTGAATACTGAATAAATGCCATTACAACAGGTAATATCGTAGCTATTATCGAACCTACATTAAGAATAAAGTTCAGCATAAAAGCAAGCACAGCCCAGCCTACCGCTAATTCAACTCCTAATAAAAACAATACAAGCCATACAAAAAATGCTGTTACCAGACTTATAAGCGTTTGATTCAGCATGTAATAGCTTATCTGCTCCGATATAGTGCCAAGAATTATTCGAACCCTGTTGCCTGTCGCACCGTGAAACGCCTTCTTTATCTTTCTCTCTGCATAAGGAGCTTCTATCAGCATAAACATCAGGAAAAACGTTGTCATAAAAATTTTGTTCACAAACGAAACTAAAAAGCCAGTAACATAAAATGCACTGTCCTTTATAAAGTTCAATATTCCTGCGTTGCTCAAATCAAATCCTGAAAACATCTCTGATGTTATATTCAGAAGTGCCATGAAAGCTGTATAACGCTCTATAAGAACTGAAGCATAACGTTGGTAAACTTCATTGAACGCTTTTACCTGTACCCCAATAAACCGCACAAATAAAGCACTCAACCCTATTAATATGATAAAAACTACTATTAGGTTAAGATACGGGTGTAAATGTGACTTGTTCCCAATTCTGTATATAGGGCGGACAACTTGAACTATAAACCACGCAACAACAAACGGGATAAATACATCCCTAGCTATATGCAGAATGACACACAATACAATAACTGACAGAAAGACTATAAAACTAGATATAATATTAACATTCAGCAATAAACGAATAAAAAATGCTATTGTCTTTCTCTCATCTCCTTGTTCTTCAGCCATTTTGAATTTTCACCACTCCAAACAATTAACAACTTTTTTCATCCTTATCATGTTTACAGTCATTACGAAAGCTCTTACTGTATCTACTTCTGAAATACTCTGTGCAAGGACAATAAAAGCCCATCTGCCATCACCTGTAGGCACTGTTGGTATAGGCTTTAAAATATTCCACAATATTTCAGCTTTTCGTCTTTCTTCAACTTGTATTCTCTCTTCTGCTTCATCTCCATTCACACTATCAAGAAGTTCTTTGCGCTGTTCAGAGGTAAGATGTTCCCATATCCCACCAAAATATTTTTCTGCAACTTCCTTTTCAAGTGCAAATGTTGAAGCTCTCTTTATCGTTTGATCGTCTATCCCAGATTTTCTTGCTACCCATTGCACAATACCGTGATAATCAATTTCACTATCTCCTCTGATGCAATAAGTAAACTTGTTATAAGCTCTCCAAATCAACGCTTTCCTTATAGCTTCAGGCTATATTGATGAGCTATCAAGTTCTTCACTTTCCACCGCTTTCAAGACAAGTTCGGGAGACATTGTGATATATGCAGACGGTAAATACTGTAAAGCCTGTAGCATTTGAATACGATCTTCGACTGTACAGGTGTCGAGAAAGTCATTAAAATCCTGCGGCGTTTCTTTTCTTGCCTTTTTATCATCGTATTTTGGGGCTTCTGTTTCTGATAACGATGCCCCACACCAAGCATAAGCCTGTCGAGGAAGCACAACTTGAGCAAGAAGGTCATCAAGTCCGTTAAGGATAACACCGTATGCTCTTTCATGCAGAACAGGTACTACTCCATCGCTGACGATGACAAGATACTTCACAGGCTCTCGCTCAATCCATGTATTCTCGATTTCAGCTTCAACTACGTCTTCCAGTATCTCGGAACACAGGGCATTCATCACTGCTTCAGGGAGATTCATGGCGGATGGAGCAGAACTTACACCAACAGTCAGCTCATTGATAAGCGGATACAGGAAGTTCCTTACTTTGCTATGGCTGGTTGACTTAAAGGG
>CALAUZ010000132.1 GCA_937892105.1 uncultured Fretibacterium sp. | reverse complement strand
GGGCGCACTCCCAATTCATGAAGGGCCGTCGCGTAATAATCTGCCTGACTCCTGAACTGTCCTCGCTCTGGCACTTGAATGTAATCGTCCGTTCGATTGTAATATGCATCACTTCCTCCGTGCCGAATGTCCGCTCCTGACTCCTGTAATATTCGCTCGGCCTTTTCGCTCGTCTCTATTGGATTCCGAGCGGGCGGTTCATACGTGGGCATTCCTTCTATCTGCGAGGCATGGAATACTACATAATTCCGCACTAATACGCTCTTTTGCACTTCCTGCTTTCCGTCCTCATCTAGCACGGGGTCGCCAAATTCGTCCACTTTTGGCCGTTCCTCGTATTTGTAAAACTCTACGTGCGTCCCCTTTTCTCCAGCCTTCACATGCCAGCCCTTTTCTTTCGCCTGATCGAACGTTACCCAACGAGGGTCTTCAGGGTGGCCTAATATTCCGCTCTGCAACGCTAGGTTCAGCGTGTTCACTCCGTGATAAGGACGACCGCTTACCGCATTACACGGCGCGTCCCCGTCCGCCCATGTCCGTTGCCACGGGGCTGTGCCTTGCTCCATCGCTTCACACAATTTTTTCACTATTTCTTCCCGGTACTCCTGCGCTTTTGGCGTAATCATTTCTCGTCATGCCTCCTTGCGCTCCAGCTTGCCACCCGCTTGCTCCAATCCTCTAGGGCTTGTTTTTCCTCTTCAGGCGTGGGCAGCGTTACTACTCCTTCAAACTCTGGGGCTTCATCGGGTTCGCCACTGTCGTCAAGATTCGCTCCGTAATGCTCCAGAATTTTGTTTAATTCTTCTTCCATTAAGGTTTCCTCCTTCTTATTTACAGGCTTCGCGTTCGGCGGTGGTCTTCGTATCGCTGAACTCTTGCACTTGCATTCTCGTCTAGGTACGTGATTTTTACCGTGTCTCCCTCTGATATTGGGATTTCTAGGCGGTCTAGTCGGTGGACAAATAAACTATGCTCGCCTACCAACTGGACACAAATTCCTCGCTTTTCATCTAGGTGGACTATTCGCCCTTTGTATTGCTGCTTGTCCGTTCGCGGATTCACATATATCTTGGGGCTATCTGCTAATCCCAACGAGGCTATTTCTTCGGCGGTTATTCCGACTGTGGGGCGACGGGTCTGCCTCAATTCCTGCCGACGGCGTTCCACTTCCCCAGATAAATCGGGATTCGCTAGTTTCAGTCCATATTTCACCGCCGCTGAGATACAAAGCTCCTTGTACTCCGCATTACCCGTTATTAGCGTCGCTCCCCATTTCTGATTCGCTAGTTGCAATGCTGACGCTACTGACTCTTCCGTCAGTTTCCTCTTGTTCAGCACTATCCGTCTGCCCATGTCTGAGAAATATGCCGTGTATGTCCCGCTTCGACAGTACAAAACACTGCTTCCCGCTCCGCGTCTCGCGCTGTAATCTCGTAGGTCAACTATCCTCTGCGGGGCGGAAATCCTCACTCCTGATTGTTCAGGTAAAAGTAATAACTGCCCCGGATAACGGTATACTCGGTACAAGTCTTCGCGGCTCTGGTCTGACAGCCAATCTCGGTATGACGGAAATCGCCTCAGATAATGGGAGCGCAATTCCTCTATTTCTTCCTTCTGCCGTTCTCGCATTTCAAGCTGTTCTTTGCGATGGACAAATGCAAAAATACTACGCAACTGATTCAGTTCTCGCCCGCGTCCTTTCCAGCTCTCCACAAATATTTCCTTACGGCGAGTCTGTTGGAGGCGGCGTAATTCTTCTCGCTCTTGTCTTTGCCGGGCGCGTAATTCCTTGATTGCTTTCGCCTTTGCATCTAAATAACTTTCTCGCTCAGTTTTATATTGCTCCCATAAAGAACCGCTGGATGGGATTACTGTTTTCTTTTTGGCATGTTCCGCTATTTGAATGTTCGATGGGCGTTCCTGATAGTTGCCCAGTCTTTGCTCCAATTTACTAAAACTACTGCTTCGAGACACATTCGATAACTTCACGCTTTTGTCCTCATACTTCAAAACTGCTCCATTTCCGCACCTTTCAAGCAAATACCCTTTTGAACACAATCGCTCGTGAAGCTCTCTCCAACTTTTCGCCGTCTCTAGGATTTTTGACACTTCTCGCTTCGCTTGTCGTTCTAGGCTTTCTTCTCCTGTGTGC
>CALAUZ010000131.1 GCA_937892105.1 uncultured Fretibacterium sp. | reverse complement strand
ACTCCGAGACGAGCTACGATTTTACCTATATATTCGTAATATGATTTTCCTTTATCCCTGCGCCAATTCGAAAATGTTCCGCGAGGTAAATTCAAAAATTCGATCATACTTTCAACAGTAGCGAATCAATTCTCGCGGAATACGTTTTTAGATATGCGCCTTCGGGCGCATTTTCCGCATGCGAAAAAACGCACTTTTAACTCGACAATCTATCACGCCGGAATTGAGGCGTGATTAAAACGCTCATCTAAGAGTGCGGTTTTTTCGTCGATTTTCGTCATTACCGCTTCCCGCCTTTCGTAATTTTCGTGATTCCTGTGTTTCGTAATACATAATATCAGTCATTTCAATACTTTTTAAGTATCTCTTAATTAAGATACGAAATATCATTATAATTATCCTTGAAATTCGGAACGGAAGTCAATCCGGAATAAATCGATTGCGACAATGAGCACAAACAAATATTATGGGATACTTCCAATCCGGATTTTCTTCTATTTGCGATCCTTTATATCTTTATATACTGAATCATTTCCATAATATGACGTTTCCTGTCACTATTAACAGTTCGAAATCCTTTAATCAAGGTTATTTCCGTTTCCGATGTCGCTAAATTAACGTCTTCGTCGATCCCGCGAAGTAAATAATTCGGAAATCCCTCCAGAAATTCAGCGATTTCATTTATATGAGGTCTGTACGATTTACTTCCTCCGTATTTCCATGCTGTTGTGATACCGTGCGTTAATTCAAGATGATCGCTTAATTCCTTATCTGTTTTCTTCTTCGATTTCAACAAATTCATTATTCTTAGAACAATCAGATCATCCGTCAATGTTCGTTTCGATTGACGCATACAAAATCCTTCCGTTACTGGGGCGTTTCCGTTCCGAGAGCATTTACAGAGCCTTTTATTAATGTCCCCGAAAGGGTGAGCATTCTAGGTGAGCTTGGGTCTGCGGCATTTTGTGTAACCTTTAATCAGTTTCTCGTAAATGTCACGTCCAACCAAAGAAATTGCTTGTTCTTCGAGGTTGGTTGGTTCTCCGTGAATCTCTGATTGCTGTTTTGCGATGATCTTCTGGGCTTCATAAGGGGTAACACACCTCCACATCTTATTAAATGTGTACATGTTAAATGGGAGCGAAAACAACTCACCATGGTAATTGGCCACTGGTGAGTTGGTAAAACGATTGAAGTCAGCAAATCGGTTTACATAATTCCATACAGTCTTATTATTTGTGTGAAAGATATGTGCTCCATACTTATGGACATTGATACCCTCTATTTTTTCTGTATAAATATTGCCACCTATGTGAGGACGTTTTTCTAAAACCAAGACTTTTTTCCAACACTATGTAATTGTTGTGCGCAAACACTTCCAAAAAGCCCAGCTCCAACAATTAAAAAATCGTAACGTTTATTTTCCATCATCGGCTTCCATAAAATTTTAAAATTTTGATATTCCAGCAATGCCCCATCTAATTATATCCAAACAGGATAGAAAAATACCTTTGTTCAGATATTTCCTGTAAAAATGGAACTGTTTCATTATTAATTTACGCTTATTCCCTGTCGTACTATTCTTTAGTACTCGATACTTTGCAAGGACTTTTTCGTTTCCATAAGCAACATTTTCGAGTGCTACTATTTTGTACCAGTATGCATAGTCATCTCTGATACTACGTAGGCTTTCATCTAGATACTTTTTTCCGTATTTTGAGCAATCATATAAGCCCGTCAAGCACCCGATATAATTCATTACTCTCATGTCTCGAATAGTGATTTTGGGAGAATACGTGTCGGAGTTAGTATCTCGTTTGACTGCTTATCTATCTTGCTGTAGGAAGAATAAATACATATTGTGTTATGTTTTTTCATAAATGAAATTTGTTCGGAAAGAAAATCATGATTCCACAAATCGTCGGCATCAAGCAAGGCTATATATTGGCCTTCAGCTCTTCTAATACCGTTATTCCTAGCAGAGGCAGAACCTCCATTATTCTGCCTAAAACATTTAATTCTTTCGTCTTCAGATGCGTATTTAGTTGCTACTTCGTAAGAATTATCCTTAGAGCCATCATCTATTATAATCATTTCCCAATTAAAATATGTTTGTGTACGTACAGATTCTATTGGCTCTTCAAGATATTTTGCGCCATTATAGCAAGGCGTGATTATTGACACTAATCCAGCTTTCATCGTGGCAGTAGCTCGCCCCTTCCAGCCGAAATTTCAGCTTGCTCAATTCCCTTAACTATCGAAGCCACATCCTCTTGCTCGAGATACTTTTTAATAGCTCTGAAGGCTTCAACTACACCACTAGCT
>CALAUZ010000130.1 GCA_937892105.1 uncultured Fretibacterium sp. | reverse complement strand
CCTTATAGTGTTTCGGAGGTAATTTATTATATTCTTGTTCAGGATAAAAACCTTAACCAGCCTATTAATTTCAATATGCTTTCTGATGGTACAAAGAGATTGTTTACTCTTCTTCTTTATGCGGTTATAGCAGGTAGATCGGGTTTGCGTGTTATAGCTATAGAAGAGCCGGAAAACTCAATTCATCCCGCGTTGCTTCAAGACTTTCTGAATGTATTATCTCAACTTGCTGGGAACTGTAAGATACTTTTAACGAGTCATTCACCTTATATTCTTCAATACGTTAGGACGGAAGATATTTATATAGGTAGGCCTAATAAAAATGGTCTTGCAGATTTTAGTAGAATATCTGCAAAGAAACAAAAGAATTTAATGCGTGAAGTCAGGAAAGAAGGTTGTGATGTAGGGAGTTATATTTTTGATCTTTTATCTTGCGGAGATAGTAATGCGGAGTTATTGAATAGTTATCTTGAAGATGAAGAAAAAATCGAAAACGATTAATACAGATAGTATAGTGGTTTTATTTGTTGAAGGTGAAACGGATGAATTATTTTATAAACGCCTTATAGAGGAACTTCGTTATGATAGTAGTAAAAGAGGAGAAAAGTTTAAGCAGGATATCAGGATTATTGTAGAGAATCTTAGCGGGATAGGTCAGTATAAAACCAAAGCGGCAAGAATAATAAGGAATAAAATCAAACGTAATAATCGATGTTGTAGGTGTTGTGTTATTCTCTGTTACGATACGGATGTATTTGAATTTCAGAGTAAGCCTCCATTTAAGTGTGAGGAGGTAGTAAAGGAGCTTAAAAAGAACGGCGTAGATGAAGTTAAATTTGTCAAGGCATCGCACTCTATAGAAGATTGGTTTCTTATTGATATTGATGGTGTTTTGAGTTTTTTGGGTTTACCTGCATCTAAAAATAAAGCAAAATATGCCTCTATTGGACTTACAGAAATTGAAAGGTTGTTCAAAAAGGCAAATCGTATATATATAAAGGGTAGAAAAAGCGAAGGTTTTATTGAAAGTCTTAACATGAAGAAGATACTTTCTTTTATTTTCGATGATATAAAAGCAATATATGAGGAATTGATAGAACCGAAAAAACAAAAAAGGAAGACGGTAAATATATGAGTCAAAATGATACGTATAGACACGCGGAACGTTGTATGTATGATTATAAAAGGAATATAGCACGCCTTGAGGTATTAAAGGGAGATTTGGAGATATTGCAGGCTTCATGCAGTGTTAAGGGGCAAAATTACGATGTGTTACCTGAGAATAATGGGACGCATGGTGATCCAGTGAGTGCATTATTAGAGAAGTGTGAACATATAGAACACGAAACAAAAAAATTAATGAGGTGGACGAAGCCAATAACTTCATTAATTAGTGATTTAGACAGCCCAGATTCTTTAAACGAATCGCATAATCAAGACCTTTTAAAAGTGTTAAAGCTTTTTTATTTTGGTCGGAATCCTATGGAGCAAATATTATCTGAATTGAATTTAGCGAAGACTACATTTTGCAGGTGGCGGAGAGAATTAGTATTTGTTGCAATATGTTATTTAGGATTGTGAAATTTTTTCGGCACTTTTTTGGCACTTTTTTGGCACTTTTTCGGGACGAAATATATAAAATTCGTGATATTCTAATACCATGCTTCCTCCATCAAAGGGGGAAGTTTTTTTATATTTGGAGGTGAAACAGTGGCTAAAGGCAACAGCGGAGCTTCAAAGCATGAAAGGCCGTCTCCTGCGTTAGTAGCTAAAATGAAAGGGCTAATAAAAGAGGATTTAGATGATTTAAAACATTTAAACACGCTGGCACAAGAAAATTTTAAGCGTGAAGCTGAAAGTTTACCTAATTATTTGCATCAAGGAATGAGTGAGAATGAGATAAAAGAAAAAATAGCGGACGATGTTACGAAGAACGGCAGTAAATATTTTGGCACAACAGTAGACCCTTCAGATGTAGACGGACGATTCAAATTAACAGGTAAATTTAAATGGGACAGCCGAATCAAAGAAATAAATAATATGACAATCTCAGATTCCGAAATTCAAGCGCGACAGAAGATTATAGATTCTTTAGGGGGATCAAGCTGGAAGCGCAATGCTATAAATGAAGTTATAAATGAAAAAGTAATGTTTATGATAAAAAATTACACAACCTCTGAAATGAAAGAATTTTACAAGCAGTTAACAGGGGAAAGTATAAGATTTGGCACACGCTCTGATACAATGAGAAGCATAGAAGTTGCAATACAAGATCGTTTTAAGGATAGTGGAAGTTATAGTAGATTAAAAAGACATAAATTAAGCGAACCAACTAGCGTATTAGATTATGCAGCAGGTGACCTGAAACAGTCTTTAGACAGACAGTCCGTATATAAAAAAAGAGCAGAACGCTATAGTAAAGCGATTGGGCAAATAGAAAAAGTATTACAAAAGAAAAGCATAAGCGAAGATGAATTTCATAAAATAAAAGACGTAGCTAGGGAAGCTATAAATACACGATGAGAATAGAAAAAAAATTAATAAGCGAATTATTACCAGCGAAATACAATCCGCGCAAAGATTTAAAACCCGGCGATAAAAAATACGAAAAATTAAAGAGTTCAATAAAAGAATTTGGTTACGTAGAGCCAATAATATGGAATGAACGTACTAGGACGGTAGTTGGAGGCCATCAGCGTTTAAAAGTATTAAAAGAATTAGGGAACGAAGAAATAGAATGTGTAATAGTAAATATAGACGAGGTACACGAAAAGGCTTTAAATTTGGCTTTAAATAAAGTTTCTGGCGAATGGGATAAAGATATGCTTTCCGACCTGTTAAAATCGATAGAAGATATAGATATAACGCTTACAGGTTTTGAAATACCGGAAATAGAACAGATAAATTTTGACGAAGAGTTTGGATATATAGGTAGCGAGCGCGAACGAACATACGATGCGTACAGAATGCGTGAATTTGATAAGACACGTTGCGAAGGTTTTTACCAGATGCCTAAATTAAAAGCGTGTAATTATGTGCCTGATAATTTAATAAGTTTTAATTATGCGAGGACACATAAAGATAAGAGCGCAGGAATACATTTTTTTATAGATGATTACCAATTTGAAAGAATTTGGAACAGACCTTACGAGAATTTTGAAATAATAAAAAAATATAGTTGTTGTGTAACGCCAGATTTTTCAACTTATGCAGATATGTCAATGTCCATGAGGATTTATAATCTTTATCGACAGCGTTTAATCGGTCAAATGATGCAGGATTATGGAATAACAGTAATTCCTAACATAAGGGAGATAGTAGATTTTACAAGCGATCAACCTAAAATACTGGATTTTAGTTATGACGGTTTGCCTAAAAATAGCGTGATAGTAATGTCCACGTTAGGAATAGCACGCGATAAAGATTTCAGCTCATTATTTCAGGAATGTATAAATACAGCGATAAACAGATTAGAACCTAAAACAATAATTTTATTTGGGACTGATAATAATTATGATTTTAAAGGTATTTCAGTGAAGCGTATACAGTCAAGGAAGTGGAAAGATGGCGAACAGTAGCGAATAGATGTGGTGATTTAATTGTCTAAAGCTGGACGGAAACCTATGTATGACCCTGAAGTAACGCCGCAATTAGCGAAAGAATATGCGAGTGAAGGATTTTCCAACCGCCAAATAGCTAAAAAATTGGGAATAGGTTATACAAGTTTATATAAATGGATTGCGCAATATCCAGAGTTCAAAGAAGCCTTAAGCAGAGGTAAAGATGCGGTAAACATAGAACTCAAAGACGCAATGATAAAGACGGCAATAGGTTATTTTGTCGAGGAAGAAGAGACTGTAGTAATACTAGACGTTGAGACGCATACAGCGACCTCAATAAAGAAAACAACGAAAAAGAAATACATAGCCCCCAATGCGACAACGCAAGTATTTTTAGCAAAGAACAGGATGCCGGAAGAGTTTAAAGAGGTGAACCGTCAAGAAATAACCGGAGCGGATGGGAAGCCGTTACAAGTAAAAAGCAATTATGATTTGAGTCTCTTAACCGAAGACGAATTACTAAAGCTCAGGGGGATAATGGTGAAGGCAAATGCAACAACTTCAGAATCTACCGACAATAAATGAAATAGATGAGCAGTTACGAATATTGCGCGAACGGAAAATAACCAGAGCGCGAGAGAATTATTGTTCTTACATGGAGCTTATATATCATGGCCGCTGGAAAAAGGCGCGTCATCTTGAATTGCTTTGTAATCTTTTGGAGAGCGTAGAAATAGGAGAATTAAACAGGTTAATAATAACGATGCCACCCAGACATGGAAAATCAATGACTGTAACGGAGAGTTTTCCATCATGGTTTATAGGCAGGAATCCTGAACGCCGAGTAATAGAGGTGAGTTACGGTTCAGAATTAGCGCAGAGATTTGGTTTAGCGAATCGCAGGAAAATAGACGAATTCGGAGAAGAAATATTTAATATAAAAGTATCTTCTGAGAACGCTTCAAAAACAAATTGGGGAATAGAAAATTATTCAGGTGGAATGATAAGCGCTGGTATTGGAGGAAGTATAACAGGGCAAGGAGCAGATTTGCTTGTAATAGATGACCCAATAAAAAACCGTCAAGAAGCCGAGAGTGAGACGTATCGTGACAGAATATGGCATGAATGGCAAGACACATTAAGCTCAAGACTTCATCCCGGAGGGCGCGTAATAATAATAATGACCCGCTGGCACGAGGATGATTTAGCCGGTCGTATTTTAAATAGCAGTTCAGACACATGGAAATTAATAAATTTACCAGCGTTAGCAGAGGGTTATGACGAGATAGGGAGGAATATTGGCGAATCATTATGGCCTGAACATGGATTTAATGAGACATGGTGCGAAGCTAAAAAAAGCGAATTAGGTAGCCGTTCATGGGAGAGTTTATATCAAGGGCACCCAAGACCTTCAGAGGGAAATTTATTTAAACAGTCAATGTTCAAATATTTTAAAATTTCAGGTAATAATTATTTAGTAAATGACAAAGTATACGAAAGAACGTCATGTAAAATATTTCAGACGTGTGATGTCGCTGGAAGTAAAAGGAGTAGCGCTGATTATTTTGTGTTAGGTACGTTTGCGATATGTCCAAATGGTGAATTACTATTTTTAAATATTTTGCGTGAAAGATTAGAAGGGCCGGATCAGCCGGAATTAATAAAGAGCAAGTATCAAGAATATCAGCCTTTATTGATTGGCATAGAGAGCGCTAGCATGGGATTAACGTTATACCAAATGGTGAGACGTATGGGACTCCCAGTAATAGAATTAAAGCCGGATACGGACAAATATACGCGAGCAATACCGGCAGCAGCACGTTATGAATCCGGCAGTGTGTATCATTTGATTAATTCTCATTGGTGTGATGATTTAGAATCCGAATTATTATCATTTCCGAACGGAGTGCATGATGATCAAGTAGACGTAATTTCGTATGCAGTGTATATGCATTCATGGGGGTATCTTGAGGCCAAAAAGCGTGGCGGACGCGCAATAGTTTTAGGTTAAAAAAAATAAATAGGAGAAAATAAAAATGAGCACAATAAAAGAGAAGTTTGAAGAGGCAAGGGATTTTTTCGCTGAGGCATGTGGAGAAAAAGAACTTACAGATGAAAAATTAATTGAATTTGACAAGAGAATTGATACGATAATATCAGCAGAAGATGCATTAGATGAGAACGACAAAGGATATGAAAAGAAAACAGAGGAACTTTTTGAAGCGAGAGAGGTTCTTAGAAAAGAGGAAGATAGATATCTTCAAAATTCTTTACATAAGACGTTATTACTAACTAAGACATTAGATGAAAATTATATTGAACGTATAAAAAAGCTCCCTTATGTAAATCACGCTGGATATAGGATGCTCTTTGAACTTGATGAAGACAACGCACCATTAGAGGATTGTTATACGGCATTAACTTTTTGTGTGAGAGTAGCACCAGAAGATATGCCTGTAAAAGGAGTTTATAGAGCCTTAGTTAGAGTGTGTAAATTGTTGAATTAAGATAAATAGATAAAATAACAGTTCAGAGACCTTACCTTAATGGGTAAGGTTTTTTTGTTTATGGAGGAAAAATGGCAAAAGGGAGAAGCGGTATAGGAAAACATCCCATGCCTCCTAAAAATGAATCACAGGATTCCCCCGCAGATGAAATAAAGCATGTAAGACCTATAGCCACCGAACTAGAGCGAGCCAAAAAGATGTTAGCGGAGACGCGTGAGTATTCAGAAGAGATGGATGGGAAAAAAATTTCCGATAAAGATATAGCTATTCTAGAAAAAGAGACTCTTAAGTTAGGGAAGTCATCTAATATGGGTATTAGATTTTCAGAGAAGGATTTGGAGAAAATATTAGATTCAGGGCGTTTTAAATCAATATATGAGACGCATACTTCTGGAGGCACAACGAATGAAAAATTAAGAGAAGAAATAGAAAATCTTAGTATGTCTTACTCTTCAGATACACCTGTGACTCAACGCCCTATATATGGAATGCTTTTTGATTATAAGAATGTATCAGAAGTAAACGTGAGTGAGGGTGCAGGCAGTCGTTATAATAAATGGGCTGGAGTGGTAGCGATAATGAAACCCGAAGTAAAAAGATTTGCAACGGTAACATTTGGAGATTCATTAGATAATGATTTAATCCCGTCCCCATTATTAAAACCCTCAATATTAAGTTATGATGTTTATAAATATCGTAGAGGCCCGCTTCAAAAGACTATAGAAGCAGCTAAAAGCGGGACGTTGAGGTTAAAGGAATTAGAGCCTAGTATTTCTTATGCTGAGGTGCAGATACATAACCAACAAGCTACAGTAAAGAATATTCAACACTTAATTTTTTCAAAGGGAGCTTATAAAAAAGGGAAGGTTCCCCCAAATATTCAAAAACGTTTAAAGAAGTTAGGAATAACATGGAGTTACGAGGGTGAGGATAAAATACATTAAATGAGCAGAGCATTTATATTTAAGGGTAAAGAAAATGATTTGCCAGTAAGTTTAAAGATGCCGACCGATCCATTTGATGGATATTACGGAGATGGAATAATAGAGCCACCTTATAATTTAGATTGGCTTGCGAGACTTCCTGAACATTCGAATATATTAGGGCAATGCGTAGAAGCTATGGAAACTAATATAGATGGATTTGGCTTTACGTTAGAGCCTGCGTTTGAATTTTCTTCGGATGATAAAGACGCACAAAACGAATATAAAACGTTAATGCATTTTTTTGAATTCTGTAATGCTGAAATACCGTATTCGCAGTTAAGACGCAGAGTGCGCAGAGATTTGGAAGTTTTAGGCAATGGTTATTGGGAAGTCATAAGAGACGGTAAGGGCGATATAGTATGGCTTGAACATATAGAAGGTCATACTATGAGGTTAACGCAACTTGATAGAGAGTACACAGACGTAAAATATATAATACGTGATGACGAGAGCAACGAGCTTCAGGAATATCCGTCAAGGAAGAGGTTTAGGCGATATGTTCAAATACGAGATGATGGCCAGCGAGTATATTTTAAGGAATTTGGAGACCCCAGAATAATAGATTCTCGGACGGGTTATGTGAGTTCGGAAGCAGATATAATTCCAGCAACGGAAATAATACATTTTAAATTATATTGTCCTTATAGTCCTTATGGAGTGCCTCGCTGGATAGGTAATTGGCTAGCAGTAGAAGGATCACGGCAGGCTGAAGAGGTAAATTACGAATATTTTGAGAATAATACAATACCCCCGATGGCTTTATTAGTATCTGGCTCATTAGATGATAGGGTTGTGGAACGCATAGAAGATTTTATAAACGATGAAATGAAAGGGCGAAAGACATTTAATAAAATACTAATAATAGAGGTATCGCCTTCAGATTCAGGAGTAACATTACCCGGTTCACCTACACCGCCTACGAGTGTGCATTTTGAACATTTAAGCGATGCGCAACAAAAAGATAGTTTATTTGATAATTACGATCGAACAAACCGCGAAAAAATAAGGAGTTCGTTTAGGTTACCGCCAATATTTGTCGGTATAACGAGCGATTACACGCGGGCAACGGCGAGTGAGAGTCGAGAAGTAGCAGAGGAACAAGTATTTGAACCTGAAAGAGTAAACCATGATTTTGTAATAAATCGTTTATTATTTCCTGCGATGGGAGTTAAATATTGGAAATATAAGAGTTTGCCTCCCAAAGTAAATAATTTTGAAATAATGAGCAGTGTATTAAGTACGTTTAGTCATTGCGGTTTAACAGTTGGAGAAGCGCGCGAGGAAATATCAAGGCTTTTAAATCACCCTTTGAGCGCAATAAATGAGGATAGTGAATGGCTGAAATTGCCGTTACAAATATATTTGGCGAAATTAAATAAGGGTGAATTTGATAGTGCAGGCGAAAATGAAGATAACGAAACGATGTTATTAAGGTCATTAGAGAAGATAGAAAAAGCGCTGAAATGAAATTAACGAAATTAGGCAAACATGAAGCATATTTAAGATTATATGGAATATTAACAACGTTAGACATAGCGAAGGATTCGAGCGACAAAGATAAATATTTAAAGTTAGAGAGAAATTTATCAGCCAACTTGATAAAGCAGTGGCGAAAAGAATACGAAAAGGCATTAAAAGAAATATTTAAAGGAATTCCTTCATTTGAATTGATAACCAGCACATTAAAAAAGCATCTTGGTAAAGATTTTGGGAAATCAAAAACGCTGCGTGAATTATTTTATAAAAATATTAGAGAAGTGTATGAGAGTTCTCAAAAAGAAATATTGACAGACAGCCATTTTAAATTAACAGACTTGCGAGCAGTAGACATATTAACAAAACATAATTGCTTTTGGGTTGGAGAACATTACGAAAAGCATATAGGAGAAAAGATTTCAGAAATAACTCGTCAAGCGTTAAAAGATGGTTTAGGGCGTAAGGAGTTAGCTTTTGAGTTACGTCAAGCATTAGGCGGGCAGGTTGGGGATTATAAATATTGGGACGTTGTGTCTAGTTCTGCTTTAGTTCGTTCGCGTTCATTTGGAGCAATATCAGGTATGACAGAGGCAGGAATAAAGGAATATGAAGTTCTGGCTATGGGCGATGAAAGGATGTGTCCAATATGTGGAGCTTTGAACGGGCAGAAATTTCGTGTAGCAGACGCGCAAGAAAAAATAAACACAGCACTCAAAATAGAAGACTCAGAAAGATTTAAAGAGGAATTTGGCTGGGGGCGTGATGATATGAGCCTCCCTCCTTTTCATGGCAGATGCCGGTGCGTGTTAGTGATGTCTGAATCAACAGCACCCGTTGAAGTTAGTTTAGAAGATAGATTAAAACGACTTCAGGCAGAAGATTCAGAATATCAACGTAAATATGATGATCTAGAACGTCAAATTAGCGAAGCTGTAAGTAATAGGGATTCCCGAAGGTATGATGAACTATCAATGCAGAAAATGGAAATGTTGCCCCAATGTCAGAAATTAGCGGAAGAATTAAAGAAATGTAAACTTCCGGGAATTTCCCAGTCAGGACGGCTAAAACATTCATCGTTTTATTTATCGCTTGTTCAATGTCTGGTATTTCTGCTGAACTTCCAGTACATCCTTAAGGCTGGCGTTGTACTGTGACTCCATCATAACTACTTTCCAGAACAGATCCAGCTCCCAAGATGCATCAATTCCCAAAGAGTATTTGTTATAGCTCCGTAACTTTGCGTCCTCAAATTCTGAATTTCTGCCATTAGTGTAACTTGCAACGCCATCAGCTTTTGGCTGGAATGCAGATGTACTTATCCCAAGCTGTGCACGTGCCTCAATAACTTTACTCCTCGCGCTATGTAAATCACGGTTGGAGTTAAATGCATGTTCTATAAGTTTAGTCAAAGGTTATCCCACCTGTAGGATGCCCCTGCGTTCATAAGAGTATCCGCATATGTTCATGAATTTTATCCCTGAGCCTCTGCATTATCACAAACAGGCCAGGAATCAGAAATACGATGTCACGAGACAGAGCGACAGCGATCGCTGTGATG
>CALAUZ010000129.1 GCA_937892105.1 uncultured Fretibacterium sp. | reverse complement strand
AGTACGAAGGCTTATGACGTTGCGTGACACTCAGGCTGTGTTTGCGAACGAGGCGGATACCTGGCTTGTTGAGACTGGGAACAATCACGTGCTTGGGATAGGCAGGTATTACGGAGAGAAGACGCAGAAAGAGAAGATGTTGGCGTTCTTCAACTTCAGCGATGAGGCGCAGACTTTCAGGACGAGCGAGAACTTGGGCGGGATATTTGAGTACCGCGACATGATTACGGGCGAAAGGTTCACGGGGAACTCCATAGGGCAGATAAGGCTTGAGGGGTATAGTTTCCTGTGGCTTCTTGCTGACATGTAGGAATGATATAATGAATTCCCCGTCTTAAGGTAAGGCGGGGAAAATTTTTGCGGAAGTGGTTGACGAAACTGAAAAATCTGACCAGACCAGACCAGCTTATTGTCCGAAATTCATCGCTAGAATTACTGAGAATTATCGGAATGTTGATAATCGTAGCTCACCATTTTTCTGTTCATGGAGGGTTTAATTTCCCAGCAACTTCAATTACTCTCAATCGTTTATGGCAACAGTTTATTTACATGGGTGGAAGTTTAGGCAACAACATTTTTGTTATGTTGTCGGGATATTTCCTCATTAAGTCGCATGACGTTAATTACCGCAGATTATTCGAACTATGGTTTCGGATATTCTTCTACTCTGTGATAATTTACTGCCTGCTCATGTTCTCTGGACTTGAGGCATTATCCTTAAAGACTATGTTGAAGGTTCTTATGCCTGTTACGAGAAACCAATGGTGGTTTGCCAGTACGTATTTCGTTATGTACCTTATTCACCCATATATAAACAGGTTGCTTCTCAGTTTCACACGCGAGGATTACAGGAAGTTTCTGCTGTCCTTAGGTATATACTGGTGCATAATACCAACGTTGGCAAAAGCAGATTTCGGGGCTAACCAGACAATAAATTTCATTTATTTATATTCTCTTGCCGGATATGTCAGGCTTCATGCGGAAGATTTTGAAAACAGGAAATATATCCTTTACGGGCTGGCTTGTATCTGTATTAACTTCTTGTCCGTAATAACTTTTGATATTATAGGCTTGAAATACTCACTTTTTGCGAGAGAAGCATATCATTTTCTAGGAATGATGAGGCCGTTCACAATTATTGCGGTGTTATGTTTTCTTGTCGGGTTCAAAAATCTTAACATACCGCACAATAAAATCATTAATCTAGTGGCTTCAGCAACATTTGGAGTATATCTCATTCATGACAATAAATTCGTCAGGCCGTTCCTGTGGCATAATGTCTTCCGAAACGCGTCATTCCAAGACAGCCCTTACCTTATACCCTACTCAATAGCTGTAATCCTGATTGTGTATATTTCATGCACTCTCATAGAATTACTGCGCTCAAAGATATTCAGGACACTTTCACGTGGCATACTGTCATAATTGC
>CALAUZ010000128.1 GCA_937892105.1 uncultured Fretibacterium sp. | reverse complement strand
GAAAGACCGTACATATATTTGTCCTGAATGCGGGTTAGTAATGGACAGGGATTTGAACGCGGCGATAAATTTAGCAAAATACAAAGTTTAAGGCAGTTCACAAACAGGAACACTTAAACATGTACCTATCGCTACTAGGGAATAAAAGCCTGTGGAGAGCTGCACCAAACGAAAGTAGCCGGCAACATTAGCGAAATCGGGTTCGTTGAAGCAGGAAGGCATATCGTGAGAGTGCCATAGTATAATATAGTATGAACTTTGTATAAGATTGTACATATTTGTCGTAGCGGGGGTTGTCGTCCACCCCTTGTGTCTTTCTTACGCCTCAATACCCGAATACTATTCCCACTATAGCCGAGAACACTATCCATGTTACGGGGTGAAGTTTCTTCGTAAACTTTATTGCATGAGTGAATACCAGCAAGATGACAGCTAGGATTAATGCCTTTATGTTCACGGAATTGCTGAAGTCCCCCGCAAAGAATACTACTCTCGCAAGGATTAGTCCCGCCGCCGTAATCATCGCAGAACTCGCCGGCCTCAGTCCATAGAACGCGCCATTAACATACTTGTTCTCGTGGAATGCCGAAAGGAACGCCGCAACGAGCAATATCACTATAACACTCGGTGTAACCAGCCCTGTCGTAGAGATTATTGCGCCCGGAAGCCCCGCCGTAATGTAGCCTGAATATGTCGCCATGTTCACGCCTATTGCGCCGGGTGTACTCTCGCTGACCGCTATCATGTCCGCAAGTTGCTGATGTGTGAACCAGCCTGTACGGTCGGATATGCTGTAAAGGAAGGGTAAAGTTGCCATTCCTCCGCCTACTGCGAATAATCCTGTCTGGAAGAACTCCCAGAATAATTTTATGTATATCATGACTTCACCATCACTTTCAGGACTATCCCTGCAATTCCGGCCATGAGTACGAACACAACAGGCGATATGTTAAGGAATATTGAACCTGCAAGAATAATAAGGTATATACACAAAGTCTTAGTGTCAATTATGGCTTTGCTGAAAAGTTTAATTACGGCATTAAAGATTAGGACGCAGACACATACACGTATACCCGCGAAGGCATGTTTCACCCATTCCAGCGAAGAATACGCCTGAATTACTCCCGCAAGGAGCGTAATAATTACGACTGACGGGAACACTACCCCTAATGTCGCAATTATGCCTCCAGATATTCCGGCGGTCTTCCTCCCAATGAATGTCGCAACGTTCACGGCTATAACGCCTGGAGTACACTGGCCTATAGCGTAGTAGTCAGCAAGTTCCTCATCTGTTCCCCAATGTTTATTCTCTACTATCTCTCGCTGAAGTATCGGGAGCATTGCATAGCCTCCTCCGAAGGTTACTGCTCCCATTTTCGCAAAAGTAATGAAGAGGTCAGTTAAAAGTTTCGCATTCAATTAAGAAAGTCTCCTTTCTATATATGTATGTGGTATATTTCAGCATAATTATAACAGGGTGATATTGCGCTCATAAATGAAGGCTCAAAACCTGAACGGCACATGATATTATTCACCGCACAAAAATTTTCATACGGAGAAGAATATTATCATGATAAAGGAAGCAATAATAAAGCTGGTAAACAAGGGAGACCTTACATACGACGAGGCTTACACGGTGATGAACGAGATAATGACAGGCCAGACTACCCCCACCCAGAATGCCGCTTTCCTCTCGGCAATGTCAACGAAAAGTGCAAGGGCAGAAACCACTGACGAGATAGCAGGCTGCGCATCGGCAATGAGAAGCCACGCCCTCAAGGTCAGCACAGGAATGGACGTTCTCGAAATCGTTGGGACAGGAGGCGACAACGCTCACAGCTTCAACATCTCCACTACATCAGCCATAGTATCAGCGGCAGGAGGCGTTAAGGTCGCAAAACACGGCAACAGGGCGGCAAGTTCACAATGCGGAACGGCAGACTGTCTCGAAGCACTCGGCGTTAATATCAACCAAAGCCCGGAGAAATGTATTGAGCTTCTGAACACGGCGGGAATATGCTTCTTCTTTGCGCAGAAATATCACACGTCAATGAAGTACGTCGGCGCAATCCGAAAAGAACTCGGCTTCCGTACTGTCTTCAACATTCTCGGCCCGCTCACTAACCCAGCTTCACCATCAATGCAGCTTCTCGGCGTTTATGATGAGTATCTCGTAAATCCATTGGCTCAAGTCCTCGTGTCTCTCGGCGTTAAAAGAGGAATGGTTGTTTATGGAAGGGACAAACTGGACGAAATATCCCTCAGTTCTCAGACATCAATATGCGAGATACACGACGGCTGGTTCAAGTCCTATGTCATATCCCCAGAAGATTTCGGGTTCGGCACTTGCGCAAAATCCGAACTTGTTGGCGGTACGCCCTCAGAGAATGCAGAGATTGTCCGTGAGATACTCGCCGGCAAGAAAGGCGCAAAACGTAACGCAGTACTCATGAACGCAGGGGCAGCACTCTATATTGCCGGAAAGTCCGACAGCATGAAGGAAGGTATAACCCTTGCAGGCGAAATTATAGACAGCGGCAAAGCACTTGATACCCTGAAAACGTTTATCGAGGTCAGCAACAAGGCATGAATATACTTGAGGAGATTGCGGAATATTCCCTCGAAAGAGTGAAACAGGCAGAGAAGGTTCTTCCGCTTGAGATTTTGAGGCAGGAGGCATTGTCGCGGCCTAAAGGGGATTATTCGTTTGAGGCGGCATTGAGGCGTGAAGGTTTGTCGTTCATCTGCGAGTGCAAGAAGGCTTCACCGTCAAAAGGCATTATCGCTCCTGACTTCCCATATCTCGACATTGCACGCGAATATGAGAGTGCCGGTGCTGACGCTGTATCCGTTCTCACTGAGCCTAAGTGGTTTCATGGCCGCAATGAATACCTGAAGGAGATTGCGGAGACCGTGAACATTCCGTGTCTTCGTAAGGATTTTGTCGTTGACGAATACATGATATACGAGGCAAAATTGCTTGGAGCTTCTGCCATTCTGCTGATATGCGCAATAACTGGCAGTGAAAAACTCAGGGAGTATATATCGCTGTGTGATGTTCTGGGAATGTCTGCACTCGTCGAGGCTCATGACGAATACGAGATACGTATGGCACTCAACGCAGGAGCAAGGGTAATAGGTGTAAACAACAGGAACTTAAAGGATTTCACCGTAGACACTTCAAACAGCGCAAAACTCCGTACCTTAATCCCAAATAATGTGCTTTTCGTCTCAGAAAGCGGGATAAAGACAGCTCAAGATGTCAGGGCAGTGCGTGATTTTGGGGCTGACGCTGTGCTTGTTGGGGAGACCATGATGCGTGCCGGCAACAAGACGGCCGTGCTCTCGGAACTGAAGGCGTTACTGTGATGTTGAGGGTGCGGATAAAATTTTGCGGTCTAACGAGAATATGCGGCATTGAAGCGGTGAATGAGCTTCTGCCGGAATACATAGGCTTTGTTTTCTGGGAAAAGAGCAGGCGTTACATTACCCCCGATAATGCGGAAGCTCTAAAGAGAATGCTAGACCAAAGAGTTAAGGCGGTCGGTGTTTTTGTTGACGAAAGCCCCGAAGCCATAGCAGAAATATCACGCAGGGGAATAATAGACGTAATCCAGCTTCACGGCCATGAAAACGAGGACTATATCTCGGAATTGAGGACACTTGCAGACAATCCAATCATTAAGGCTTTCAGGGTACAGAATGAAAATGACGTAATGATGGCGGAAAGTTGTACGGCAGATTTCGTTATGCTTGACGCTGGAATGGGGACAGGGTATTCGTTCGACTGGTCATTATTGCGAGGCATGAACAGGCAGTACTTCCTTGCCGGAGGATTGACACCCCATAACGTCAGAGAAGCGGTGAGAATGCTGAAGCCTTATGCTGTAGATGTAAGTTCAGGAATTGAGACAGACGGCGTGAAGGACGCCGCGAAAATGTCAGAATTTATCGCGGCACTAAGAGGGGAGATTGTAGAATGACGGAAAAGGCAGGGCGTTTTGGTGTTCACGGAGGACAATATATCCCTGAGACGCTGATGAACGCGGTTATAGAGCTTGAGAGAGCATATAATCTCTACAAGAATGACGATGGTTTCAACGCAGAATTGACATCACTCCTAAACGATTACGCCGGCAGACCTTCAAGGCTGTATTATGCCCGGCGAATGACAGAGGATTTAGGCGGTGCAAAGATATACCTGAAGCGTGAAGACCTCAATCACACAGGCGCGCACAAAATCAACAACGTACTTGGTCAGGCATTACTGGCCAAACGTATGGGCAAGACACGCCTGATTGCTGAGACAGGCGCGGGACAGCATGGTGTTGCAACGGCTACTGCTGCTGCGTTAATGGGAATGTCATGCGTTGTCTTCATGGGCGAGGAGGATACACGGCGGCAGGCTCTCAATGTCTATCGTATGCGTCTTCTTGGTGCTGAAGTTGTGCCGGTAAAGGCAGGAACAGGGACTCTCAAAGACGCGGTGTCTCAGGCGTTTCGGGAATGGACATCGAGGATTGACGACACACATTACTGCTTGGGATCTGTCATGGGGCCTCACCCTTTCCCAGTGATAGTGAGGGACTTTCAGGCTGTAATTTCCCGCGAGATTAAGGCGCAAGTCATGGAACGTGAAGGGAGATTGCCGGATTATGTGATTGCCTGTGTTGGCGGAGGCTCGAATGCAATCGGGAGCTTCTATCATTTCATAGGCGATGAGGCAGTAAGGCTTGTAGGCTGCGAGGCGGCAGGAAGAGGCATAAATACTCCGGACACGGCTGCTACTATTGCGACTGGGAGGCTTGGAATATTTCACGGTATGAAGTCGTACTTCTGTCAGGACGAACACGGACAGATTGCCCCCGTTTACTCGATTTCGGCGGGGCTGGACTATCCAGGCATAGGCCCTGAACATGCATACTTGCACGACACTGGAAGGGCTGAATACGTACCTGTTACGGACGATGAGGCAGTTGAGGCTTTCGAGTATCTGTCGCGGACTGAGGGCATAATCCCAGCGATTGAGTCGGCACATGCGCTTTCACATGCCATGAAGATTGCCCCGAAAATGGGAAGGGATAAGGTTATTGTCGTTACGATATCTGGACGCGGTGATAAGGATTGCGCGGCCATAGCAAGATACAGGGGGGAGAATATCAGTGAGTAACATAAAGAATGCGTTTTCTCATGGGAAAGCGTTTATACCGTTCATTACCTGCGGAGACCCTGACATTGATACGACAATAAGGGCTGTGCATGAAGCTGTTAGAAACGGTGCAGACCTCATAGAGCTTGGCATTCCGTTCTCAGACCCTACGGCGGAAGGGCCGGTGATACAGTCGGCAAACTACCGCGCTCTGAAGGCAGGAATAACTACCGGTAAAGTCTTCTCTATGGTGAAGGAATTGCGGCGTGATGTGAATGTACCAATGGTCTTCATGACGTATGCGAATGTAGTGTTCTCTTACGGCGCGGAAAAATTCATATCGCAATGCAGTGATGTTAATGTTGACGGCCTCATTATCCCTGACATGCCTTACGAGGAGAAGGGCGAGTTCCTTCCGTTCTGCCGTAAGTATGGTGTAGATTTGGTCTCAATGATTGCGCCAACGTCCGAAGACAGAATAGCGATGATTGCGTGTGAGGCTGAAGGTTTCCTGTACATAGTCTCAAGTTTGGGAGTTACCGGCACAAGAAGCGAAATTACCACCGACCTTGCCTCAATCATCAAAGCCGTGCGGAAAAGTACGGACATTCCATGCGCTATAGGGTTCGGAATTTCGACACCGCAACAGGCTCATGACATGGCCGAAATTGCTGACGGGGTTATCGTAGGTTCTGCAATAGTGAAGCTCCTCGCACAGTACGGACAGAATGCACCTGAGCATATAGGGGCGTATGTGAAGTCGATGAAGGACGCTATATATTCCGCCAGATAGTGAGCAGGAAGTCGGCAAAACTCCCGATCGTGAACGTCCTGAACATGAACGCGAGCAGGGATATCCCCACGCAGCACAATACAAAATTCTTCTCCCCCCTGCTCATTTCACCGGCTTTCTTGGCCATGTGGAACACGTGCATTCCTACACTTCTCTTCCATGGGATAAGGAATGGTACAGTCCCGCACCACGCGTCCTCCAGAATGTGAAGTACACACCCCATCAGCCAGAACCCTGCGCATGACCACACATCTAAGTGAGCGTTTGTCCCGTCAACAAGAGCCGACAATCTCGGAACAATCCAACCTGACCGCGAGAAACACGCACAAGCCATAACCAGCCACGGAATAAACCAGTGTGTCCACCGTCTGTGCCAACGGTTTCGCCTTTTCCCGAAGAATACGTACTCGGACGAATCCGGAAACGTGCTTCCCAAAAAGCTGAATGTTGCCGCCAATGGCGAACCTGTAGCACCCAGAACAAATGCAAATGTTGAGAGCCTGTGTCCCTTGCCTGTCATGCTTTCACCCCCGCAGTAAACGACCCACACACCTAAAGGCGGGGGCTTTCGGAGAAGTTTGGTACTCGGCCTAACGTCTGG
>CALAUZ010000127.1 GCA_937892105.1 uncultured Fretibacterium sp. | reverse complement strand
GCAAGAAAGTCCGCGTCTGCAAAAAATGCGGCGAAATTATTGATCGCGGAGGACTTTAAGCCATGACACCGAGAATGCTTGAAAAATACAGGAGCGAAGTAATCCCGGCTCTCCAAAAAGAGTTCGGGTATAAGAACGTCATGCAGATGCCCAAAATCGAGAAAGTTGTCGTGAATATCGGCGTTGGCGATGCAAAGCTAGACATAAAGTTCATGGACGCAGCTATTGCAGAACTTCGGGCAATCACAGGACAGCAGCCCCTCCTGAAGCGCGCAAAGAAGTCAATCGCAGGGTTCAAGGTTCGCCAGAACATGCCTGTAGCCTGCTGTGTAACGCTCAGGGGAGCAAAAATGTGGGAGTTTCTCGACAGGCTCATATCACTGGCACTGCCTGCCATCAAGGATTTTCAGGGAATATCACGCAAGGGTTTTGACGGACGCGGAAACTTCAACTTAGGGTTACGCGAACAGTTGATATTTCCTGAGATAAGCTACGACAAAGTAATACGTTCGCGCGGCATGAACGTCTCAATAGTAACGACGGCTGAAACAGACGAGGAAGCCTTCGCACTGCTCAAGGGACTTGGAATGCCGTTCAGGACAGGAAACCAGGGGGCATAAATATGGCACGTAAAGCATTGAAGTTGAAGGCACAGCTCCCCCCTAAGTTCAGCACGAGAAAGCACAACCGCTGCCCGTTATGCGGGAGGATACATGGCTACATTCGCATGTTCGACATGTGCCGCTGCTGCTTCAGGAAGATGGCGCGCGAGGGGCTTTTTCCCGGCGTTGTCAAGTCGAGCTGGTAAGGGGGCGGGGCAAATTGTACGTAAATGACCCGGTAGCAGACATGCTCACGAGGATACGCAACGCAAACATGACATATGCAGAGAGCGTTGATGTCCCGTCAAGCAAAATGAAGTTAGCATTAGCCAGGATACTCAAGGACGAGGGATATATACGCAATTTCAGAATGATAACGGATCCTGCGAAACCCTATGCGGAAATCAGGATATATCTCTCATACGGCAACAACAAAGAGCGCGTCATTCAAGGGCTTAAAAGGATCAGCAAGCCCGGCAGAAGGATTTATGTCGGAAGGGACAAGATACCGGTTGTTATGGGCGGTCTCGGTCTGGCCATAATCTCAACGTCAAAAGGCCTCAAGACCAGCGCAGAAGCCGGAAAACTCGGTCTTGGCGGAGAAGTTCTCTGTTATGTCTGGTAGGAGGGATTGAGCGAAAATGTCTCGTATTGGACGCAAGGCAGTAGAAATCGTGAAGGGCGCAAGCGTTGAGGTCAAGGGCACTGATATAGTCGTCAAAGGCCCGAAAGGTGAGCTTCATGCGCAGTTAATGCCTGGAATAGCAGTTGACATTGACGGCGGAATGGTGAAAGTCTCACGCACAAACGAGGAGAAGCAGACGAGAGCCTGGCACGGAATGACAAGAGCGTTAATCGCCAACATGGTTACGGGTGTTACGGCGGGATTTTCCAGAACAATGGAAATCGTCGGAGTTGGCTGGCGCGCGGCTCTTCAGGGAAAGAAACTGGTTATGAACTTGGGATATTCCCACCCTATAGAGTTCACGCCTCCCGAAGGAATAGAGATAGTTGTGGAGAACCCCATAAAGTTCCACGTCAGGGGCATAGACAAAGAGCTTGTAGGCCAGACATGCGCACTGATAAAGGAGTTCAGACCGCCGGAGCCTTATCACGGAAAGGGCATAAAGTTCGAGAATGAATACATAATCCGCAAGGCCGGCAAGACTGGGGCGAAATAATCAACCATGAAAAAAAGAAGCAGAAATGATATGCGAGTAATCAGGCATGAGAGACTGCGCAGGACGCTTTCAGGCACTCATGATAAACCGCGTCTTTGCGTTTTCAGAAGCCTCAAGAATATTTATGTTCAGGTTATTGATGACGAGAAGGGCTGTACTCTGGCTTCAGCATCAACGCTGGATAAGTCATTGCAGCCTGAGCTGAAGGGGCACTGCAACGCAGAGGCCGCAAAAGTGATAGGCAGGGCAATCGCAGAGCGCGCAAAGGCAAAGGGTATAAGCTCCGTAGTGTTCGACAGGGGCGGTCATGCCTACATAGGGAAAGTTATGGCACTGGCTGATGCTGCCAGAGAAGGAGGGCTGGTGTTCTAATGCCCAGAAGAAATGAAACAGAGGCCGCCGAACTTCAGGAACGCGTAGTAGCCATTAACCGCGTCAGCAAGGTCGTTAAAGGCGGAAAACGCTTCAGGTTCGCCGTACTCGTCGTAGTAGGGGACGGAGCCACGCAGGTCGGTACAGGTATCGGCAAGGCAAAGGAAATCGCAGAGGCAGTCCGCAAGGGTATCGAGAAGGCCAAAAAAGGCATGGTATCCGTGAAACATGCAGGCAACACAATTCCGCACCCTGTAACCGGCGAGTTTGGTGCGGCACGTGTTCTCCTCAAGCCCTGCCCCGAAGGTACAGGAGTTATCGCAGGGGGAGTGGTTCGCGCAATAATGGAGCTTGGCGGAGTCAAGGACGTGGTTACGAAGGTTACGGGACGCACATCGAACGCAATCAACGTAGCCCACGCAACCCTTGAGGCCATAAGGGCAACCCGTACATCAGATGA
The DNA here is from genome assembly GCA_937892105.1 of uncultured Fretibacterium sp. Next base: position 846 of record CALAUZ010000127.1, on the reverse strand, counting down.
GATCATGAAGCTCAGGGGACTGACGGGCAATGACGATGCAGAGGGTGCACCAGTCGAAGAAGCGGTTGTAACGGTCGGGGAGTAATTCACATGGCAAAGATAAAGGCAAAGTGGATTAAGAGCGCGATAGGTTTCCCAGAGAGGCAGAAGCGCACGATAAGGGCACTGGGGTTCCATAAGCTGAACTCTGAGGTAGAGCATGACGACACCCCGCAGGTCAGGGGAATGCTTACACATGTGCGCCATTTGGTGAAGTGGGAGGTTATGGAATGATAACGTTACAGGATTTGCACCCGGCGAAGGGGTCAACCCACAAGGCCAAGCGTCTCGGTCAGGGTATAGGCAGCGGAACGGGCAAGACTTCCGGCAAGGGTAACAAGGGCGATAAGGCTCGTACCGGCGGCGGAGTTCGTCCGGGTTTCGAGGGCGGACAGATGCCCATCACCAGAAGAACGCCTAAACGCGGCTTCAATAATTACAGGTTTGCGAAGGTCTATCAGGTTGTGAACCTTGAGACGTTGGAGAAGAAATTTGAAGCGGGAGCAGAAGTTGACGCTGAGGCAATGTACAATGCCAGAGTAATCAGGAAGAAGGATATCCCTGTGAAGGTTCTGGCCAGCGGCGAACTCAGCAAAGCCCTGAAGGTAAAGGCCGGAGCATTCAGCGCGGAAGCAAAGAAGAAGATAGAAGCGTCCGGCGGCAGTTACGAGGTATTGTAATGTTCGGGTCATTGGGTGATATATTCAGGCTGCCCGACTTGAAGCGCAGGATATTCTTCACCCTCTTTATCCTGTTTATATTCAGGCTCGGAGCATATATTCCAAGTCCAGGAGTAGACCGCGCAGC
>CALAUZ010000126.1 GCA_937892105.1 uncultured Fretibacterium sp. | reverse complement strand
ACTTCCTGGACAGTCGAAAGCGGCGCGGATTGGTTAGTGATAGATGATTCGTGCAGGTATGGCGGTGCTACAGGCACAAATGGGAGGCAGATAACTTTCAGCGTTGCGCCTACTAAATGGTATGAATCAGGGCGCACGACAATAACAGTGAAAGCGTTTCTCCCAGATGGCAGTGTAAAACCCCACATCGTTCGTATTAGGTGCAAATGATGGTAGTGGGCTGAAAACGTCGCTGCTTTTTTCTCTCACAAACAGCGTATAATTAACGCAGAATCATTACCCCTTGTCCCGCAAAGACAGGGGGCTTCACTTTCAGGAGGTTAATAAATGGACATTACATATTTGCTTTGGCTTCAGGATTTCCGCCTGAGCATCAATGACGCGCTGACTCCGTTCGTGAATCAGCTTTCGTTCTTCGCAATCTCGTACATAGTGCTGCTGCCTGTGTTCGTGTATTGGTGTCTGGACAAGAAAAAGGGATTATTCATTCTCTTCGCATGGAAGTTCAGCCAGACCATCAACGCAATTCTCAAGCTGACTGCCTGCATATACCGCCCATGGATCAAGGATGCAAGAATCCTACCCGCAAACAATGCTATAGTTACAGCAACCGGCTATTCATTTCCCAGCGGACACACGATGATGTGTACACCCATTTACGGCGGGCTTGCTGTCATTACCAAGAATAAGGCTCTTCGGCGGGTATGGATTGCGCTGATTCTGCTGACTATGCTTTCTCGGAACTATCTGGGCGTTCACACTCCGCAGGATGTACTTGTAGGATTTGTGTTCGGAGTGTTAGCAATATACTTAGCGCAGAAGATTTTTGCGTATCTGGACAAGCACCCGGAAAAAGATGTGATGTTTATGGTTTTCGCGTTCTTGGCCGGAGTCTTGACGCTGGTATATGTTTCATACAAGCCCTACCCGATGGACTATGTGGACGGGAAATTGTTAGTAGACCCTTCTAAGATGACGGTAGACTCTTGGGGAGATGCCGGAGGATTTGCGGTGTTTGGTATTTTGTGGTACATAGAGAGCCGCTTCATCAAGTTTGAGCCGACGGGCTGGAACTTCAAGGGTATTGTGATTTGCGCAATAGGGTTGATACCGTTGGGCTGGGCATTAGCGAATCCTGACTTCATAATGATGAAGATGATGGAACCGCATCTTGGCCGTTTGGTATCGCAGACAATAACGCTGTCATACATGATGATAGTGTGGCCTCTTGTGATAAAGCTGTTCACGAGGAAGAAGGCATAAAGTCTCAGGGAATGGAAAACTTGCTATAATTAGCGGCATATTCACAACCACAAAGGAGAGAAAAATTTTCATGGCAGACATAGTAACGTTAGTGATGGAGTCCCGTGAGAAGACGGGCAAAGGCGAAAATGGCCGTATCCGCAGGTCAGGGTATGTACCTTGCGTGATTTATGGCCCGGAGATTGAGCAGAATATTATCGGCAAGGTCAATATGCGCGAGATCGAACGTATCCTTGCAGGCAGATGGGAGTCCACAAGGCTTAACGTCAAGCTCCCAGACGGAAGAGAAGAACTCTGCATAATCCGTGAGGCACAGCGTCATCCGTTAAACGATATGCCTCTGCACATAGACTTCCTGCACTTGGTCAAGGGACGCAAAATCACCGTCAATATTCCTGTTGAGGTAACTGGCCGCGACGATTCACAGGGTATCAAGGACGGCGGAGTGCTTGAGGCTATTCATGAGCTTGAGGTCGAGACTCTCCCGATGAGCATACCCGACGTAATCACTGTCGACGTGTCAGGCTTGGGCATTGGCGACGCGATCCATGTGAAGGATCTCACATTGCCCGAGAACGTAACTGCACTTGCTGATCCTGAGGAAGTTGTGGCTATCGTCGTAACCTCTCGCGGAGTCGAGGACGCTGAACCCGAAGCCGAAGAGACTGCTGCTGCCGACGTTGAGGTAGTCGCTAAGGGTAAGGCCGCCAAAGAAGGCGAAGACTCAGAGGAGAAGAAGTAATTATGAGGCTCATAGCTGGTCTGGGTAATCCGGGAGAACAATATGCGTTTACCCGTCATAACATGGGCTGGCTATGCGCTGACTTTATCGCGGTCAATAATCAGCTTGGCCGTCCTCAGGAAAAATTTCATGCTGAGTTCTGGAAAATGGGTGATGTGATTCTCCTCAAGCCCTTAACCTTCATGAACTCTAGCGGTATTGCCGTAAGTGAGGCAGTACACTTCTACAAGATTGAGCTTTCTGACGTGCTGATAGTCTATGACGATGTAGCGTTGCCGTTCGGGAAGCTGAGAATGCGCGCTCAGGGAACTGCAGGAGGACATAACGGCCTAATCTCCATTCTCGGAGCACTCGGAGATATTCACGTCCCTAGACTCAGAATCGGGATAGGTAAGCCATTAAGCAGCATGATTAATTACGTTTTGGGACATTTCCCTCCCGACGAACAGGAGCAACTCCCTGCAGTGATAGCTCGAGCGGCAGAAGCAGTAGACGTGTGGCTGAAGAATGACATTCAGCGAGCAATGACGATTGTGAACGCAGACCCCTCTGAAGAATGAATCAGGGGGGTATATTTTGTCTATAGTGAAGGAGGTAATCATCATGAAACAGGCACGACGAACATCAAGCAATGTATTGCTCAA
>CALAUZ010000125.1 GCA_937892105.1 uncultured Fretibacterium sp. | reverse complement strand
TTGCGTTCAAAGTTATGCACTGAAAACGAAAGGGTTTATCTTTTCCCCTTAGGCCCCCGCGATGACCAGAACGCATTGAGGCAGGCTGTCCAGAACGTAACCGATGATGCTCACAGCCATAACTGCCGCGTTAAATTCCATACAGTTACAGCTTCAGCAAAGGACATAATCACAGAGCTTTTTCCAGGAAAATTTACGTGTGTAAGCTACCTCAAGAGTGCAGCAATTTTTCTGAAAGCGTTAGTCCTGTGTGAAATGTTATTCTTTATGTGTGAAGGCAATTCCGCAAACGTCTGTGCATACCCTTCCGGCAAAAATACAGGGTCATACCCGAAACCGTTGCAACCCCTAACCTCATTCCCAATCGTACCATAACAGTGTCCTTCAGTGATTAGCGTGTACTCGTCAGGAACGCAGAGGCACAACGCCGCAGAGAACCTCGCCTTTCTGTCCGCAACACCCTCAAGCTGAGACAGAAGCCACGATGAACGGTCAGTATCTTTGCCAGGAAGAATACGGGCCGAATACAGTCCAGGCGCACCATCAAGCGCGTCAACCTCCAGCCCGCTGTCATCAGCAAGGCACGGAAGCCCCGAATGTTCAGTCCAAGCACGAGCCTTCAGCATTGCATTCTCCGCGTAAGTCTTGCCTGTCTCCTCAACTATGAGCCGCGAAATGTCGGGGGCAAAAACTAGCTCTTCCGCAAAATCTTCGCCCGCAGCTTCCCGTATTATGTGCGTGAACTCCTTGTATTTCCCTTCATTGCCCGTAGCGATAATCAGTTTTGCAAACTTCATGACGATTTTTTCGGCAGCCTCCATACTGACGAAAGATCTACCGTTCCTCCTGACTGCGGAGATTTGGAATCTATCAGAAACCTTACCTGTGAAACTGGCGAAAAGTTTTCCTGCATCGTCCTGACTATCCCCGTTATAAGCAGGAGTGATTTCTGCTTCCCCATTGAGTTGAGTGCCGAAGCAAACTGCCCCGGCATGTCCAGAAACGCTGTATCGCCATTCCTGAACACGTGGAGCAGCTTTATTTTTCCGGCATTAGGAACTCCGCTCATCGTTATAATCTCGTTCACAGCGTCCCTCATATTATCCTCATGAGTGCGCGCAATGAAATTCTTGCGGGTCTCGGTTATCGTGTTATTGCTGACGTGGTAAAGATTTAGGGAAACCTGCTGTACGTTCTTTCCTGCTGAGAGCAAATTCTGTCTGGCTGTACGTTCCTGTTCGGCTTCCTGGAATTTCGTAAGGTCTTCCTGGTTCTCAACCCTGTTTTCGGGCTTCAGAAGCAGTTTTCGGTTCAGAAAGTCAACAGCCCATGATGTTCCGAGATAGCCCAGAACAAAGCACAGTAATATTATTCCAAGCCACAGCAATATTCTCAGCATTAACGGCGTTGGTCTGTCATCATCGTCCGTTTCCGGCCTCATGCGGGTATGTTGTGCCTGTTTCTTTGCCATAGCCTGCTGTGCCTGCCTGCGCCTGTTTGGCACTGGCCTTCCTCCTGCTTCATTGCGTCTTAGTGGTGGCAATTATAAGTTCTCCTCCTTGTTATCTGAGATAGTTTGCTATTCCGTCAGACATTGCGTTTGCTATTTTCTGCTGGTATGCCTGAGTAGTGAGAAGGCGAGACTCTGAGGCGTTCGTTACAAATCCAATTTCAAGAAGGACTGCCGGCATTCCTGCTCCCCTGAGTACAAAGAAAGGTGCCTGCGCAACCCTCTTCATCGGAAGACCTCCCCTTACCCCTGCATTGTACAGAGCCGCCGCAAAATCTGTGCTTTCACTTATCTTGTTATTCTGCTGCATGTCTCCGAGTATGTGAAGAAGCATCTCCGTCCTGCGGTCAACATTTGCAGTATCCATTCCCTTTCCCTCGACATATTCCCTGTTCTCGATTTTCGCGAGGTTCATTGCGTCCTTGTCCGTAGGAAGTGCCATGATGTATATCTCGAAGCCCGTCATTGATTTCTTGTTTGGCAGCGCATTAACGTGAACGCTTACGAATAAATCTGCATTGACGTTATTGGCTATGTCGGTTCGTTCCTGCAACTTCAAATACACGTCCGTAGCCCTCGTCATGATTACGTTGTAGCCCTTTGCGGCCAGCACTCTTTGAAGTTCAAGACCGACAGCTAGGTTTACGTTCTTCTCTGTAACTCCGTTCGCGGAAGCTCCAGGATCTTTCCCGCCATGTCCCGGATCAATCACTATGGTTTTCACGCCGCCAGTTCTGCCAGAACCGAGCCTGTTTGCTGCCTGCGGACTGGTAGGGATAGTGATAGTACTGGGAAGCGTGGTTACAGCAGGAGACCTTGTACGCCTCTCGGACGGTGGAAGGTTGGTGATTACCGGTGCTGTCTGAGAGATTACGGGATCAGTCCTCTGCGTACTCTGAGAGGGTATCTGTATCTGAGGCTGGGGCTGTGGCTTAGACTGCGCAACCTGTCCTGGAAGCCTGATGTTAGAGTTATTATTATTCGCCGGAGATGTGCCTGCTATGTTCACGCTTGATGGGAAGAAGAAGTCCAAAGCTATGCGTCTGGGATTATCGAGAACGTATTTTTCCGCCTTAGTTATGCCTTTTGGGTAAAATACGAGGTCGATACCCCCTGAAGTACGCTTGATATCTGCCGTAACGTTCGTGAACGGCGAAGCTATTCCAACAGAATTTTCTATGCTCGATGAGAACAAAGCGTGAAGTTCCCCGCCATTCATATATACTTGCGGGTCTGCACCTTCATCTGCCATGATTACTGCACGTATCTTCTTGCGGCTTCCTTCCTGTGATGTCCATCTTATGCCCTGAACTGTTCCGCTGTAATATTCGCCTTTCTCCGTCTTCCTGTCATTTGGCTTGAACGTCTCGTACTTTGGCTGTGAACTTGACGATGGCTCTGAATGCTTCGATGATGACGCAGATATCACGGGCTGTTCTTGCGGGATTGCCTGAGCCGTAGTTATCGCTGGAGCCTGTGCCGTCTGTACCGTCTGTGAAGGCAGTGAAGGCTGGGGATTGGGGCGAGATGTCCTGCTCATTATCGCGGAGAGGTCAACTGCCGGCTTTGGTTCATCGAATTTCCCGAACTCAATATCGCTGTCAGCGTTCGCAACAGTAACAGTGTAACCCGATGTCCTTGCAAAACGCAGCTTATTGGCCGTCCCTGAACCTGCAACACCCTGAAACAATGCTACGGCACTCTGAGCGTCAAGCCATAAAACCCCGTCCCTCTCGAACGGTGCAGAATGAAGCGGGATTATCGACATTCCACGCCATGCAGCCGCAGAGCCGGATATTACCCTGAGACTTACATTTCCGCGCGACAAGGAGATTTCTTCGCCGTTACGTGAAGACGTGAAGCCAAGAAGCCTCCCTGTATCCTCGACAGGTACGCACATGTAGCCGTTGTTTTCGGCAGTACGCACAGCCCCAACGCGGCCGCTTCCCTTGAACAATGCCGCATCAGCGTAAGCAGATGCAGGGATCAGGCAGAAAAGCAGGAGTATTATGACGCTAAAAAAAAACTTGCGCATTAAATTATTCGCTTTCCTCCAAAATCTGATCCAGTTCAAAAAGGTTGGACACGTCAAGCAACAATATCAGCCTGTCATCAGCCGGTTTTGCCACCCAGAGAACATATCTGCGGTCAATAGATGATGATAACTTCGTGGCTACTTCAAGCTGTGCATCATATATTGTCAGAACTTCTCGCACAGAGTTCACTATCATTCCGAACGTTACCTCATTGACGGCGATAACTACTATTCTTGCCTCATCAGTGAGGGGGTGTCCAGCCATTCCGATTTTCATGTGCATGTCGAAAACTGGTACTATTGTTCCGCGAAGGTTTATTACACCCCTGATATATGCCGGAGCATTGGGAACCCTCGTAATGAATGACGGAACACGCACAATCTCGCGCACCATGTTGACATCAACACCGAAATTCTCGCGTCCGAGCTTGAAGACCAAGTTAATATGCTCCTCACCGAGAGCCTCCATGTCAATATCCCTGAAATCCTGACTTACTTCCTGTTTTTTTGCCGGGTCTAAATTCTGAATGTCAGCCAATGAAGTTCTACCTCTTTTACTTGTGATTATATTGTGATGTGTTTACAGACAAACCCCGCCCCATGATTAATAACACAGGGCAGGGATAAATTGCTTTCTATTCTTCCTCTAACGCCATTTCCGCAAGCCTTATAGCACCCATTATTCCCTGATTTCCGTTAAGGGCAGCAGGAGTGATATAAGCGTTGATGTTGCGCAGTTCCTTCGTGTCGATGTAGCCGTTGATGTATTCGAGGACGTATTTGCGCACGAGCGGGAAGAGCTGGGATTGTGTCATAACTCCGCCGCCGAGTATTATTTTCTGCGGACTGAGCATGTATGTTACAGCTGTCATTGCCTGAGCGATATATTTCGCCTCAAGCTCCCAGACTTCCGGCATGTCGGCGAGGTCTTTTCCTGGTTTCCCCCAACGTTCCTCGATTGCAGGGCCTGAAGCCATACCCTCGAAACATGCTCCGTGTGATGGACAATGCCCCTTGTACTCATCGCCGGGGACTACTGACATTGCTATATGCCCGGTTTCAGGGTGAAGCATACCATGAATGAGGTTTCCGCCGGACATAGCTCCCATTCCAATGCCTGTGCCTAGCGTGAAGTATACAGCATCGGTGAGACCTTTCGCGCTTCCCCATGTTACTTCTCCGAGAAGTGAGCCGTTTACGTCGGTGTCAAAGCCAACGGGAATATTATCCAGTGCTTCTTTCATGGCATTTACGATAGGGTAATTTCTCCAGGTGATTTTGGGGGTGTAGAGAATGCTGCCATATGTCTTCGAGTTTTTGCGCACATCGACAGGCCCGAAACATGCTATTCCGAGTGCTTTAATCCTGTCTTCTTCCGGACGTTCTGGGGAAATTTTCTCCTTGAAATACTCTATTATCTTCGGCATCGTCTCGTCAGGGGTTGACGTTGGGATTGAAACCTGGTCGAGTATTACGCCATTTTCGTCGCCGACAGCGCAGACCATTTTAGTCCCGCCGGCTTCCAATGCTCCGTATAACATGTTATCCGAACAACCTCCCAAATAAACCCTTTGGCCTTTCTGCTTCCGCTTGGGGCTTGGGTGTTTCAGTTTTGTAGTTAGACAGGTCAACATTCCTTACATTTCCGCGCAATGGCAGAATGCTCTTGGGGTTCACAGAAAGCTCATCAACGCCCATCTTGAGGAATTCCTCAGTGAGTGTCGGATCAGCTCCGAGTTCTCCGCAAATGCCTACCCACGTGTTATGCCTGTGTCCTGCCTCTATTGTCTCGCGTATGAGCCTAAGAACTGCCGGGTGATGTGTGTTCGAGAAAGGCTCTAAACTCGCACTCTGCCTGTCGATAGCGCACGTGTACTGCGTGAGGTCATTTGTTCCCAGCGAGAAGAAATCGACTTCCTCAGCAAGTTCGTCAGCGCATAATGCCGCAGCAGGTGTCTCTATCATTATGCCTATCTCATACTTTCCGATGGTTACGCCCTCAGCCTCAAGTTCCTTTTTGCACTCGTTGAGAATTTCCTTGCACTTCTGGACTTCCCAAAGCGATATTATCATAGGGAACATTATACCGAGATTCCCGAACGCTGAAGCCCTCAGCAATGCACGCAGCTGACGCTTGAAGAAATCGGGACGTGTAAGGCAGATCCTAACAGCCCTGAAGCCTAATGCCGGGTTTTCTTCCTTGTCGAGGTGCATGTAGTCTATCGTCTTGTCCGCGCCAATATCGCAAGTCCTTATGATGACCATACGGGGTGATAATCCCTCTAACACCTGCTTATATGCCTGGAACTGTGCTTCTTCCGATGGATCTTCCTTGCTGTTGAGATAGACGAACTCGGAACGGAAAAGCCCTACACCTTCAGCGTCATTCTCGAGAACTGCCTTAACGTCTTTAGGGCCGCCGATGTTGGCATAGAGTTTAACCTTTCTGCCGTCCTTCGTAACACTGGGCTGGCCTTTCAGCTTCTGGAGTTCTTCCTCTTTGCGCTTGTCTTCTGCCTGTTTTGCGCTTAACTCGTCAATAATCTTCTGTTCAGGCTCGATGTATATGCAGGAATTGTAGCCGTCAAGAATGGCGAATTTTCCGTCCCAGCTGTCAGCGATGTCGTGGCACTGTATGAGTGTTGGCCAGTTCATGCTGCGTGCGAGTATGGCGGTGTGGCTGTTGGAGCTTCCAAGACGTGTAACAAGTCCGAGAAGGAGGGATTTGTCGAGTTTGACGGTCTCTGATGGAGCCAGATCTTCTGCAACGAGTATTGCTGGTTCTGTACCCTGAAGGCTGGAAGTGTCTGCGCCGAAAAGGACATCGAGCATTGAGTTTTTGAGGTCGATAACGTCTGCGCTTCTTGCCCTGAAGTATTCGTCCTCCATGTTGCTGAACTCTTCAGCCGCAGCATCGAATGCCTGACGAACCGCGTATTCTGCCGTATGACCCTCGCCGATAATCTCCTTGCATGGGTCAATGAGGGTGTCTTCGTCATCAAGCATCATAGCATGAGCCTCGAATATTCCGGCAGTATCCTTGTGGCCGGCCTTCATTTCCTTGTCATAGAGGGCGTTCTGGTCTTCCTGGACTTTAACGCGTGCGGCCTCGAAACGTTCAAGTTCTGCGGCAATATCGCTGACAAGCTCTTCACTTATCTCGTAGACGGGAGCCTTGTATATTTTGATTTTACCGATGGCTATACCGTTTACGATTTTCGTACCCTTGAAGACTTCCATAATCCTAGAAGTTCTCCTTCATGAATTTTTCCAGAGCGGCGGCGCAGGCTTCCTCGTCCTCTCCCTCAACGCGGATAAGCACTTCATCTCCCTGCTTAATGCCCATACCCATGAGCTTCATGAGTGCTGTTGCCTTAGCGGACTTTTCGCCCTTGATGAACGTTGCAGTACTCTTGAAGTTCTTGGCCTCCTTAACGAGTAAACCGGCGGGACGTGCGTGGATGCCTACAGGGTCGGTGATAACATACGTAAATTCCTTCATGACTGTCTGCTTCCTTTCTGTGTTGAATGTGAGATATTTTGCTGTCCAAATAGTACTGGTATGCTATTGATATCAGATTATAATACATGTTTCAATTTACGGGAAATTTGCAAGGGATAAAAAATTTCAGGCTTGACGCAAAATGAAAGGCCGTGTAAAATTCTTCAAGTGTTCGGGCCCATAGCTCAAGTGGTTAGAGCCACCGGCTCATAACCGGAAGGTTCCTGGTTCGAGTCCAGGTGGGCCCACCAACAA
>CALAUZ010000124.1 GCA_937892105.1 uncultured Fretibacterium sp. | reverse complement strand
AACGTCTTACTAGACAAAGATACCACATTTCCAAAGAATTGATAAGAGAAAAATCGTATGTTTTAACAAATTTATATCTTTCTTTCTCTGGACTTGTTTCTTCAAACAAAAGTGATTTACCATTTGCTAGTTTATTTAGTGCTACTTCTTCTGCTTTACTTGAAGAATTTATTTCACCTGATCAAGTAGCTGAATCTTCTATTCAGGAACTTATCGACTTTATATCTAAGAAGAGCAAAAACCATACAAACGACATAGATAATAAAGCCACTATTTTACAAAAAGCAGTTCGTTCTTCATATAGACTAGATCAAACAGCCTATGAGCCAATTAATATAGCCATTGCTTCATCATTAAATACCATTAAATTCTATCAAACTCAACTTAAAGAACTTGATAAAGCAATCTTAAATACTGTCGCTGGATTAGATACCAATACTTACAATATTTTGTTATCTATTCGTGGTATTGGAAAAGTCTATGCCGCTGGTATTATGGCTGAAGTTGGTAATATTGAAAGATTTTCACACAATTCAAAACTAGCAAAATATGCTGGCTTATATTGGAAGTCTTATCAATCAGGTGAATATGATTCACAGGACAACGATGACGAGAATAATAACGACGAGGATAGCAATTCCGCTCCCCTGCCTGAAACTTCAGAAGGCGAAAATGGCTCGTGCAACGATATTCTCCTGTTGGAAAAGAAAACTAAAGCTCCGGCTCGATTCTCTGAGGCTACTCTGCTAAAGGCTATGAATGAAGTCTACCGTTATGTCCTCGGCCCTGAGATTAAGAAAATTCTCAAGGAAACTGACGGCATCGGTACTGCCGCTACTCAGGCTGGCATTATCAAAGAACTCATCGACTGCGGCATGTTCATTAAGAAAGGCAAAAACTTGATTTCGTCCACTGCTGCAAGATGCCTCATTCACGCTCTGCCCAAAAACATTACTCTTCCCGACCTTACCGCCGTTTGGGAGACTTTCTTCAGAAAAGTTAAAGACTCTCATATGTCCATTGACAAAGTCATTAACTACATTCAAGACACTATCAGGGAAATCATTGCCTCTGCACAGCCCATCACCGTTCAAGGCTCGGAAAATTCAAAGTCTAAGAAATCTGACGGCAAGAAGTCCTCAATAAAAAGTAACGTCAAATGTCCTCGCTGTGGTGCGCCCATGCTACTCCGCAACGGTAAAAACGGTGCGTTCTGGGGCTATTCTAATTACCCTGAGTGCAAAATTACCGCCGATGATAAGAACGGAAAGCCCGTTTTCAGAAAGTGAGGCACTTCATGTGCAGACTTCAACAAAAACGCAATGCCCTTTTCGTTATTCTTGTCGACTCAATCCTCGCTGCTATCATTTGTTCGGAGTGCTTCATCCTCAACACTACAGCTTCCGTTCCTAGCGGACTATGGCTCAAGCTCAACAGCACTCCAAAAATCGGCGATTTCGTCCAAGTGCCTATTGACGCTTTCTCTTCAACTGATTGGGTGCCTCATGAATATTTCAGGCTCAACTTGTGGGGGAAGCGAAAACCCTTCATTAAACTAGTTGCAGGGCTTCAGGGTGATGTTGTTGAACAGGACAGCAACGGACTCCTACTCATTAACGGTGTTCCCTTCCCGGATAGTGCTCCCCTCTCTCATGACAGGGCGGGGAGATTCCTACGGCCTTGTTCTCTGCCTGTCGTCCTCGCACCAAATGAGGTCTGGTTGCTCAGTGAGTCCCCCTTCGGCTTCGATTCCCGTTATCTGGGTGCGGCTAAACTCTCTCTGTGCAGAAAAGCTGTTCCCTTACTCACCTTCTGAACATGCCCATCTTACGTGTCTTCCCAAGAAAAACTAAGGCTACTCCTGAAGATGAGTACGTCGTGCGCCCAGATAGGGCATTATTGATAATAGATTTAGGTTCTATCACTTTCAATCTAAGTGAGTTGACCTGCCTCACCGAAAGGCGAAAGCTGATACGGGAACATAGCACGGCAGGGAAGCGGTGAGTTATCCAAAGGCTAAAGGATACTACTGAACTGCAACAACAATCGGATATGAGGTTTAAGTTACCTACTTAACGTGAGACTTGAGTGTCATTTTCGTCAGGAAGTATGGAAATTAGCCTGTTACCTACTCTGAGGCTGCCTCGTTTTGCGGCGTAGAACTTAGGAGATTGCTATAGCCTCAGCACAGACAGGAGAGCCTGTTTTCAAAAGTCTAAAGCGAAACCGACAATCCGTTTTTACCTAGCAATAATGCTAACTGGGGATACCCTAAACAGATTTCTTTTCTGCATGGGTACGGAGTAACCGTAGTAGTCAGAGACGGTTAATAGCCGTTACAAGGCGAAGGGTTACAGTTTATGCAACTTCAAAAGGAAAGATGGAAGGGAGGAATACCTCGAATGAAACCAACATCTGAAATTTTGAAACGAATTTATGGCATTTCTATGTGTCATTCTCAAGCGATTTTTACTCGTCTCTTCAGGTATTTGTTAAGAGAGGATATTTACTTCAAAGCGTATGAAAATTTATACGCTAACAAAGGTGCTACTACTAAAGGTTCTGATGACGATACTGCTGACGGGTTCAGTCTTGAATACGTGCGAAAAATTATTAAAGAAATCAAAGAACTGACCTATGAGCCTAAACCTGTCAGAAGAACTTATATACAGAAACGTAACGGCAAATTGCGGCCTCTGGGTGTACCGTCATTCAGAGATAAACTCGTGCAAGATGTTATTCGCCAGATTTTACAGGCTATCTATGAACCCGTTTTCTCTAGTCATTCTCATGGCTTCAGACCTCATAAGAGCTGTCATTCTGCGCTGGAGGAATTTAAGTACTCTTTCAAAGGTACTAATTGGTTCATAAAATGATATTTGCGGCTGTTTCGATAATATCGACCATAAGATACTTCTAAACTTACTGGAAAACAAAATCAAGGATAGCAAATTCTTAAACCTCATCAGGAAATTTCTGAAGGCGGACTATCTGGAAGATTGGAAATATCACAGAACTTACAGCGGTACTCCGCAGGGCGGAATTTTATTCCCTATTCTGGCAAATATTTACCTCAATGAACTGGATAATAAGGTGGAACAGTTAGCTTCTCTGTTTTACAAGAAAGCTGACCATTGCCGTAGCCGTATCTACGAAAAACAGCGGTATTTTATCAGGGTACTTCGCAAGAAATATTCTAATTTGACAAGTGCCTTGATGAAAAGAGAACTCTTGAAACAGATACACAAGGAACAAGTGAAATTGCGCAGATTACCTAGCAAGGATCATTCGGACAAGAGAATTGTTTATGTTCGATATGCTGATGATTTCATCATTGCTATAGCTGGAAATCGTAAAGAGGCTGAGAGTATCAAAACTCAGCTTCAAATTTTCTTACTTGAACATCTCAAACTCGAACTAAGCGAAGAAAAAACGCATATTAGACATACCTCACAAAATGCTTTATTCTTGGGCTATCATATCAGCGTAAGGCGTAACAATCTGAGCAAAAAGACGCGCAACGATGTTGTTCAGAGAACTCTGAATAATCAGGTTCAACTCTTAGTCCCGATACAAAGAATTGAAAAATTTTTGTATGAACGAAAAGCTGTTCGCCAAGCAAAGAACCACTCTTTGGAATCTATACATAACTCCGCATTGTTAGCTTTCACTGATATTGAAATTATTAATGCTTATAATGAGTAAACAAGGGGATTTTGCAATTATTATCAGTTAGCAAGCAATTTTCCTGCGCTGAATTATTTCCTTTACCTTATGGAGTACAGCTGCCTTAAAACTTTAGCCTGTAAACATAAAACTCGTGTGAGCAAAATAATCGGCAGGTACAGAACTGGTCATAGCTGGAGTATCTCCTATGACACCAAAAGCGGGAAAAAGAGGCTTGAGATAGTAAGATACAAAAACCTTAAACGAAAATTAACGAAACATGATGTTAAGGTAGACGAAATAACTATACGCACCAGTTACAAATCCCGAAATTCGCTAGAAGCCAGATTAAAGGCTAATAAATGCGAACTTTGCGGACTTGAAGGAGACAGCAGTCTATTTGAAATTCATCATGTAAACAAGCTGAAAAATCTCAAAGGCAAGCATAAGTGGGAAATTGCTATGATAGCGCGAAAACGCAAAACTCTAGTAGTCTGCAAGCAATGCCACAGAAAAATACATAGTTCGTAGAGCATGAATGGAAAGCCGTGTGCATTGAGAGGTGCAAGCACGGTTTGGAGAGGGGGTAGTGCAAACCTGCAATATGTCTTGTAAGGCGGTACTTCCCTACTCTACGCTATTGGCACTCCCGGCCTGTTCATTCCTGATGACATCTCGGAGCTTCACATTTCTGTTGCATTCACTTGGGATTTGCTGGACGCTGAGAGACTTGCTCACGCTTGGTCTCGCTACGGCAATGTCAAGATTGGCGGCCCGGCCACTGGAATGCGCGGTGAGGCTTTCACGCCCGGTATGTACCTCAAACAAGGCTACACTATCACTTCGCGCGGCTGTCATAATCATTGCTGGTTCTGCTCTGTTCCCAAACGTGAAGGCCTTTGCGCGAACTTCCTATCGTTGACGGCTGGAATTTGCTCGATGATAATGTGCGCCCAGATAGGGTGTTATTGAAAGTGGCGTTAGATACCACTGCCCTCAATAACGGGTAAGCTGGCCTGCCTTACCGAAAGGCGAAAGCTGACACGGGAACAAAGCACGGCAGGAAAGCGGTTAGTTACCCAAAGGCTAAAGGGTACGACTGTACCGCAACAGCATTCGGATATAAGGTTTAAGTTATCTACTTAACGTGAGACTTGAGTGTCAATTTCGAAGGGAAATAGGAAATTAGCCTGATACCTATTCTGTAGTTGGCTGACTTCAAGGTTGTCGAAGTCAGTGTGATTGCAATTTCTACAGCACAGGCAGGAGAACCTGTCTTAAAGGGTCTAAAGCGAAACCGACAATCCGAGTTTATTTAGCAATAGCACTAACTGGGGATACCTAAATAAGAACGTCCTCCATTTGGGACTATGTGTAATCCCGAAAGGGGATAAATCTCAAACTTAATCAGAGAGATGACACTGAATATCTTACAGGGGTACGGAGCGTTCATAGTAGTCCGAGAAGGTTAATTACCTTTACATGGCTAAGGAACGCAGTTTACGGAATTTCAAAATTTAAGACGAAAGGGAGGAGAAACCTCAACATGAAACCAACGTCCGACATTTTGAGACGAATACAATGTAACTCTATGCTACATCATGATGGTATCTATACTCGATTGTACAGGTATTTGTTAAGGGAAGATATTTATTTCATGGCCTACAAAAAACTGTATAAAAATAAAGGTGCTGGCACTAAAGGAATTGATGACGATACTGCTGACGGCTTCAGGGCTGAATATGTTAGCGCAATCATTGACGAATTAAGGGACTTAACATACAAACCAAAGCCACAAAGACGTATCTATATTCCTAAGCGTAACGGCAAACTCCGTCCGCTGTATATTCCGTCATTCAGGGATAAACTCGTGCAGGAAGCTATAAGGCTCATTCTTGAAGCTATTTATGAACCTGTCTTCAGCGACTTTTCTCACGGCTTCAGGCCACATAGGAGCTGTCATACTGCGCTTAAACAAATGTGCTCTTCCTTCAAGGGGGCTATATGGTTCATTGAAGGAGACATCTCTAAGTGTTTTGAGAACATCTACCATAACCTGCTCCTTGACCTGTTAGCAAAAAAGATTAAGGATAGCAAGTTCCTAAACCTCATCAGGAAATTCCTGAAGGCGGGCTTTATGGACGACTGGCGATACAACAGGACATACAGCGGCACTCCTCAAGGCGGCGTTTTATCTCCCATTCTTGCAAATATCTACTTGCATGAACTGGACGAAAAAATAGCTGATATGCAGAGAAACTTTGACGCTCCTGCTAAATACTCGCGTAATCCGGCTTATGCAGCGCAGGAAAAAGTTATCCGAAAGCTCAGAAAGCGTTACAAACTGTGCAATGACTGTGCGGCTAGAAAAGTTTTGTTGAAACAAATACATAAGGCCAGAACTGAATTACGCAAAATTCCTTGCTCGGACAGAACGGACAAAAAAATTGTCTATGTTCGTTATGCTGATGACTTCCTCATAGGAGTAAAGGGCAATCGCTCAGAGGCAGAACGCATAAAACGTGAACTTACGGAATTTACTTCAGCAAGGCTAAAACTGGAATTAAACGGCGACCAAACTAAAATCACACATAGCTCACAACGGGTTCGGTTTCTGGGATACGATGTAAAAGTACGGCGCAATCAGAAGGCAAAGAGAACCTCTAACGGCTTGGTTAAGAGAACTCTTAATCTCTCAGTGGAATTACTAGTCCCTATGAGTGTTATTGAGAAGTTTTTGTATGACCACGACATCGTTAGACAGGCTACAGACGGCAGTCTCTTTCCTAAACGCAGAGAGTGTATTCTGAGTAACACGGACTTAGAGATTTTAGATACCTATAACGCTCAGACACGCGGCATTTGTAACTACTACAGTCTGGCTTGTAACTTCAGCAACCTGTCATACTTCACTTATTTGATGGAGTACAGTTGCCTGAAAACACTCGCCATGAAGCACAAGACCCACATATCAGCCATATACGACAAATACAGAATAGGCAAGACGTGGGGCATTTCGTATAAGACTAAATCAGGTCAGCAAACAATGAAAATAGTCAAGCTGTCTAACCTGAAAAGGCAGGAAGTCTTCGGCACGAGTAGCAAAACTCACAGTGCTGATGCTGTCGATGTAATCAGGCACAGCATACATGGCTATGAAAGAAATTCACTTGAGGCGAGATTTAGTGCTAGACGATGTGAATTGTGCGGAATTGAGGGCGAGGGTATTACCTTTGAAATTCACCATGTAAAGAAAGTAAAGGACTTAAAGGGTAAAAAGGCATGGGAACGAGCCATGATAGCGAAGAAGCGAAAAACGCTTGTTGTCTGTCGCGAATGCCATAAGAGGATACATAACTATTCGTGATTAACGTAAATGGAGAGCCGTGTACCTTGAGAGGGGTACGCACGGTTCGGGGAGGGGCTTGTACAAACCTGCTGTAGTAATACAGTAAGGCGGTACTTGCCTACTCTACCTGCTCTGTTGCTCTGAGAAACACATCCACGCTGTCTTCGATATGCTCAAACGTCAGAAGCACAGACATGACTTCAGGGGCGGCATTGAGGCTAAACTTCTCAAGCCTTGGCACATTGAACTCTTCAAGCAGGTCAAGCCTAAGCAGATTTTCTTCGCTTA
>CALAUZ010000123.1 GCA_937892105.1 uncultured Fretibacterium sp. | reverse complement strand
GTTGATTACATCATTCAGCAGAGGATAGCACAAAGGAGGAATAATATTCATGTTACGTTCATTATGGACGAGTGCGTCAGGAATGATAGCCCAGCAGACACACCTTGACGTTGTAACGCACAACCTTGCGAACGTCAACACTCAGGGTTACAAGAAACGCAGGGCAGATTTTGAGGACTTAATGTACCAGATATACCGTGAGCCAGGCGCACCAATTGAGGGAGGTTCGGTAGTTCCAACCGGTGTACAGGTAGGTTTGGGAACAAGAGTTACCGCAACTCCCAGCTTCATGGTACAGGGAAACTTCCAGATTACGGACGGTGATTTGGACTGGGTAATTGTTGACGACAACGGCTTCTTTCAGGTCAACTTGGGCAACGGACAGATAGGTTACACACGCGGCGGTTCATGGCAGATTGATGATCAGGGCCAAATAGTGAATGAGGACGGTTATCTCATAGAACCAGCAATAACAATCCCTGAAGACGCGCAATCCATACAGTTGTCGCCTACTGGTGTTGTCAGCGTAAGGGTAGGCGATGAAACGGAACTTCAGGAGATAGGGCAGATTGAGCTTGCAAGGTTCGTCAACCCTACAGGTCTTCGGGCACTTGGAGACAGGGTATTCCTTCAGACCCCCGCAAGCGGCGAGCCTATAGTGGGAAATCCAGGCGAAGACGGAATGCCGCAGGTCAGACAGAACGTTATCGAGATGTCCAACGTTCAGGTAGTCGAGGAGATGGTGGAGATGATAGTTGCGCAGAGAGCATATGAGGCAAACTCCAAAGGTATTCAGACTGCTGATGATCTGTTGCGTATCGCTAACGGCCTGAAACGTTAATGCTGTCATGAAGAGTAAAATTCTCAGGCAGGGGCAAGTTATGCTTCTGCTTTTTTTTGCGCTGGTATTCACGCCGAATGAGGCATATTCTGCTCAGACGGTCAAGATAGAAGTCCCCGAAGTCATATACACATCACGCAATACGTTGAAACTTGGCGATATCGCGAGGATTACGGGAGGCAATCAGAGGACAAGAAGAATACTAGCCGGACTTGAGGTCTATCCAGATGGCGGCACACTTGCACGTGATGAAGTATTGGGAGCGATAGGAGAGAGTGAGGCAAGCGATGCGAGGATAGAGCTTTACATGCCTAGATATTCCCGCATAGAAGCACCAGGTTATGAGGGCAACTTCACGGAGACATCACCGTCAAACAATACTCGTTCTGCAAATGATTTAGCCCCTGTGATAAAATCGCTTTCATCATGGAACGGTAACGTAGAAGTATCAGCTAACAATCCCGTACCTGAAGGAAGGCTCATAGATCCTCCAAGCATTACGCCGGGAGTTTCGGGAGTTACTCTCAGGTTCGAGGACAGCAGAGGACGTGTTACCCCGCTGAATGTCAGGCTCAACTGGACGCAGAATGTCATGGCTGCCTCTCACAACATTAAGAAGGGAGACAGGATTACTCTTCAGGATATGTTCATGCGTGAAATGAAGATAACCAGACCTGGACAATATGCTTCAAGTCCCAATGAGATTGCCGGTTTCACGTCCGACAGAAACATAAAGCAGGGTGAACCGATACCTCTTTCGGGCCTGACAAGTTCCAGAGTTGTGAAAAGGGGAAGGCAGGTAAGAATTATTGCGCGTTTTGGCGGTGCAAGTGCGGCGGCTGATGGTGTATTGATGGAGGACGGCAGGCCGGGCGAATGGGTAAAGGTTCGCAGGGCTGACGATAAAAGAACCGTTCTCCGTGCAAGGATAATCAACGAAAATACTGTAGAAGTCAGAGTGGAATAACTCACAGGAGGGGATAAAGAATTATGCGTAGAAAGTTTCTGTGCGTGTTAATGGTGATGATGCTGGCATTTCCTGCGGCATCATTCGCGGGTTCTTTGTGGGACGACAATGCTAACTGGTTCGCAGACGCAAGACCTGGAAGGGTTGGCGACATTGTTACCGTCCGCGTTCAGGAAAGCACAGGCGCAAAGGACGAGGCCAATATGGACATCAGCAAGCAATCCAACTACAACGTAAACGGCGGTAATGATGGCTCTGGCATTCTCAGGTTCATACGGGGATTACTTTTCACCACTAATAACTCGACTAAGGGAGACGGAAGCGTCGAAAGGAAGCACAGCGCAACTACAACGCTTGCCTGCCTTGTTACAGAAGTCCTCCCCAATGGTAATCTCGTCATTGAGGGTACCCGTGATGTCAGGACGAGTGATGAGACATTGCAGCTTCAGCTTGTAGGAGTGATAAGACCTCAGGACGTGAACGCAGATAACGAGATAAACAGCCAGTTAATTGCCAACGCAGAAATCTCTGTAAAGGGAAGAGGCGTAATCTCACGTACTCAGAAGCCTGGTGTCATTACGCAGATATTGCAGACAGTGTTCTAATGGAGACATGGCCATGAAGAAAATATTTTGCACCGTAATATTAACCCTCTCATTCTTCGGAGTTTCTTTCGGAGCTGTGAACCTTCAGGATATGGACTTTTCCCGCGTAAATCCCAGAGTCCGCATAAAGGACATAACAGACGTTGAGGGCGCAAGAGGAAACCAGCTCACGGGGATAGGACTTGTTACCGGTCTTAACGGAACAGGCGATAACTCACAGATGGCTGTCCAGATGATGAGGAACGTAATGCGTAACTTCGGCGTTACACTAGACGCTCGCTCTGTGAGAACACGTAACATTGCCGTCGTCGCACTCACCGCAAACCTTCCGCCTTATGCCAGGCCTGGCCAGAATATTGATGTCGGTGTAAGCACGATGGGCAATGCTTCAAGCCTCTCTGGCGGGACGCTGATGCAATCTCCATTGAGAGCCGCTGACGGGAAAGTTTATGCCGTAGCACAAGGCCCTGTCATGGTTGGCGGAGGAAGTGCTCAAGGTGCCGCTGCTACACGTACTCAGAATATCCCCACAGCCGGAAGAATACCTGGAGGTGCTACAGTTGAGCGTGAAGTTCCAAGCGATTTCAGCATGGGAGGACAAGTTGCGTTTCTTCTGAGAGAGCCGGATTTCAACACTGCACAGAGGATTGCTGACGCTATAAACAGAATGTTCGGGGTTGTAGCATATGCTGTTGACGCAGGACGTGTTGAGGTTAATCTTCCCGGACAGTATGTTCAAGCTCCAACTGCATTCCTTGCATACGCTGGAGGACTTGAGATTGAACCCGATACTGCCGCAAAAGTGGCCGTCAACGAACGCACCGGTACTGTCGTAATGGGCGGGAACGTCAGGATTTCTGCTGTTGGTGTAGCACACGGCAATCTAGTCGTTACGGTAGGTGAAAGTGCCGCTGTTGTACAGCCTGAGAGCCTTAGCGGCGGAGCTACGGTTATTACGCCGAGAACAGATATTACTGCTGACGAGGAAGGCGGCGCAATGATAGCAATGCCGGCAACGACAACGGTGAGGGATATGGTGAGGGTTCTGAACTCACTTGGCGCAAAACCCAGAGACATCATAGAGATACTCCAGGCAATAAGCAAGGCAGGAGCTTTACACGGCGAATTAGTTACAATGTGAGGCAAATGGCTCGATATGCTGTCGGTGTACTATGACTATCAAATAATGCTTGCCCAAAGGTACGGAGGAATTTCACGGTACATATACGAGATTTCCTCAAGGCTTCCTGCTCTTGGTGCTGAAGTTAAGATTGGCTGCGTACACAACCATAACTGTTACTTTGCTGACAGTTTGGGAATGTATGATATGTCTGATTATGGCAGGATATTGCGGCTTATGGAGCTGGGAACGTTCCATTACGTGAACAGGTTTAAGCGATGTATTGAGCTAAAGCGCGGGAAGCATGATATTTTTCACCCAACATATTATTACGCCTCAAAGCCTGAATACGGGAAGTTTGTTGTTACGGTACATGACATGACACACGAGAAGTTCTCAGGGATATATCCTGTCAATCAGAGAGTTATTGCCGCAAAGAGAAAAATTATCCCCCAAGCCGACAGAATTATTGCCGTCTCCGAAAATACTAAACGCGACATCATAGAATATTACCCTGACATTAACCCTGCAAAAATCACTGTCATATATCATGGTGCCTCAATGCCGATGGGAAATTCAAACGTTAACCCCCTGTCTTATGATTACGTTCTATTTGTGGGAAGCAGGGCAATGTACAAGAACTTTTCACGTTTCACTCAGGCCATGAAAGATATTATGAGCAGGAATGACAGCATTCATGTATTTTGCGCCGGAGGAGGAGCTTTCACGCCTGAAGAACTGGCAATGTTCGGGGAATATTCATCGCGCTTTCACCAGGCTGGCCTCAGCGATGAGGAACTTTCAGGAGCGTACAGGAACGCTTTATGCTTCGTCTTCCCGTCTGAGTATGAGGGCTTTGGGATACCCGTACTTGAGGCTTTCGCGTGTTCATGTCCCGTCGTTTGCGCAAAGTCAAGTTCATTGCCAGAAGTTGCAGGAGATGTTGCTGTGTACTTTGACCCTCTGGATACTGACAGCATTGGTGCGGGAATAATGAGGGTGCTTGAAGATTGTGATTTGCGTGAAAGATTGAGACGTGGAGGCCGTGAGAGACTGAAGATGTTTGACTGGGACAAGGCTGCAAAAGAAACATTAGAGTGCTACAAACTCGCTGTAAAAGGAGAATGAATAATGATTAACACAATACCATCATCGAAGATTGTAAAAACAAATATTGATCCGGCTGTTCACAAGACACCTGACGCATTGAAGCTCAAAGAGTCGTGCCAGCAGTTCGAGAGCATATTATGGGCGAAACTCTGGAAGGATATGCGGAAATCTGCAATGTCAATCAGCGGTAACGACAAGGGCAGACCGTATCAGCAGATGGAGGAGCTTACTATGGAGATGGCAAGTGATGACCTTGTAACGAGTTCGGGCGGAGCAGGGTTGTGGAAGATGTTATATGACAGCATGATAGGCAAACTCGCCGCTGATATGGACGCTGAAGCCAGAAAAGCCGCCGATAATGAAGCTGCCTTGTATGACGATAACACTGAAAATACTCCTGAAGTGTCGGGATTTGAAGTTAAGGGGTAATTTGCATGATACAATGTATCTATTCCATTAACATTCACAAGGAGAAGTAAAACACATGCTCAAAGACGACATGAAGGCTATTCTTGACGGCGCAATAAAGGCCGTTCTCCCGGAAAACGCCGTGAAAGAAGCTCTCAAACACCCAGCGTTCACATCACGTAAGGACAATGGCAGGATCATAGTTGCGTCAATCGGTAAGGCTGCATGGAGAATGGCTAAAGCTGCCTCAGACATTCTCGGCGAAAACATAACTGGCGCAGTAGTAACAAAGTATGAGCATTCTATGGGAGATATTCATGGATTGGAGATTTTCGAGGCTGGACACCCCGTTCTCGACGAAAATACCCTCAAGGGTACTCGCGGTCTACTTCAACACGTAAAAGGCTTAACTCCTGATGATACCGTACTGTTCCTCGTCTCTGGCGGCGGCTCTGCGTTGTTTGAGCTTCCTGCTGATGGCGTTACTCTCGATGACATGAAGGATATTACTTCCCAGCTGCTTTCATGCGGTGCTGACATCGTTGAAATTAACACCATACGCAAACATCTCTCTTCCGTAAAAGGCGGAAGGTTCGCACAGTTATGCGCTCCTGCCCACGTCTTCATGGTTGTGTTAAGCGATGTTCTGGGAGACCGCCTAGACAGTATTGCTTCAGGCCCAGCTGCTCCTGACATGTCAACAAGTGATGAGGCTCTCGCAATCGTGAAAAAGTATGGCCTCAACGTTAAGCCCGGACTCTTGAAGATACTCGCTAATGAAACTCCCAAAAAACTCGATAACGTTACAGCAATAATCACTGGAAGCGTTACGGCTCTATGTCAGGCCGTCAGCGACCTTGCACGCGAAAAAGGTTACACTCCCGTTGTCCTGACGACGACGATGACATGTGAGGCTAGGGAAGCCGGTTCGTTCATGGCCTCCGTCGCAAGAGAAGTATTAACGTCCGGAAGACCAGTAAAGTCCCCGTGTGCAATTATTGCCGGCGGAGAAACTGTCGTACATCTCACAGGTAAAGGCTTGGGCGGAAGAAATCAGGAATTAGCTCTCGCTGCTGCTGAAGGTATCGCCGGGCTTGAGGGGGTAGTTGTTGCCTCGCTTGGGTCTGATGGCACTGATGGGCCTACTGATGCTGCGGGAGGGATTGTTGACGGGAATACAGAAAAAATCTTGAGGGCTAAAGGGGTAAGCATTCCTGATGTCTTGAAGAATAATGACGCTTATAACGCTCTCAAACTTGCTGACGCTTTGTTGATGACTGGCCCTACTGGTACTAACGTAAATGATGTGTCTGTGGTTCTGATAGGGTAAACGCCCCCTCCGGCATTACATGCCACCTCCCCTTACGCAGAGGACGCGGAAAAACAGACCGCTCCTTGTTAAGGGGAGATGTTCAACACAGTGAGACAGAGGGGGTGTCTATAGTGTTACAGCAGACTTTGTGTTTGTCAAATAAACTGTGTATGAGTTTTTTCTTAGGCTACTTTCGGGAAGCGAGCCGCGTACTTCACATAGAAGTGACTTAACGCTTTCGGTATTTCCAGCTCATATATCTCAGGCTGTTCCGGACTAGGTGGACTATGCACAGCTGGATGTCCAATTGGGGAAATACTCCCTTTATCGCGTCTGGAAAACCTGTAAGGCCATCCATGCAGAACACAAATACATACTTTACTCCTCTGTTGTTCAGCTCGGTCAGAACTTGAGCCCAGAAAGACGTCCTTTCATGCTCCGCTATCCATATCCCAAGCAAGTATATTGTTTTGTTGAGCACCTGATGATCATGATGAACCTTAACGACGATGCCATCGAGCCAAACGACCGGGTAAACGGCCTCCAAAGGTCTGTCGCGCCACT
>CALAUZ010000122.1 GCA_937892105.1 uncultured Fretibacterium sp. | reverse complement strand
GTTGCGGTCTCGAAGAATTAGGAAGCCCCCGCTTCTATAAGCGGGGGTAGTTCACCCAATATTACCTCACCCATGTGAAGCTGTCAGGGTAAAATTTCGATAGCCTCTGTACGATAAGCCCTGCACAAACGCTCTTTACAACATCACCGGGAAGCGGCATCAACACAAAGTACATGACAAGTGTCTTTGCACCAAGTTCGTTGCCTATATAGTATTTTGACATGACATAGTAATACGGTATTCCCAGCGCATAAATCACCGCAATCCCAGCCAAAGCCCCAATAAACCACGTCATGAAGCATGGCCTGTATCTCTCCGCAATGTAACCCGCAAGCCACGCACCTGGAATGAAGCCCAGAATATATCCGAACGTTGGGTTAAGCGCAGATCCCGTGAACACAGGAAGCCCGATAAGCCCCGAAATTACGTAAACACAAACGCTCAATGCCCCGTACTTTCTGCCAAGCACAAGCCCTGAAAGCACTACAAAGAGAGTTTGCAGGGTTAGAGGCAGAAGCGGTGTAGGTATCTTTATGTGTGTGCCTATTGCAATAAGTGCCGCGAATAATGAACATAGAACAATATTTCTTGTCGTCATGAAGTCATATCCTCCGTTCTGATCATGAAGACCTCGCCAGACCTCAACGTTTCACGCTTCCCCTCATCATTCAGAATTACCAGCCCGCCGCTATCATCAATACCCTCAACATGGCCGTAACGCTTATTGTCATCGCGAATATAGGTTATGTTCTTGCCCGTAAGGATTGAACGTTCACGGTATGCCTGAATTATTGCAGGGTCATCGAGATTTTCGGCGAACAACATGATATAGTCGGCAATCCTTGCGCATAATTCGTCCCTTCCGAACGCAATATTTCCGTCCGTGAATATAGCCCCCGCTATCTCCGAAGCCTCACTGATGAACTTACGCGTTGAAACGTTTATTCCGATACCCGTGATTACACTCTCTATTTCGCCGCTCTCGAAACCTGTTACTGCCTCAGTGAGTATCCCTGCTACCTTTCTGCCCCAAAGGTAAATATCGTTGACCCACTTTATGCCCGTATTTCCCCTAGCGTCAGGATACAAATCCTCAACCGCAAGGCATACTGCCACAGCGTCAGCAATGGTAATCATCTGGAACTTTCCAGCGTCATAATCCGGCCTTAGCAGCAACGACATGTACAGCCCCGTTCCAGCAGGCGACTCGAAACTGTGCCCTCTTCTGCCTCTTCCAGCCGTCTGGCGGTTAGCGGTGATTAACGTCCCGTGATGTGCTTCACCTGACATTGCCAGCCTCTTGGCGTAATTATTGGTGGAGTCGGTGTCGTCAAGACATATTATCCGTGAGATTTTTGTGTCAGGCTTGAGATGTGAAGTTATGCCTCTTTCCGTGATAACATCGCTGAAACTGTCCAGTAAGTAGCCTTTGTTAGTTGATGCCCTGATTATGTGCCCTTCCTTCCTGAGCATTTCTATGGCCTTCCAGATTGCAGCGCGCGACACTCCGAATTTTTCCGCAAGCCCTTCGCCTGATACGTATTCTCCTCTGTTTAATTCGAGAATGTGTAATATTTCTGTCTTCATGATGAACGTATATATACCACAGAATTTTGATATTGTAAAATATTATGGCAGTTATTACGGTTTACAATCTTAATATTCTTGCAATAAAGATATTTTTACAGGTATAATTTCATAAATTCAATCTTTTGTGTAAAGGGGAGATATCAGAAATATGACAATATCGTCGAACATAAGAATACTCAGAAAGAAAGCAGGATTTACACAGATAGAACTGGCAGAGAAATTAGGAGTATCAATCGCGACATTAAGACGCTGGGAAGCAGGAGAGACTGCCCCGAATGGCACGAGGATTATAGAACTTGCCAATCTTCTTGAAGTGTCGCCCGATGAGATTGTTTCCGAGAGCGGGAACCCGACGGGAACAGGACGTTCAAAAGTAGTTCTTCCAGCTGATGAACGGTCGAACGGAATGTTAGTATTCGAGGGGGAAGGAACAAGGATAGAACTTCCCCCTACCGATAAAGGCTACGAGTTATTCAACAGGCTTGTCGAAAATCTCATCAACAAACACAAGCCTAGCATTGAAGATCTGCGCTATTAGAGCCGGTAAGCTGCTGGATATTCTGGACAACGGAGGCATTAAGCCCCATTGCCTTAGCGAGTTTGTCGAGGTATCTTCGTTCAGCGTCAGTATCAACCTCAATGGCCATCAGTGAGGCCGAATATACCTGAGCCGCAAGGTCTGGTCTTCCCTTGACCGCCGCAACAATTTTCGCAGTCTCCATTGGCCCCTGCAGCTTCTGGATAACGTAATTCATACCTTCCTGACCTATTCCAGAGGCTTTAAGGCTGCCCATTATCTTGCTCAACTCATCGGAATCAACCTGGCCGTCAGCTTTTGCCGCGTCAATCATTGCCAGCAGTATTATCTCTGCATCGGTTGCCTGCTGCTGAGGTGTGGGCTGTGTGTATGCCTGGTATGTTTCTTGCGGTGAAGATGTTACGCCTGAAGTTCCGGACATGGAATTGCGAAGAGCCTTGTACGCCATCATTCCGAGCAATCCCATCATTCCTCCGCCGAGAGAGTTTGCTGTTGTGCTGTTAGAGCTTCCCATTAATGCTCCGAGAAGTGCGCCGATACCTCCTGCCGCAAGGTTGTCGCCTCCTACTGTGTTTTTGACGGTCTGGCCTGCTCCCATGAGTGAACCGAGAATATCCTGAATGCCGCTTCCTGCGTTTGACATTCTTGAACTCTGAACGGGTGATGCTGCTGTGCTTTGTACTACTGAGCCGAGTATATCCATGAAGTTAATCGCCATGAAAATTTTTCTCCCTTCGTGAAATGTTTAATGCCTGTGAAATTGTAGCATGTCAGAAACGTGAAGTTCAGCAGATTTTTGTTTTATGATTTCGCTTATTAGGCGTAATCATCGTATTCTTATTTCAGCGGCGTGTGATAAAATCTCCGTTACCAATTTTTTTTTACATATATTCTTTCAGGGAGGCAATATCTCATGAAAAAGTTTCTCTGTACACTGCTCGCTGTAATGCTCGTGGTGTGCTGCGCGTCTTTCGCATCGGCTGAGTGGAAGTTCGAGCGCAAAGTCAGTATCGTATGTCCCTGGGGCGTTGGCGGCGGTGCGGATTCAACACTCCGTCCTATGGCAACTCTCATCAAGGACATTCTCGGCCAGGAAGTCGAAGTCGTGAACGTTACAGGCGGCAACGGCGTAACAGCAATCGAATACGTCTACAAACAGCCCGCTGACGGTTACACGTTCATGCTAGGAACCCAGAGCCTCTTCATGCAGGACATTCAGGGTACAACCTCAATGAACTTCAAGGAAGAGTTTATCCCAGTAGCCCGCCTAGTCCACGCAATCAACGTAATCACTGCGTCGAAAAAGGCAATGGACAGAAAGGGTTACAAGACGTTCTCCGAGATGATAAAGTACGTCAAGGATAACCCGTTCGAGGTCAGCGTAGGAATGCTCACAAGCACAGGTCTTGACGGCGCATCGCTGAAACAGGCTCTCGAAGGTCTCGACATTCTGGACGTGTCTTACCCTTCAGGCTCGGAGATGAACTCAGCACTCGTCGGCGGACATATCGACCTCATGGTTACGGGCACTGACGAAATCGAGGGGTTAATCGAGGCTGGTGAAGTTGTTCCGCTTCTTGCACTCTCGGAAAAACGCATGAACCGTTACCCTGACGTTGAGTGTTCCGTAGAACTGGGGATTAACTCGGTTCTTGGCCCAGCAAGAGGAATTTTCGCGAAGAAGGGTACTCCTCAGGAAGCTATTGACGCTCTTGTTGCTGCAATCGAGAAAGCATCTCAAAATCCAACATGGCAGGCTTTCCTCGTTCAGGGCTGCTATGATGAGAGGCCTGGTTTTGCCGGGCCTGCTGAATACGCGGCGGATTGCGAGAATGACTACAAACTCCTCACTGATTACCTCAAGTCTGAAGGTGTCATGAAGAAGGACTATTACGCGAAATAGTTATAACAGAATTTGACGGGGTGATAATGTAATAGTTATTGCCCCGTTTTTGTTGCAAAGGAGAAAAAATTACATGTTTGAATTAATTTGCAATATATTGTTGTGGCTGGGACTTCTCTATGCCTACTTCTTCAACGTCCTCGAAGCTCCAGTCCCAGACAGGACAGCGAGAAATCCCTACACCCTAAAGCCTGATATGTGGCCGAAAGCTATCATCATACTTCTGCTGATCTGCATTGCCATCAATATCATCAACATTATCCGCAAAAACAGGAATAACCCAGATTTTGCCCTCGACGCACTCTTGAGCATACGTGCCAGACTGGTGATAGGTATAGCTCTGGTGGTAGGAGCAAGTTTCGTGCTTGAGCCGCTGGGTTACATGGTTACGTGCGTAATGGTGCTGTTCCTTTACGGGTTATTGCTTGGACAGACACATGTGATAAGGCTTGCAGTATTCTCGGTTCTTGTAACGCTGGTTCTGTATGTTGTGTTCAGCGTTCTGCTCTCGGTAAATCTTCCGCGCGGAACAATCCCGGAACTGCGAAACTTCTCGCTTTATGTTGAGAGTATAGTTGCGTCAGTTAAATCTGCCATAATGTAGGGAGGAATAATCATGTCAACATGGGAATTATTCACTAACGGTTTCAGCGTACTTTTTGACCCATACATGTTCATGATGGTAGTTTTCGCCATAATCGTGGGTACAATCTTCGGGGCATTACCAGGTGTAAGCGCGACAATGGCTGTAGCATTGGGACTGCCTTTCACGTACTCAATGCAGCCAATCCCCGCAATAGTGTTTCTTGTGGCGGTGTACTGTTCGTCAATCACTGGCGGAAGTATCACGGCAATACTCTTCAAGATACCAGGAGTACCATCATCAGCACCAACAACGTTTGACGGCTACCCAATGGCACAGCGCGGAGAAGCTGGAAAGGCTCTGGGAATTGCGTTGGGTTCATCGGCAATCGGCGGACTTGTATCGGCTCTGGCAATGCTGACATTATCGCCGCAGCTTACACAGGCGGCATTATCATTCAGCCCATCGGATATTTTCGCGATTACGTTCATGGGACTGTCAATATTAACCTGCCTCGACAGCAAGAACATTCTGCGTACACTGATTTCGGGATTGCTGGGATTGTTGCTGGCATGTGTAGGGCAAGATCCTATGTATGCGGTACAGCGTCTTACGTTTGGGAGTGGAGAGCTTATTGCGGGGCTTGAAATGATACCCGTTTTAATCGGAATATTCGCTGTTACTGAAGTTCTGAAACAGACCAAGAAGCGCGATAAACTTTTAACTGAAGAAGGAACTGCAAGCGTCAACACAAAGATGCCTACATTCCGTGAATGGTGGGGTATAAAGTGGCTTCTTGCACGCTGCTCAATCATAGGGACGATAATAGGCATACTTCCCGGAGCAGGAGCAACTATAGCGTCATTCCTCTGCTATTCAAGCGAGACTAAGCTCTCGAAGCACCCTGAGAAGTTCGGGACTGGAATAATTGATGGCGTTGCTGCCTCCGAGACCGCCAACAATGCCGCAACAGGCGGTGCAATGGTGCCGTTATTGTCGCTGGGAATTCCCGGCGGTAACGCTGCGGCGGTAATGATGAGTGCGCTGGTGTTGAAGGGAGTGCAGTTAGGGCCGTTGCTTCTGGTGAACCAGCCTCAGTATTTGAGTGCAACATTTGCCTCGATGGTTGTAACTAACATATTGATGGTAGTTGTGGCGATAGGGATTGCGAAGGTTTTTGCGCAGATACTTGCGGTGCCGTATTCGTACTTGGGGCCGATAATCATAATGCTTGCGATAATCGGTTCATACGCAACGAACATGAGCATTGCGGACGTGAAAATCATGGCGATTGCGGGAGTGTTGGGGCTTGTGATTTCTGCGTGCCACTTCAACAGTGCGGCTCTAATTCTTGGGCTTGTGCTTGGTGTAATATGCGAGGGTAACTTCAGCAGGGCATACACGATTTCGCGGGCAAACATTGTGGCGATGTTCTCACGTCCTGTAGCTGGGACGTTGATGATCATCAGCATAATTCTTCTTGTGTGGCCGGTTGTGTCATCACTTTTCAGGAAGAAAGAAGCATAATTCGGAAAAAAATCTGCCTCTCCTAAAGTTATAATTCTGGCGGGGCAGATAAAATCCCTTTACCTTCAGGATATGATTTTTAACATAACTGCGCAATCATGACCACCGGCATAGCCGGTGGTTTGCTCAGCACTAGAAGGGCATGTTACCGGCAGCCCTGGACGGGCTCTGAATGACTTTCAGTTGCACCTCTGTTACTGGCTACCCCTAAAGGGGTTTATCTTCTGCCTCCTGTTACGACAGCTTCACCCGTAAACGGGTCATAGAGTTCCTTCCTGCTGAGGTCATCGGATAATTTGTCCTCGCTCAACTGATTTCGTATGTACTCTTCTATCTGTATCTACGTAGTAACCTCGACACCAGAATTGGCGATTACCGTATCTGTACTTAAGGTTAGCAAAGCGATCGAATATCATCAAAGAACTCTTGCCTTTGAGATAGCCCATAATTTCAGAAACACTAAACTTCGGAGGTATGCTCAGTAGCATATGTATATGGTCGGGACATAATTGAGCTTCAACAATTTCAATCCCCTTCCTCTCACACAATGCCCGAAGTATTTTGCCGATTTCAATCTTGTACTTTCCATAAATCATTTGTCGGCGATATTTCGGCGCAAAGACTATGTGGTATTTACGTCCATATTGACCTCCTGTATTGTGATGTTTTTGACCTAGTAATACTTTACAGGAAGTAAAGGCCATTGCATAGCTGTAAGCTAATCGGACCCCCCTGCATAGCAGGGGGTTTTCAAAACATATAAGAAGTCTCCCGCCTCTATAGGCGGGG
>CALAUZ010000121.1 GCA_937892105.1 uncultured Fretibacterium sp. | reverse complement strand
CCCGTTATGATGGCAGCAATGCCCGGCGCAGGCGCAGCAGAAGCACCCGCAGAAGAGAAGACAGAGTTTGACGTAGTCTACAAAGGGCCTGGCGCGAACAAAATCGCAGTCATTAAGGCAGTACGTGAGCTTACCTCTCTCGGCCTGAAGGAAGCAAAAGAACTCGTTGACAACCCGCCCAAGAACATCAAAGAAGGCGTGTCAAAGGAAGAGGCTGAAGAGATCCGCAAAAAGCTGGCTGAAGCAGGCGCGGACGTTGAGGTAAAGTAGGCAATATCGCAGTAAAGGAGGCTCAGAAATTATAAGGGCCTCTTTTGTTTAAGCATGAATGGAGGAAATTTTTGCAATGAGCGCGCAGAAAGACAAGAAAACTCCTCAGACACCCGATAACAAGAAGAAAATCATAATCGGCGTAATAGCTGTAATACTCCTGCTTAATATCATGTGGACGGTAATGCAGAACAAGTTTACCCCCAAGCTGGACGAAGTAAGAGCAGGAATGGCAGCACTTGAGCAGAGGATAGCGAAACTTGAAAACGGCGGACTTCCCGATGTTGCGGATCTTAAAGAGGATTTCGCGGCGTTGAAGGCAGTATCCGAGAAGTTTGCGGACAGGCTTAACCAGTCGTTGAAGGCTGAAGAAGACCAGCTGGCATATCTTGAGTCTCAGGTAGAGGCGCAGAAAGCCAGAGTAGAGTCTCTGAAGAAAATGGCGGTATCAGAATAAAGCATAGGCGGTATCAGAATAAAGCATAACATCATCACACAACGCACCTCCTTTAGACTAAGCCCCGGTGAATATATTTTCCGCCGGGGTATTAATTTACTTTCGGAAAGGAATGATGTCATATGAAATGCAAAGCCTGTGGAGCCCCCATCGAGGCAATAGATGAGAAGTGCCCGTACTGCGGGACAATGACACAATACGGCGAGGATAAGTTCCGTGAGCGCGAGAAGCAGAAACAGGAAGATGAACGCCGCAAAGAACTCGATAACCTTCCCCCAATGAAGTACGTATCCGGAACATTTATCCCCGTTCTGTACGTGTTCACGCTGGGATTATGGTCGCCTTACTGGTACGCAATGAGAATGAAACATCTTAACAGCCTTGACACCGATAGCAAGCTGCCTGCGTGGGCTGTGGGAATATTCGCGCTGCTTTGTGCGGCAATGTTCATTCTGCCGTCATATGACCTTACAGAGTACGGTCTCTCCGCCGAAATGTCGGAAGCCGTCTATAACACTGTTGTGGGCTGCGTAATGGTTCTTTCGGGGTGGCTTGCGTTCATAACCAGAAGGATACTTCAGGAACACGCCGCGAAATTCATGGACAGGACTGCGGCAATACACACCATTGCTCCATCAAATGTAATGCTCATACTCTTTGGCCCCGCATACCTTCAGTACAGCGTGAACAGAATGATATTCATGAAAATGTTTGC
Organism: uncultured Fretibacterium sp.; assembly: GCA_937892105.1. Next base: position 2,438 of record CALAUZ010000121.1, on the reverse strand, counting down.
GCCGAAAATATAACGCATAATAATACCCCCGACTATGTAACCGCACAATCGGGGGCAAAATTTCACTTTATCCGCACTACTTTGCGTTCTTGACATACTCGTTGCGTTCGTTCAGAGCGCGTTCTGCCATAGTGCAAGCCCTGATTACCGCCTGAGTATCCTGCGTCTTTGCGGCACTGTCGAGGTCTTCAAACGCACCGTCTAATGCACGTTCGAGCTTCCCGCTTGCAGGTGTAGGGTCAGAATACCTCACAGCCTCTGAGAGCCTAACAACCTGCGAAATTACTTCACGGCTCATTCCAGCGTTCTTGAGGTCATCAGCGATGTAGCCCAGCTTTGCGGCCATTGACGCGAGATTTGCCCGGCCTTCGGACTGCTGTCTCGCCGCGGCATCTGACAGCTTCAGTTCGGCCATGTTGATTAACCCCATAGGTACAAGGAAAACCGCCAAACCTCCCAGATGAACCAGCGAATATTTCAGTACGCTCCAGCCCGAATAAGCGTTCCAGACAGCAACAACAATCACGAAAACGAAATACATTCCGCCGAGAATTGCTTTCGAGAAACTTACGGGGATATTCTTTCCGTTGTTTGAACGCATTGCAATCCCCGCGAATAACAGCGTCTCAAGCACCAGCGCAAACACTAAGAAACCAACCGAAATCCAGAATGTTCCGCCTCTCTGTTCCGGAGTTGTGAGGTAGTACACGAATACAGCCGCAACAAGCCCTATTAACGCCATAATCAGGAAGATGTTGAAGACCTGGCGGATTTTGCTGAAGAATTTTCCCATTGTGATAACGCCTCCTAAAGTTATACCTGATGTCCGCAGTTGGGACAGAATTTTGCGCCAGGTATCAACGCGTTCCCGCAGTTAGCACACACTAACCTCGCCCCGCAGTTCATGCAGAATTTTGCGCCAGACACTACAGGCTGACCGCATGAAGGACACACTGAGCCTGAAGACTGAGGGGGATTGTTCGCCGGTGTTGCCGGAGGAACTGTCTGAGGATTTGCCTGCTGAGGGTTGATGTACTGCCCCATTTGGGCCGCCATCTGACCGAATGCGCCGCCCATTCCCATTCCTGCGCCCAAACCAACTCCTGCTCCGAGAAGCGAGCTTCCTCCCTCGTTCTTTGCCGCAGACTCCATAACGTCAAATGACCTTTTCTGCTGGTAATTGTAACCCATTACGTTCATCGTAGCACGTTCAGCCATTGCCGCTTTGAGCTTCTTTATGCCCTCGTCATCGTCAACAACATTCACCGAGCCGAAGTAGAAGTTTAGCGGTTCAATACCGTAAAGTCCAAACTCAGGACGTATCCTGTCAACAGCCTCGTTCGACATGTCCTCAAGGTACGCGCTTATCTCGAAGATGTTGACATGCTTCTGAGCAATATATGTCGCTATCATGTCGCCCATACGTGAGAGTATTAAACCCTTGAAGTAGTTTGCTACCTCATCGCGGGTGATAGATGTTTTGTTGCCCGCCAGCTTCAGAACAAACTGCCTGCTGTCGCTGATACGAAGCCCGAATTGCCCGAACGCACGGACGTATATAGGTATCTGGTACTCAGGATCACGGAGGAGTATGGGGTTCTGAGTTCCCCATTTTACGTCGAGGACGCTGACCTTGTTCACGAACCACACGCCTGCTTTGAACGCGCTTTCACCGCCTGTCGCAAGGTTGATGAGCCGCCCAAGCATGGGGATATTGCCCGTAGATAAAGTATGACGGCCCGCACCGAAGAGATCCAATGCCTGACCGTCCTTGAAGAGTATTGCCTCCTGAGTTTCCCTGACGACTAACTGCGTCCAGTTTCCCAGCTCATCGCTCTTAGCGGGGTTTTTGCGGTCGATGTAACGCCATGCCAGTATGTCGTTGGAGTTGAGGTTATCGTCCCATTGCACTACCTGTACTATTGCCATTCTTAACACTACCTTACCTGAATAGATTGTTGAGCAGAATGTCCCAGCTTCCGCTCATTTTGAGGATAAATTATCCTCTTTATTCCGGAATTACGAACTTTCCTATCTTCTCATATGCTTTTTCCCATGCTCTGACAATATCTTTATCTGTAAATTTGTCGATGAAGCGTCTTTCCTGTCTGCGTCATACCCCTAATCCATCTTTCTCAAGGCTGAAACCTCTACGCTCCTGCATGTATACCACTTCTTTGCGACAATTATACTGTACAAGGGCAAAAAAATGCCTCCTTAATCTCTCATAAGAAGGCACAACATATTTCAATTATTCCCGTAATCATTGAAGGTTATGATAGCTCCTGTTGTTCTCGTCAAACATTTTCTGGGACACTCGTCCCGTACTGGCCTCAACGCAACCTGGACGTTGGCATTATAGCATAGCGGAAAGGTTCACCATAAAACAATTCCCCTCCCTGCCGGAAAGAGTTTCAGAGTTCGACAGGAAGGGGATT
>CALAUZ010000120.1 GCA_937892105.1 uncultured Fretibacterium sp. | reverse complement strand
GCTGCCTGCGCTGTAACAACGAGACTTGCAACCATGAGAACAGCCAGTAAGACACTAAACGCTTTCTTAGAGAGATTCATGATTATCTCCTCCTATGATATTTCCGCCGGGAATGCGTATATCCCAGCAACGAACGATATATTATTATTTTTTCTCCGTTATCATAAGGGGGTTTCCAGAACGTCAAACTCTTTTTGTCCTTTAGAACTGTTCGGAATTATCGTCCTGATGGAAATTCTGAACGTACCAGCATACGGATCTCGGCCATGCTTGATAGCATTCTCAACGATTGGTTGCAGGGTCAGCGGAGGAATGCGGAAACATTTATGCGGAGTATCATACTCAACAAACAAGCTGTCCTCATATTGTGCCTGCTCTACAGCAAGATATGCGCGAGTATGTTCCAGTTCTGACGAAAATGGAATTGGTGTTGCGCTTGCAATGGCGGTAAAGTTCTTGCGCAGATATGTGGTGAAATTCATTATGACCTGCCGGGCTAGTTGAGGATTCTGACCGCATAGGCAATATATACTCGTCATAGTGTTGTAGATGAAGTGAGGACGCATTTGCAGAACCATAATGTTGTTGCGCTGATTGGCGATTTCACGTTGTCGGCGCAAATCCTGTTCAACCTGGTCGGACAATATGAGGCTGTACATAGACAGTGCTGACAGTACAACGCATATATCTACAAGCGGGTAAATTTCGACAAATGTATTTATCACTAACATTCCTGTTATGGGCAATATAGCAATTAGAAAGCTAAGGAATTTTTTGCGTGAAAGATTTTTCCGTCTACGTATCAGACCTACGATATTGAACAGTAACAGGACAAGTAGCGGCACAATCAGGAGCGGATACCAAGAGTCGCGATAATATTTATTGTCAGGCGTGAAATAGTAGAAACCTCCAATGAATGGAGCAATTGTAAGTATTGCGCAAAAGACTGCCCATAGACTCATCACGGCATGAAACAGCTTGCTTGAGCGCACATTTTCTCCGCAACAGTGCAGAAGATAAATCGTAATCATAGGCAGAGTAATTGAGAGAAGCAGAGTTTCCAGAGTAAACGTGAAATATAGAGACGCAATCGGGACTGTATGACTGTACAAAATAATTTCGGCGAGGCAGTTCAAGCTCAACAGCACAAGAGCGGTAAAAAGTATTCGGAAAAAGCGTTTGTTCCAGCGGTCAATACTTGGCATGATGGCAATGAACCACAATCCCAGCAAACTTAACAGAAGTGCAGCCCCGCTCATAAAATGGAAGAAGTAGAAATCGTACCAGAAAATCATTTTTCAGCCTCTACTACTGAAAACGGATAACGCAACTTTTTCAGCTGTTCCCTCACGTCATCTACAGTCAAGGGCTTTAGCATGAAACCGCTTGCATTAGTTTTCCACGCGTCGAGGGAGTAATCGGCGTATGCTGTCAGAAATACTATGTTCGTGCAGGGATTGATTTCAAGCAGCGTATGGCAAAGGTCAAGTCCGCTGGCTGTTCCCAGTTCAATATCCAAAACAGCAAGCGAAACACGGTTATTTTTTGCATATTCAATCGCTTCTAAAGGCCAGATAAAGCCCGTGATTGTGGCATTCGGTATGACCTCCTCAAGGACAGTAAGACCGTCAGAGAGAATGATCTTGCTGTCGTCAACTATTATGACATTAGGGTTCTCTTCGCTTTGAGCTGCGAGCTGAAACATGTGATTGATGTCCGTACCGAGGCACCTGGCGAGTCGAACAATCATCGTTGCATCTGGCAATCGGCTGGCATTTTCCCAACGGGCTATGGTGGAATGATTGACAAATATTTTTTGGCCGAGCTGTTTCTGTGAAAGCCCTCTCTCCTCTCGCAGTTTCCGCAGTGTTCTGGCAAATAAAACATTCATGTAATATCCCTCCTGATTTTATATTCACGATTATATAGTCAGGCACGGAGAAAAATACAAGAGGTTTAGCAATTTCAAGTTTGACAATCTGGAAACCCCATTACAACAACGGAGAGATAAAAGTAAAATGTCAACGAAAAATTTTTTTTACGGAGGTTAATTTTCTTTTATGAAGAGATTACGATTATTCACGGTACTGCTGATGACAGGATTATGTCTTCAGTTCTGCGGAGGGCCTGCCGAGTCAGCGCAGACGATTAACGGCAAGTCTCTCGGAAGCGTTGATGATGTCGTCAAGGAAATCAACAAGGGAGAACTCTCACTCCCCAAGAAGGGACTAATCACCCTCAGGGGCGGCTACTTAATCGGCGATGTTGATATATTCGCCACAACGTTCGGAGCAGACGCTTCAGCCTCGACAAAGCGGCTTTATCATAATTCAAATGCACGAAGACGGCTTGAGTGGACTGCATACACGCCTCACTATCTCCGCCCTGCCGTATCACGCAGACTCTACAACGGCAAAAGAGCATTGATGACCCACAACTTAGCCCCCAACGGCCAGCTCACGTATTACTTCAAGACTCTTTCCAACACCAGAAGCGAGAACTCAACCGCTGCAACACCGCAAGCACTCGTTAATTCCGTCCAGTTGTCGGATTTCGGCGAATATACACCGGCGGCGTTTGCAAATTCCGAAGGAGCTTTTATCCCTCAGGTATATGGAACAGGTGTTATGTCCGTCAAGGGCTATGACCGCGAAATTTTTGTCGGTGCATCAGGCCCGAACCACCCGGATTGGCTGGATAAGACAATACGCCTCGAATTTTTCGCCATCAGTGCTGACAGTGAAGGCAGAATGACTCGGGAGCCTCTGACAGCATTGACGCACGAAACTCCTTTCAGGTCGGAGGGAACTTCGAGAAGCAGATCGACGGAAAGTCCGAAAATCGTATCACTGGCGGTCGGAGATTTTGACGGCGACAAATACGACAACGAGGTAGCCCTGATGATTAACACGAAGCAAGACATCTACGTTTTCGTTTACAGATTGAATTACGCTGACGGAAAATTAACGCTGAGGTCTCTGGGTGATGCAAGCGGGATTCACGTTCACTCCACAAACCAGTGGGGCGATGACCTTGAAAGCCAGCCTGCAACAGATATGGCTGTTGGAGATTTTGACGGAGACGGCACAAGCGAAATCGCCGTACTGTACAAGTGGACAGAAAGGGCGACAGCTCTCGCAAACCCTAAAGGCTGGCCGTCCGGACCGATGACCGGCGAAGTATGGGTTAAGGTCTATAAGTGGAATGCTGGGAAACGTGCTTTCGATGCTGCGAGTGATAAGAAGGACTACCATTACGAGAAACTTAAAGACGGTGCATTCGATGACCTTCCCGA
>CALAUZ010000119.1 GCA_937892105.1 uncultured Fretibacterium sp. | reverse complement strand
CTAATAAATACTCCGGCTTAACTTCTTTCTTCCCGAAATACATAACTGGCGATGTGAACGTCTGAATGTGAAGTGCGCCTCTCATCAGTACGTCCCCTAAATGAGGTAAGAAGAAGCCCGGAATGTCTTCTTCAATACAGTATTTTAATATCCCGTTCCTGCATCTCGAACTAACCCCCGCGACAAACACAGCTTCAAATCCGTCCAGTTCATGCCGGATTTCCTGAAAGCTTAATCCTCGATACTGCAGTTCTTTCTCTATTTTGTATATTTTCCCCACAGGTTTATCAGCTATAGAGCCGAATCGAACCTTATCAAGCACATCACGGTAAATAAATATCGTCCTCTTCGGGGGGTTATCATGAAAATACAAGATACTGGCTATTACTGACCATATACAATCAAAAAGTAGCTGGAACACCAGCATCACGAAGAACCAATGCGGCGATTTGAACTGAAGCCAGCCGATGGATACGGCGAGGTAAATCACTCCAGCAGAGAAAAACTGGGAGATGAACTGGGAAAAGGCGAGACCTCGGATTCGAGTGAAACCTAGAAGGTAGGTGTTATATGTACGGTTGAAGAGGTAAAGAGCCACAGCATAGCCTATGGTAACAAATAGATCGTAGCGATACTCAACAGCTGCTCCGGCTGCTCTGGCTACTTCGCTAATTCCTCCTACCTTTCCACTTATTATCTCCTTAAATACTCCATTAATAACATATGGAAATGAGGGAACATATCCATACCTGAACAGCATCCAGAAAAAGTAGAAGATTGCTGTAGTAAGGGCCATGTGTACACATTTAAGCAAAAAGAATTTCGTCTTTTTTGTTGTCATGTTGCAAGAACGTCCTCCTTCCGAGCTGAGTCTGCGTCTAGCTCCGAGTCTGCGACCACTTCTGTCATCAGTTCTTTTGATGCGCCTGTCAACTTTACTGCTGGTGAGCTACCCGTATTGTCTTTGTCTGCACCGGCTTTTACTACCTCCGCTGTGTTTTCCAGCCTCTTCCCAATCACTTTATCCACAGTCTCTAATGAGCCGTTGTTGATTTCATCAATCGATTTCAAAATTACTTCCCCAGCGGCCATGATGCCGGACTGCTCCCAGATTTTCATCAGCTTTTCCTGCGTATCCTTCTCTATCACTGTGGGCAGTTCCAACAGAGCCGTATTTGGGAGACGGCCTCCAACAGAACGGCGGATAGACAATAACAGGTTCAAGAACGGTGAGGAGGCCGATGATAAAAGGGATTCAAGAAGAGATTTACCTTCAACGAGTTCGAGTTTTTTAGTCATGGCTTATTGCAAGTTATTGGTCTTTTTCAATTTTCTGATTCTTTCATTAGTATCTGCTAAATTAAGTGTAGTTGTAAGGCTAGCTTCTGCAAGTTGGTTAATCTGCTCCTGCAAAAATCCTATAAGATTATAAAGATAATCATAAGCATCTATGTTATCTTTGTTAGCAAGAACAAGAGATTTTACTATCTTTTCACTTAGCTCGTTCTTATTCTCGTAATAAGCACAAGTATGTTTACCTTTTTCCACTTTTTTTCTAAACTTCTCTATTTTTTCAATATCGTCCACCTCGTAGTTGTTCAAATCGGAACTCAAAAACGCAAAGATTTTAGTTCCTTTCTTTACAGCGTAATCGTATTCTCTTTCTGTATAACTGATCCCAGTGTCCTGGTCAATTGAACCGTATCGACCAGCAACAATCAAAAGATAGCAATCACATCTATCAATCGATTTTTTAATAAAATCCCATGGGCTTAGTGGACTTGCTGGAAAAAACTTCATTCCTATTGGAAAACATTCAGCCTCAATAATAGCCTCCATTGCTACTGAAGGCTCTTCTTTTAGGTCTTTATAAGTTGAGCTTATAAAGACATTACATTTCTTTTCCATGCTTTTATACCCCTAGTTTCAGATAAGCAAGGCATATCTCACAAGGAGTTACGAGAAAAAAAGCTAACTTTCTTCAAAGAACCGTAAACCCGTGTGAAAGATTTTTGCCTGCGTGTGTTTCTGTGTGTTGTAGAATAACTTCTTTACATCATAATGCAACGATATCCTATGCGTCACTGTATTCATCGCTATTCATAGTAATTTCCTCATTGATAGCCATTTTTTATCTATCTCTTCGAACTTCTCGTGTAATATGTATATATAAAAATTAGGAAGAAAAACTATTTTTCTCGTTTTCTCTTCCCAGTCGTTGTCATTTTTCAGTTTTTTCAGTTGTTCTCTGATTTTTTTAGTTCTC
>CALAUZ010000118.1 GCA_937892105.1 uncultured Fretibacterium sp. | reverse complement strand
TTTTGATGGTAAAGGCGAATTAGGAGGTTGGTCTGCAACATGGAAAACTGACGATTTGGTAGACGATCCGTTGAATACTGGTCGTGGTAAAGTGGCAATGCTTATTCCTCACCTTGGCGAGGCTGATGCAAAATACGAAAATGGTATCAATCCTGGTGTTGACCATATCGAATTTTGGGCAACCGCTGGCAATGACAATGCAAACGATGATTGGACACGTATGACTTCAAAAATTCCTGCTGAAACATCGCTTTCTGAACTTGCTATTCAGTTTGATATTTACGTTGACGGCGTTTGGAACGAAACTGGTCAGTTGGAAATTTCGCTTGCCAACAATCTTAACTCTTACGGTTATGGTTCAGCAAACGCAAGCCCCGGAAATTCGGGTGTTGTGTCGGGTGCGGCAGTTTGGATTCCGTGGTTCGATAAATCTAATCCTGAAGTTTTTACGCCTTATACTACAGATGGTTGGCAGACTGTAACAATTCCGTTTACTGACTTTGGTGAATTTGCTGACGATGAGGCTCACACTTTTCAAGAAGTTATTGATTTAAGAAATAATTGTTCTTACAAAAACTTTGAAGTGTTTGCAAGCAATGCTAATATCAAGGTTGATTCTGATTTGACAATAGAAGCAAAGACATTCGATACGAAAATTTACATTGACAATTTCCGTGTTGTTAACACAAAAACTTCAGTTGTAAAAGATTTTTAATCAATTATTTAATAATAACTACGAAAAACGCTAAAAACACTAAAATTATATTTCGTGCCTTTTGTGTTTTTCGTAGTTAAAAAAATTAGAAAACAATGAAAACATTACATAAAATATTACCGTTTGCAGTTTGCGGAGCGATGATTTTTTCCGCCTGCGACGACGACAAGATGGACTGGCATACTCCAGAGGGACACTCGCCAATTTCGTCCATCGATGAGATTCCGCTCTCGACCGATGAGGCGATGGCTAACTACAAGTTCATAAAAGAGTACATGTCAGAGTATATGCCCGGTGTAACAATCGGACTTGGTTTGGGTGCTGACAACTACCTTGCCGACGAAAATTATCAAAAAGTTGCTGCCAACAATTTCAGTCAGTTTGTAACAGGAAATGCTATGAAATTTGGGGTGGTATGTACAAACAGTGGAACTTTGAATTTTTCAAAGATTGACGAATTTATAGCCAAAGCCAAAGAAACCAAAACGCGAAAAGGCGTACGACAACAACGTAAGCACAAGCGTTAAGATAATACGCCGCTACTGCAAACTGCACGGCAAAACCTATACAGGCGAAGTGAAAGAAAACGCTATCCGAATATTGCGCGCATTGCAAAAGGCTATCATCTCGCACGATATACGCAAGACTGACACCTACGCAAAGGAGATTCACAATATCCAAGTCTCACTTATTGCGCTTATCAACACTCGCGCATCGGGACAGCCTATCGAAATAGAGAGCTACGACCACCTGAAAGAGATAGGCAGAGCCTGCAAGTCAGAGAGGATAGACGGGAACGTCCCCGCCGGATAATTGACGAGGGAGACGCACTGTACATACTCGTGATTGTACATGAGGTGATTAGCGTTAAAGCAGTCCTGAGCAAGAAGGCAGTCAAGGTAATAGGGGAAAGCGGGAAGCCTGACGGAATGCCATTCGCCATTAACACAAGCATTAACGACTTCAAGAAGTTCGGAAGTGCCAGAGTACGGGTCAGGAACATTATCCGGGTGAAAGGTCATGCGCTGAACCTTCATGATAAGACTGAGGGAATCTTTTAGGCCGCGTATAACCTCCTCGAAACGTTCAAGCTGTTTATCGACAACGGGATCTTCATTCTCACTATCAGCCCCGAAGAGGAAAGTTTTAATGCGCTGTAGTAGAGGACTTTTCTCAAAAGCTGGAGGAACGTATGTAACAAAGATAGCCTGAATAGATTCGTAGTGTCCAGCTTCCTGCTGAAACTGAGCGAACCGCTCCATGTCGATGAGCTTAGTAGTAGTTTCGTGAAAATGGCCGTCTGGGTAGTTATGAGCCTCACGCCTGAAGAACTCAAAATGAACGCACCATCGCATATCGAGCTGATGAATAGCGCGAGCCATCATTTCGCTTAAATGCTCCAACTCCTGAACGGTAGAACTTTCGAGGTCCGGGCCAGTGAGCCAGAACCCCGCAAGGAAGCTGCCATTTTTGAGACCTAAGACATCAGGAGCGACCATGTGAGAGAAATTGAGCAATTCGGCGAAGCCGTCTCCTTCCGAATGATTATGCAAGGGACAGCCTCCTTTCAAGACAGGAAGAGGTGCAGGGAGAAGAAACCCCCCGCACCGATATGGGAGAAAACATGTCAGACACGTTCATGAGTAAGATTTATTCTGTCGAGACACGAGTGAAGACCCTACGTAAGCGTCCTGATACTTGACGGCTCTAGTGAAAATCTGGCTGAAAAGCGGGTCATACTTAGCAAGAACGGTCAAGACCTGAACGCCAAAGAAGAAGAAAGCAATCCCGATGACGACATTGACGTAGTTAGCCGACCCCAAGCCACCCGGAAAGATAAGAGCCATGCAGAAGAGCATGAGAAGCAAGAAGAGGATGCGATCACAGCCGCAAATGAGCTGAGGAAGTGTGAGGCTTTTACGCACAGGTATAACCCTTATTTCCTCGTTGTTGTAGATAATCATGGAATGAGGCATCCTTCCGTAGTGATGAAGTTGCTAGCGATGGTGGAGAGTGCGCCCATCATAGAGCCGACGAGGACAATCATCATGACCATTTTGCCGAAGTTGCCCAAATCGCCGCCGAAGATGAGCATACCGCCGGCGAAGAAAATGCCAATCATGGAGACGAGGAGAGCAGTTCTGCCGGAGAAAGCATTAACGAGACGTTCAAGCGCGGTATTCCAGGGTAAATCGTTGTTGCTTGCGAGAGCGGCAACAGGAGAGCAGAGCAGAGCCACAAGGATGACGACCGCAAGGATGGCAGTTCTGCGCTCAAAGAGCCACGTAGAGAAATGTTTGTTCATGGTAAAAACTCCTTTCATATGTGTAAAAGATAGTTAAGAAATATTTAGAACCCCGCATAGTCAGACAGCAGAAAAATAAGGTTATAAGTCAAGCGACCACCTCCTTTAAGTCATGAAAGAGGTATTGCCCCTCATGGAAGCCATCAACGGCGACTAGTTCCGAAAGTTTCGGGCCGATGTGAGGGTCTATGATGAGGAAGGCAACGATATCAATAGCCTCAGCGATAAGCTTCCGCATAGGGCTTTGAGAGACTTCAGAAATGAGCTGTTCAATACGGAGGAGACCAGCGCGAGCGTCATTAGCGTGAACGGTGCAAACGCCGCCGGGGTGTCCCGTGTTCCAAGCCTTGAGCATATCGAGGGCTTCTTTGCCCCTGACTTCGCCGATGATGATTCTGTCGGGCCTTTGTCGCATGGTAACTTTGAGCAAATCCTGCATGGACATGTCAGACGTTGTGCGCATGGAGACGAAATTGTCCATAGAGCATTGGAGTTCGAGAGTATCCTCAAGGATGAGTAAGCGGTGATGAGGAGTGAGAGTCTTCATTTCGTTGATGATTGCATTGACGAAGGTAGTTTTGCCTGTGCCAGTGCCGCCGACCACAAGAATATTTTTGCGAGCTGTAATAGCCTCACAGAGGATGTGAATGTCCTGACTTGTAGCACGGCCTGATTTGACGTACTCCTCAAGGGAGAAGACAGCAGAAGCCTTTTTCCTGATGTTGAAAGATGGATTAGGGA
>CALAUZ010000117.1 GCA_937892105.1 uncultured Fretibacterium sp. | reverse complement strand
CATGAAAGGAGATTTTCGCGCTCTTATACGTTCCGGCGGTCTTACTTGAGAAACTCCAACGGATTAACTTCTTGTCGCCGTATGAAAGCTCCGCAACTGGGGATTTATCCTCGTATGTTTCTTCATCGTAGCAAACTAGCTGTGTGTCCGTTACCTTCACCGCGATACCGTAATCCCTACAAAGCCCCGATAAAAATTCAAGGTCTGAGATTTCTACTTGGTCGCGCCGTTCAAATTGAGGGTCTTCAGAGCTGTCCCAAAATAATTTGAGTCCGCTCTTGCCCGCAAAATCTCCCGCGATTGATGAAAGCTTTACGTTCTCCCATGCCTTTGTGTGTTTCTCCTGCCTCATAGGTTTGCTGACTAGAGTCGACACTGCTTTGATTGTTACCTGATTAGGCGGGCCGGAACATTCTATCTGGTCAACTTCAAACAATCCGCAAGGGAGCGACTCCATTTTCGACTCATCCTCCCAGTTGTGTACAATTATGCTTGCGCGAATTTTGTCTCCTTTTGACGGAAACCAATCCCCGCACCATAAACGCGCTCTGTCTTCAAGTGTCAGGGAAATATCATCGGCCTTGTCGCTTGCGTTGTCGGTGTATGTGAATGAGACTAAATACGGCGCAATATCACGCGAAATATTCACGCCCTCGTATGAGAATGTCTGTTAGTTTTTCCGCGCCTAATTTCGGGTACATTCTCAGGGCTATAATGTCCCAAGTATCACCCTGCTTAGTTGTGTATATTCTCATTCAAACGCTATCCTCTGCATACGTTCCTGAAAGTCTAAGAATAATTCCTCGAACATCTCCGAAAGAATCCGCCGGAATTTTGACTCGCTGTCAGGGTCTCCGCCGTTTACCGTAACGCTGACAGTTGGGTTGAATGTGAACGACATATTGCTATTCGTTGATGAACCGCCGAATGAAAAGCCTAATTCCTCCCCCGCCGCAATCCACAACGGAAGCCCCCGTGATTTGTCTTCAAGCGGAATTATTGCCTCGCTCCCAGCCTCTGCTACGAGTCCTATATGGGGCTGTGTGAAGATTCCACCTGTTGCATGGGGAATGATATTGCTGACTTGTGGCTGTATCTTCATGGCATTCACTATTTGCGGTAATGCGTTATAGCCTTCTGTATTCTGAACGGGGTAATTATTCGTTATGCTCGTGTTTGTGATTAACCCTAACTCGCGCCCGGCTTGCAACCATAATTCAGTGCCTCGTGCTTGTTTTTCGAGCGGGATAACAACTTCCCTTCCTGCCTCACCGATTAACGCTATTTCAGGCTGTGTGATGAAGCCTCCCTCAGCGCGTTTCCTACCGCCTAAGATGCGCTGATACTGCTGTGGAACATTACTGTCCATGCCTTGATTCGGTGTCCTAACGTCAACCTCAATATTTCCGGCCTGAACGATTGCTGTTATCTCCGTTGCAACTCGGCTTAATGCTGAGACTAATTCATTCACAGCAGGAATTACAACACCGCGAATTTTGTCCGAGACTCCCTGCATGGCCGTGTATATTTGCGTGAAGCCCTCGCCTAATGAATCCTTGAAGGGCTGCCATGCCTGAGTCATTTCGGCGACTCTCTGGGATAAGCCCTCGCTCATCTTGTTTAACGCGGTAATATCCTGAATTTGTACCTGCAAATCTTCCGCGTCTGTATCGTAGCCGAATAATCCCTTTGTCCACTTCCACGCGCCTGAAACATAATCCGATGCCGTGTTCCATGTGTCTTTGATGAAACCTGTAACACCATTCCACGCGCCTTTGATTGAGTCGCAGACTGTTGCGAAACCTGATGACAAAGAGTCCCATATTCCGCCAAAATCTATATTGCCGAATACTCCCTTGAGATTCTCCCAACCCGACAAAACGCCGTCCCATGACAGCGAGAATCCTTCAGGGAAAATATCACCGAGAGTGAATGAATCCCACCACGCTTTGAACTCTTCCCATTTTCCTTTGGCTAAATTCCACGCTCCAAGTGCATATTCCTTAACAGGCGCAAAAACATCTGACAATGACCAAGAGTCCCACCACGCTGAAAGCTCCTGCCATTTCCCTTTGGCATAATCATACGCACTGACGGCAAAATCTTTCACGGGCGCAAAGAAATCTGACAGCGATAACGAGTCCCACCATGCCCAAAACTCATTCCATTTATTTTGGACATAGTAATATGTGTCAATAGCAGACTGTACAACAGGTTCAAACAAGTCTCCAAGAACTAATGACCCCAACCACTTCCAGAACTCAACCCACAATTCAAATACAAAATTTACAGCCCTTGAAGCGTATTCCTTAATTATTGCGAAAACGTCCTTAACTGTCCACGAAGCCCACCATGCTTTGAGCTTGTCCCAGTTCTTATAGAGAAGGTAGCCTATAGCAATAGCCCCTGCAATAGCCGCAATAATCAGCACGATCGGGTTTACTGACATGGCCGCGTTCCATAACCACTGGGCAGCTGTCCATGCTTTTGTAGCTGTCGTTATGAGAAGTTGCTTGCTGTAATACAGGGCTAATTTCCCCGCGTCAAATGCTCCCTTGCCGACAAACTTAAACGCATTCCATAAACCTTTTCCGAGTCCTTTCGCGCCGGATTTGAGACCGCCCCAGACTTTTAACAGTAAACCCGCTTTTTGGCCTGCCTCTGTTACTGCGTCCGCACTGCCCAACAGTTTGAGATTCAACAAATCGAGCGCAACTTTTCCAGTCAAGAATGGTAACTTGAGCAAATTCCAGCCTATTTTGAGACCGACAAATCCAACTTTTAAGGCCGCTAATGCTCCAACAGTACCGACAATAGCCCTTGTGATTTCGGGATGTTCTTGTGCAAGTTTTGATAATCCAGATGTCCAAGCTGTAATTGTCCTGACTATTTCTTTTGACATCGGTAACAGAACATCTCCAATATCAATCATCAGTCCTTCTGTTGCTGAACCAAGAAGAGTCATCTGCCCGCTGTATGTTTCAAGCAGTTTCTCGGCCATTTCCGCAGATACACCTTTAGTTTTCACCTTATCAAGCTCAAAGTACGCACCTTGCTCAAACTGTGCCATTAACGCCTGAATACCTAGTACAGCCTCATCATCCTTGAAAATTTTTTGCAATGCTTCAAGTTGCTTCTTGCCATCCATGCCCTTCATAGCGTTGTTTAAATCTTTCAGGATTTCGAGAAAGTCGCGTGTTTTCCCCTTATCATCGACCAGAGATATTCCATAACCCTGCAAAGCCTTGTTGACTCTCTTTGAGTCTTTTACGATTTTTGAAAATACCGCCGTCAACTGACTATTGGCAATCGCGCCAGTAGTCCCGCTCTTGGCAAGCATGGCCGTGTATATCGCCAAATCCCTGTAAGAGATTCCGAGCTTTTCTGTATACGGCTCAACGTCCTTCATTGCCCCGCGCATTTCATCAAGGCTTGCTCCTGTCGCTTCTGACATGGCCTTGAGAATACCCGTTGCTTCTTTGTTGTACTGCGTGATAGTTTCTAATGAACCGTCAGCAACTCCGCTCATAACCGCCATCATTCCAGAAACAGCACGAACGCCAAATATGTCGGCAAGTTTTTGCATCTTGTCGGCATCGCCCATATTCTTCATTTTCTCGGATAATTCCGTCATTATATCGGGCAACTGGCGCATATTTCCTTTTGCATCCCTGCTTGCGACTCCAAGACTGTTTAACGCCTTCTCAACTGCTTTCGGCTCTTGCGCTAAACGCAGGAATGCTCCTCGCAACGCTGTACCGCCCTCAGTACCCTTAATGCCTGCATTGGCCATAACTCCGAGCATGGCTGATGTTTCTTCGAGCGACACTCCCAAATTTGCCGCAACAGGAGCTACATACTTCATGCCCTCGCCGAGTCCAACTATGCTTGTGTTGCTCGCCGCGCTGGTCTGTGCAAGAACGTCCGCGACGCGGTTCACCTGATCTGCTGACAGCTTGAAACCTCGTAAGGTGCTTGCCGCAACGTCAGAAGCTGTAGCCAAATCCATACCCTCAGCCGCAGCCATGTTCAGCAATCCGGGCATGGCCGCGATTATCTCATCGGCCTTAAAACCTGCACGAGCTAAATTCTCCTGAGACTGCGCAGCCTGTACCGCCGTAAATTGTGTGTCGCGTCCTAATTGCCGAGCTTGTTCCGATAATGCCTTGAATGATTTTGCATCCGCTTCCTTATCGCGTCCCGCACCTGAAAACGCAACCGCATTCACTCGCGCCATCGCTGACTCAAAATCCGCTGCCTGACTCACTGGCTTATACAGCGCATAACCGAGTCCCGCATCTGTCATCAATTCTCCCTTTATGTTGTTCCATGAGAGATTTTGCTTCGTTTGCTCTAGGGCTGCTTTTGAGCGTTTGTATTTTTCTTGCGCTTCGGCCATGCGCTGGGATTGTTGGGTCAGTCTGGCTTGTTCCCCAGTAAGATTCTTCGTGTCGATTCCGGCGGCTTTAAGTTCAGCGGCCATTCGGGATAATGACTCTTTGTCTCGGTCTATCGTCTGCTTTAACTTGTCGCCTTGTTCGGTCAAGCCTTTCGATTCGTCTGTCAGGGATTTAGTCTCTCGCTTTGACTCTTTTACCTGACGCGCTAAATCCTGCTCATTCTTGCGGGCGGCTTTCATTGCTTCGGAGCTACTTTTCATTGCACTTTCAAGCCGTCTTACTTCTTCCTGCGCTGCCTTGTATTGTCGCTGTAATTCCGCTGTCGGTTGTGATGTGGCTAATATTTGCTTCTCAAGTGATTTCACATTGAGCTGAGCGGCTTTGTATGCGTCTGTGTTGCGTACATTCTCTGCATTGAGCCTCGCTGTTTCCTGCTGGGCTGTTCGATACTGCGAGGATAAATCCTGCGTCCGTGTATTTGAGACTGCCGCCTGTGCGTTAAGGGCTTCGGCTTTATCGTACATCGTCTGCATTTCAGTAGAGTTTTTATCGATTGCACCCTGCATTTTCTGATACGACTCAATTTGTGCCGTTTGTTTCTGCATCTGTTCAGCCTGTTTCTGAAAATCTGCGAGTGCTTTTCCTGCTTTGCCGAATGTACCCGCAAAACTTCCAGCT
>CALAUZ010000116.1 GCA_937892105.1 uncultured Fretibacterium sp. | reverse complement strand
TCAATCAGAGTGGCGGTTATCTGCTTGACGGAGACCATGACGACATAAATTATGCCGCTTTTAACGTCTTCGAGATTGCTTCTCTCCTCGAACGTGAAAAAATTGCTCCTGCTGTCCTCACTTATTTATTCTTCCAGATTCAGCGGAGATTAAAAGGTGCTCCGTCCCTGCTGGTCGTTGATGAGGCTTGGACTGCTATGCGCGATAAATTGTTCTCCGAAAAAATAAGGGGATGGCTAAAGACTTTCCGGAAACTCAACTGTGCTGTTGTCCTCGCTACTCAGTCCATCGCTGACGTTGTAAACAGCACTATCAGAGACGCGGTTTTTGAGAGCTGTCCTACAAAAATTCTTCTCGCCAACCCTGACGCTAAGGGGAGCAAAATCGGTGAATTTTACCGGGATTTCCTACAGCTTAACGAACGTCAGGTCAATCTCATCGCTCACATGATACGAAAACGCGAATACTACATTATTTCTCCTAAAGGACGCAGGTTATTCAGTTTGGGCTTAGGCCCTGTCGCTTTGTCCTTTGTCGGGGCAAGCGGGGCTGAGGA
Organism: uncultured Fretibacterium sp.; assembly: GCA_937892105.1. The sequence continues at coordinate 2,177 of CALAUZ010000116.1, read as the reverse complement.
TTTATCACGGATTCGCGAACTAAAGGAGCATTACGGCAGAACGTGGCCCGTTCAGTGGCTCAATGAAAGAGATTTAGAGGATTGGGCTGACGCTTGGAAAAGTCTTGACCTGTCTTTTGAATCTCAAATTTGGCGCAAAAAATGGAGGGACAAAATCAATGAACAGATTTCTAAAGTTTCTTAGCATCTTTCTGCTTATTACATGTGCGCTTCTTCCTGCTCCGGCTTTTTCGTGGTGGCTTTGGGTCAATGGTTTCCCTGTTCAGGAAGGTACTCAGTTGACAAAACTCGCCGCTGATATTCACGAAGTCTCAGAGCAGCTCGAAATGATTAAACAGCATCTCGCCATGCTTAACTCTCTGAAATCAAGACTACTTCAGTTGGGCAACGGCCAGATTATGCAGATTTTTACTGAGGCTCAATCCGTCCTGCAAAATGCTAAAAGCCTTACCGCTGATATTTCTAATTTCGGCTCGGCTTTCAGGGAACATTTCCCAGATGACTATGAAAGTATCACCTCCGCTGTTACTGAAGGCAAACGCCTCGCTGACGACTGGCGAAAGGTTGAAGAAGGCTATATGAAAGTCTTGAACATGACAGTTAAGAATTTCGATAACGAACAGCAAATCAGGGACAGCATGATAAGTACTCTCAATGAGGCTGACTCCGAGTCGGGACAGACTAAGGCCATTCAGATTATCGGTGCTATGGTCAATCACGCCTCATTTCTCCTCGACAGAAATAATCAGGAGTTAAGCGGCTTCATGGAAAGTTACATCACTAGACAACAGGCCGAAAAACAGCGGCAGAAGCTCGTTCAACAAAATATCGTCGAAATGGGTAAAAACGCCGCCCAAACTGAACGCTCCGGGCAAACTTTTACTCCGGGCTTCAAATAATTGGAAGGAGGATTTTCATCATGACTTACAAAGGATTTTACAAAATATTTTTCCTGCTTATTCTTGTCTGTGGAGTGATTTTTTCATTCTCAAAACAGGCTGAATGTCTCATTGCTCAGGAGACTACTCAAATCACCGTCAAAATTAAGGCCGTCGCTGAATGGCTCAATACCATTGAGATGAAATTAAATCAACTCAAGATGCTCGCTCAACTCCCGCAATCTACCATCAATCAGATTCAGGGCATGAAAGAACTTCTCTCCGAAAATTTCTCGCAGCTCAGAAGCATTCTTCGGGACGTTGAAAGCATTACTCACTTCACTGATGATATTGAGAACATGCTCAAAAACAGACATCCTGATTTTCAGGCGGGATTGAAAATTGACGACCTCAAAGCTCGCAACGAAACACGCGATAAGCAGTTAAAACAAACTTTTGAGGCTTACCTAAAAGCCCTTAATACTACCGCTAAAGATTTTCAGAACGACGAAAATACTCGTGAGAAATTACTCTCCGCACTCTCAAATTCAGAGGGACAGGTTCAGGCTTTACAGGCTCTTGGGGCTTTGCTGGATCATACAAGCTCCATTATTGCACGTAATGAGCAGACGCTTCAGGGCTTTATGACTACTTTCCTTGAGACCGAACGCGATGAAATTGATAAACGCGAACAGAAAGAGGAGAGCATTCTTGAGGCTTACAAGTCCCTGCAAAATTTGCAGACTCCCGGTAAAACTTTCACTCCGGGTTTTAAGTAATGAGGACTTTAACAATGGGAAAGAAAATACTTTTTATTGGGCTGTTCTCATTAGTCCTCATTCTGGGGTTTATCTCCGTTGTTCATGCCGCTAGTCCCGGCACTAATGCCACTCTCGAATTTGTCGAGGATTTCACTTCCGGCATTGGCGACAAATTATTGGGTTACGCTCGTGGGCTGTTTGTCGGGCTGGCTACTCTGTCCCTCGCTATGGGGCTTGGCAAAATGATTTTAAGCGGCGAAAGTAACGTCGGCTCAGTTGCAGCTCATATCGCTAAGTGGATTATATATGTCGGCGTGTTCTTCTGGATTATGTCCTCCTCTGGCGTTGGCACTTTCCTCCCTAAGCTCATCGTCAATTCCTTCATGGAGGCCGGAAGGTCTATCGCGGGACAGGATGTCGCTCCTGATGATTTACTCGTCGCGGGTATCAGGCTTTACGGCACTATGGTTGAACGCGGCTGGAACGCTGGTTGGGGCGATTTTATCGGCATTATGTTAATCGGTATCGTTATTCTCGT
>CALAUZ010000115.1 GCA_937892105.1 uncultured Fretibacterium sp. | reverse complement strand
GAACAATTATTTGATGCTTGTATTAGCAAAAATAAAACAATTTTTGAAATTGCGCAAGAAAATATGGCTAAAGAAACGGGTATTACTGTTGAAGAAGTTCGTAATTTTGTTAACAAAAGTTTATTTGCGATGAAAGAATCTATATTTTTAGGTATAGCAAGTAAAGAACCATCATTAAGTGGTATGTGTGGTAAAGATTGCGATAAAGTTCAAAAACGATTTAATGTTCAACGTTCACTTTTAGGCTCTTTACACGAAAAAATTATCACTTATGCCCTTGCTGTTTCAGAAGAAAATATTAGAATGGGAAAGATTGTAGCTTGTCCGACTGCTGGTTCTTGTGGAATTTTGCCAGCTGTTTTAATTTCTATTAGCGAAGAATATAATTTTTCTGAAATTCAACAGTTAAATGCGCTTATCACAGCAGGTGAAATAGGACGAATAATTTCTCTAAAGATGGCATTGGGTGGTGCTGTCGCAGGTTGCCAGGCAGAATGTGGTGTTGCGTCTGCTATGGCTGCAGGTGCTGCATGTCAATTAAGAGGAGGTACTATCTATCAGATTTTAAATGCTTCTGCCCTTGCGTTGAAAAATGTTCTTGCGGCGGTAGATTACGTGATAATTCCAGTTGAAGAATCAGGCTGGTCATTGGACGGCTTAATGGACTTCGCAGAAGCTCTTGAACTTGCAAGGGATAATAACGAAAATTTGAAAGTCATGGGCATTCTGACAGTTAAGGCTAAAGAACGTACCCGAAAATCCAAGCGGATGAGCCAACTTGCCGCCAGTCTTGCGGAGAAATTAGGCAGCAAATGTTTCAAAACGAAAATCCGTGAAAGCGTTTCATGCACGGAGGCTCTGACTGAATATTATGTGCCTTTGAATGAGTATGCACCGAACAGTACCACGGCTCAGGACTATAAAAATTTTGTTGACGAGATTTTGGAGGAATTTTCAAATGGCTAAGGGAATTTATACGAATAAGGCGGCTCAAAGCGTTGCTGAATTTCGGGGAGAAGCAGAACCGTTGCCGACTGTTTCGGCTAAAGGCAAAGGCGGCAGACCTCCAAAAGGCGAAGTTCATAAAATTTCGCTCGCTATACCGGTAGAATTATATGAGGGAGTGGAATTTGGCTCGTATTTTTTCAGGGGAAATATAACACACCTTTCTAGATTATTAGGCTGGTGATTGATGACGAACACCATTGATATAGCTTCGAAACGCCATAATAGCTAGTATTTACCGACGAATTTCCATTGCAAAAGTCCTTTCCCTATGATATGATTCTTAGGCTGGCATTAGGCTGGCGAAGAACTAGGAAGGGATATAATTAATGGGTAAATATTCAGTTCCTCCGGAGATACGTGCTCTCCGCCCTAATGGGACACAGGTTAAGCGTCAAGGTGACTTGTTTTATGTATATGAAACATCTTCAACAAAAAGGAAGTTTGAACAAGAAGATGGTAGTTCCATATGGAAAACAGTAACAAAATCCGGAAAATGCATTGGAAGTATTACAATAAAAGATGGTTTTATACCAAATAGTAACATGCTTGCTGATGATGAGATTACTGTTCTTGGCTATGGTGACTATGCGTTTGCATTGAAAAGCACGGAGACATTAAGAAAACTTAAGAATGTATTTAATGCAAAAGACGCTAATCAGATTTATATTGTTGCGATTATAACAGTTGTTGAAGGGTTCTCATATATGAAGGATATGCATAATATATATAATGAATCTTTTCTTTCAAAAGAATTTCCTCATGTACAAGTAGGAGAAACCGCCCTTCGAACACTTTATGAGAATCTTGGAAAGAGAGGAAAAAGGCCAACTAAATTCCAACAATCTCTGATTGATAATTCCTCTAAAAAGATTGCATTCGATGGTCATGTTATTGCATGTACTTCTGAGAAGAACGATTTATCAGAGTATGGATATAAATACAAAAAACTCAATTCGCCACAGATTAATTGGATGACTGCTTATGATGTGGAAACCGGTAAGTCTCTAGCAAATGAAATGTTTAATGGATCAGATCCGGATAAGACATCAATACAGCTGTTCTTTGACAGATTTATTTTTGTAAAGACTTTATTCATAGTTGATAGAGGATTTAACACTGCTACTGACAAGGAATTGATGTCTAAAGATGGAAATAACTATATTGTTCCTATGATTCATGGACGTTCAGATTATGATTATGTTTACTCTAATATCAAAATCGACAAACGAAAGAACTTCATTTATGACAAGGACGGTTATTCAAGCCTTATTTACTATCAAGATATTAGAAAAGATGGGAAACGTTATATTGCTTTTATAGATACTACACGTCAAGCTGCCGAACGCAAAACTTATATAGAAAATATGCAGTCCGGGAAAAAAGGCTATACAGAGGAAGGCCTTTTGGCTAGTGAGAAAGATTTTGGTCTCTTTCTTTTGGAAACATCAGATATGCAAAAAACACCCAAAGAGGTGTTTTGTGATTACAAGAGTAGATGGGGAATCGAAACATTTTATAATTATATTGATAACATTGTTGATTTTAACTCGATATACCAGCAAGATTATTGTAGAACACAAGGACTGTCATTTATTATGCAAATTGCAGGGATGATTTATCAGGAGATAAAAGTATTAGCAGATAAAAATAACATTTCTGTGAAGAACGCCATGAAATCTCTAAAAGGGCTTAAGCTATCCAAGGAGAAAGATATTTGGAAACTAAAGAATAAAGTTAAGTCTAAACGAGAAATAGCCGAAAAGCTAAATATCAGCTTAATGCCCAGAATTGAATAATATAAATATATGGAGAAAATGGAAGATTATAAATTTATTCATTTTCCCTGTGTTGGGGTCTTCCGCAAGTTTTGGCTGTTGAGATTCGCTTTGTATCATTCGTTTCAGTCCAGATCAATGTATTCAGGATTGAACAAATCTCCTGGAACCAAAGGATGCGGAAGAGCCTGTGTTGTTCGCATATATATTTTTTGCGGTAATCGAGATGCAGAGTTCGCCAGCCTAAGAAACTCAAAAGGTGTGTATAACGGCTTACATCAATAACTTAATCCGCAGGGATTTAGAGAAAAATCTTGACAAATATCGGGATTTTAAGACAATGATGGAAGAATTCAGCAGTACGATGTAGAAAGGAGTCTATAAATGCCGAAACGCGTTGTAAATAAAATTACACTTCAGACACGGGAAGAAATCGCAAAGATGACGTTGATGAACAACGATTTCATGAACTTGGCTCTCGAAGATAATATTCCGTGTGTAGAAGAAATGCTGCGCGTGATATTGGAGAAGCAGGACTTAGTTGTCAAAACGGCGCGGACGCAGAAATTTTTTCAAGGATTCAAGCGTTCGGTTTATTTGGACGTATTCGCGGAGGATAGCAACGGAGTTTTGTACAACATAGAGATTCAGCAGGCTGACGAGGGAGCTGATCCACGACGTGCAAGATTTCATACTGGAATGATTGACGTTCATAACCTGAAAGCCGGGCAGGATTTCAAGGAACTTCCTGAATGTTATGTTATCTTTATTACGCTGAATGACGTTCTTGGAATGAATCAGACGATATATACCATTCACAAATACATAGACGGGAGCATGAAATCTTTTGATGACGGTTCTCACCTGATATATATCAACGGTTCAGCAAAAGATAATGGAACGGAAGTTGGAAAATTAGTTCATGATTTTCGTTGCACGAAAGCTGATGAGATGTTTTTTCCGCGTCTTGCGGCACGGATAAAATTTTTGAAAGAAGACGAGAGGGGAGTAAAAATAGTGAGTGATTATTTTGCAAAGCGAGAGGCAAAAGCAGTAGAAAAAGCTGTTATAGAGGCTCAAAAGAAAGAAAAAGAAAGCATGGTGTTAAATCTCATAAATCTTGGCAAGTTATCGCTTGAAGAAATAGCGAAATGCTCAGGACTTACGCTAAATAAAGTCCGAATGCTCTCTACAACTTTATGAGGCGTTTTTCAATAGTGAACTGTCCAAAATTTTGTGTAATTTGAAGCAAAAATTCGTTTTTTAGGTGTTTTAATTTTTATAGCTACCACATTTGAAAAGCGGTAGCTATATCTATCGCTACTTTGAAAACTTCCTTAGTTTCTCTAAAAGTATGTCCCTCTTCCCGATACGCTATTACTCGTTTACGATAATCTTCTGAATATGCCATAAATT
>CALAUZ010000114.1 GCA_937892105.1 uncultured Fretibacterium sp. | reverse complement strand
CAGGAAAGATGCTCAGAAGTCAGAAGATACCCAGAATATCATCAAAGCTGAAGCCGAGAAACGTGAAGCCTCAAAGAAAGAAGAGAAATCCGAAGATCAGAAAGAAGAGCAGACTCGTGAACTTGAGAACATTCAACGTGAAGTAGTAGCTCATGAGGCAGCCCACCAGGCAGCAGCAGGTCAGTTCGGCGGAGGAGTCAGTTACTCTTACACAGAAGGCCCTGACGGCAAGAGCTATATTACAGGCGGAGAAGTTCCCATCAGGCTCAGACAGGGCAGCACTCCCGAAGAGACTTTAAGAAATATGCAGCAGGTTCAGAGGGCAGCAAGTGCTCCGGCAGATCCTTCAGGGCAGGACAGACAGGTTGCGGCGAAGGCTGCGGCTTTGGCAGCGCGTGCAAGAAACGAGATTACGAAGGAACTTGGGGATAAAGATAACGCGGAACACACGGAGACAGTTGCGCGTGGAACCCCGATAATTGAGGCAGTCTCACGTGAGGACGAACAGCATGACGCGGAAAAGAACGGCGTTATGTCTGTGCTTGCGTCAGTGAAGGAGTTGCAGCTTCAGCACTTGTTACCGGCGGCATAAATATTTTCACGCTTAGTGAGGTACAGTATTTCATGAGCGTATTTCAGAGAATGCTTAACACGCAGGCTCTCATGTTTATTTATGTCGTAACCGGAATAATAATGGCCAGAACAGGAATACTCAAACACGAGGGGCGTTCCAGCTTCATTAATCTTCTGCTTGATATAACGCTCCCGTGTATGATATTGAACTCGTTTAATGTCGAGATAGGCATCAATGAGCTGATATCTGCCGGAGAAATCATGATTATCTCTACGGTATGTGTATTCATTGCCTGGATTACGGGAAAAATATTCTGGCGCAAACAACCCCTTGAACGCAGGGCAGTACTTGAGTTTTCTACGCTGTTCTCAAACCAGGAAACGCGGGAATGCCGATAGTAGCGTCAGTTTTCGGGACTGAAGGAGTGTTTTACGCCTCGTTTTATTTTCTGCCTGTCCGTATACTAATCTGGACTGTAAGATTATCACTTTTTGTTGATGAGAGCGACACAAAGAAACGTTTCATGATACTTGCAAAGACACCAAGCCTTGTGTCGTATTTATAGGCATTGCGTTAATGTTCATGCCGTTTAAGCTGCCGGGAGTGCTGTCAACAGCCATAAAGAATATTGGCGATATGACCGGGCCTCTGTCAATGATGATAATTGGTGCGGCATTAGGGGAGTCGGATTTGCGTTCGGCACTTGATATTGACGCGTTCAAATTGACGTTTGTGCGTCTTGCCGTTCAACCGTTGATATTCCTGTTTCTTTTCAGAACATTGGGAGTTCAGGCAATACTGTGGCAGGTCGCTGTAACGTTGACTGCCATGCCTGCTGCGGCAAACACGTAGATAATCGCTGAGATGTACGGTAAAGATTATGCTTTTGCGGCAAGATGTGTTGTAGTATCGACAGTAATATCACTCTTCAGCGTCCCAATATTAACCCTTCTGTTCTAGGACATAAAAATCCCTCCCGCATGAAAGCATACAGGAGGGGGAAAGTTTATACTCTGTTTATGCTCTTGCTATTCTTGCTTTTCTGAGCCAGTCTTTGCCGTCAACAAATCTTGACACTATGAACGACACAACATAATCGCCCGCCGCGTTTATCATTGTAGCAGGAGGGTCAACAAGGTTTCCGATAGCTACGAGAATGGGGAACGCAAGCTCCATATGGTTCGGGAAGAACAGAGCGCAGATTATGTATTCGCCAATGTATCCGCCTCCAGGTACCCCGCTCATTCCAACAGCCGAGAAGACCGCAACAAGTACTATCATCGGCAGCTGTGAGACCGTTAAAGGCTGCCCCAGAACTCCCATGACGAACGCAATCTTCAGCACGCATGAGAAGCACGAGCCGTCCATGTGCATTGTAGCTCCCAAAGGAAGTACTATGTCGCTTACATCACGTGAAATACCCGTATCAGCAGCAGCTTCCATGTTTGTTGGGATTGTTGCAACGCTTGAGCATGTTCCGAGAGATACGACTGCGGGTTTTGTGATGTGCCTGAACATTTCGCGTACTCCGTCAGAGCCTGCACCTATCCATGCCATAATCGGGAACGCAGTGAATACATAGATGAAGCATACGGGATAATAGAGGAGCAAAGCCCTTGCGTAATCCTCTGAGATTTGCGGGCCGTATGTTGCTACGAGGTCAGCGAATATAGCAAAGAAAGCTATTGGAGCGTAGTAGGTAACTATATTCACGAACTTGAGCATTACGGCGGTCAGGCTCTCCAGGAATTTTCGCACCGGCTCCCCTGCTTCACCGCTGAGATGTGCCGCGAAGCCGAAGAGTATCGAGAACACTATCAACGGCAGCATTGCCCGGCGGCTGAGAAGTGCAACGAAGTCCTCGACAGTGAAGAAGTTGGTTATCATCTGTGTCATTGTGGCGTAACTTCCGACTTCCTCATGAGCGATATTCGTCCATGCCGATGTTACGGGCGGGAAGACTATCACCAGACCGAAGTATATCAATGCCGCAACTGCGCCGGTTATCACGAATGTTACGATTGTTACCCACATTATGCGGCCTGAACGTGCAAGGTCTTTAGTTCCCGATATAGCCCCTGCGATTGAGGCGAATACCATTGGGACGACAATGCAGAACATCATGCGGATAAATATTGTACCGAGAAACGCTATTGATGAAGAGAACTCTGGGGCGATGTATCCAGTGATTGCACCGAGTACCATCGCTAGAAGCAGGATAGTGAGGAAAAGGTAATTCCTTGCTACAGAATGAGCTTTCATTACACAGCCTCCTGTGAAAAAGTTTGAGATAGGGATATTATAGACCAGCAGGCAAAAATTTTGTCAGTTACAGTGTCCAGTCGGAGAGTTTGAGGCCGTCTATTCGGGAAAATTCCTGTGTATTGTTGGTGATTAGTGTTGCGTTGTGGGTTATGGCTGTTGCGGCTATGAGCATGTCATTGTTTCCGATTATCTGGCCTTTGTGTTCCAGTAAAGCTCTAATCTGGCCATACATATCCGCTTCAATGACACCAAACTCTATAATCTCAAAATTTGCGAGGAAATCTATTGTGTCCTTGAGAGTTTCAGCAGATCTTTTACTCTTATACGCTCCATGCATAAGTTCGGCCATGACTATAGCAGGAAATTTTATGCTTTTAAGCCCATACTGTATAACCCTTGACCTTATTCTGTCTGAGAAATGCCCTTTGCGCATGTAGTCAATGCAAACGTTGGAGTCGAAAAAGTACAGCATCTTTAGACAGCCTCCGCTACAGGTGAGACAACTTCGACAACAGGCGGGACTGTATCAGGGTGAATGATGAAAGTATCGTCATCAATCTTCCCACAGAAAGACAATACTCTCTGTAAATGAGCTTCTCTCTCTTCCTCCGTCATTAGACTTTCGTCCCACATTTTACGTTCTTCAAACTCTGCTCTTGTCATTTTACTTTTTTTCTCCTTTCTTGTGGATATTTGCATTATAGCATACAAAAAATCCCCTGCCTTTTACAGCAAGGGACTTATCTTTAACGCTTCATTATTCCCTACATCATGCTCCTGTAGAGTGCCTTAATCTCCTCAACATTCGTATCTCTTGGGTTGCCGGGACAGCAAGCGTCAGCATACGCACTATCGCTGAGGAACTGTACATCTTCCTCCTTCAGTATCCCCTTGAGGTCGGCTGGAATACCCACATCAGCAGAAAGCTTCTTCACAGCGTCAATCGTCGCTTTGCATGCTTCATCGTCCGTCATGTCTCCGATACCCTCAACTCCCATTGCCTTCCCTATCGCCCTGTAACGTAATCCGGCGGCAGGAGCATTGTATTCCAGGCCATAGGGCAGAATGATTGCACATGCTACACCGTGAGGAGTGTCGTAGAGTGCCGAGAGACCATGAGCCATGCTGTGAACGATACCAAGTCCGACATTCGAGAAGCCCATACCTGCTATGTACTGTCCGAGTGCCATACCCTCGCGGCCTTCATCTGTTCCGGCAACTGCACCGCGAAGACTGTGGCTGATGAGTTCGATTGCTTTCAAGTGGAACATGTCGGAAATCTCGCAGTGTCCCTTCGTGATGTAGCCCTCGATTGCGTGGGTTAGAGCGTCCATTCCTGTTGAGGCGGTGAGACCTTTGGGCATTGAGGCCATCATGTCGGGGTCAACTACTGCTATTTCGGGAATGTCGTTGGTGTCAACGCATACAAACTTGCGCTTCTTCTCCACGTCCGTTATGACATAGTTGATGGTAACTTCTGCGGCTGTACCTGCTGTTGTCGGCACTGCAATCGTGAATACCGCGTGTGTCTTTGTCGGCGCAACCCCCTCAAGTGAGCGTACATCGGCAAATTCAGGATTGTTGATGATGATACCGACTGCCTTAGCCGTGTCCATCGCTGAACCTCCGCCTATTGCAACTATGCTGTCCGCGTCAGCCTTCTTGAACGCTGCTACACCGTTCTGAACGTTCTCGATTGTCGGGTTGGGCTTGATGTCGCTGTAGACTTCGTAGGCTATTCCGGCCTTGTCGAGAAGGTCTGTTACCTTCTTGCTGACACCGAACTTCACAAGGCTTGCGTCAGTGCAGACAAAAACTTTCTTCTTTCCGCGCGCTTTGATGTCGTTGGGAATGTTCTCGATTGCTCCCTTCCCGTGATACGATATGTTATTGAGTACGATACGACTTGCCATTGCTGTAATTCCTCCTTAAATCATTGTTGTTATTATGTTATTACCTCTCTGTCATTTACTGTATTGACGACCTATCCCCTAAGCTAGGGGAGACAAAGAGGGGTAAACTCTACGACAAATAGCCCTCACGAGCCTTAACGCCGAACCTGCCTTCAATCAAATGCATCTGCTCATCAGTGATAGTGTTCAACAGCGGCAAATGCGCTATCTTCATGTATATCTCCGCAGCCTTTTCCGCAGTCTCAATAAGCCCGAATGCCTCGTCAAGGTCTGCACCTGCACCGTATAATCCATGCTGCGCCCACACAACCAGCCTCGCAGTCCTCATCTTTTCCGCAGTAGCCTCGCCAATCTCATTAGTCCCACATAGCATCCACTTCAGAACATTCACGCCGTCAGGGAAAACTACAATACATTCTGTACACATCTGCCAGAGCGTTCGGGTAAATGCTTTCTCGTCAAGCGTGTGAATATACGTCATTGCAAGAAGGTTAGTGGGGTGGCAGTGCATTATTACTCTGTTAGAGGGATTAACGGACAATCTTGCGGCATGGCTCATCATGTGCGCAGGAAACTCGCTTGTGAACTTTCCGCCGTCAGTAAAGCCCCATAGCAATTGCGCATTCTCTCCGCCGTCAATAACCTTAACGATACCCAAATTCACAGCAGGCTCATACTGCACGTTCTTGAAGTATTTTCCTGTTCCTGTAACAAGGAAGTATTTTCCGTCAAGCGAAGGTGCTTTGAACCCTGTAGGCATAGTCCGCAGAACATTCTTTGTGTCGCAGTATTCCGAGACTTCCTCCTCACTCAGCATAAGGGAGATGTTCCCGCCGTTACGTTCGTCCCAGCCGTGAGCGTACATGTTAGTTGCAGTCCTGATCATATCGACAAGGAAAGGGGCTGTCAGTATATCTTTCATGCCTTCATACTCCTCTGCTGAAGAATTAACCTATAATATTTATGTGAAAATTTATGAACATTATAATTATGAAACTTTAAGGCTGATTTTGCAATATAACGCATACAAAAATGTGAAAACTTGCGTGAGATTTAGCGTTATGATATATTGCAAAGAATTTTTTTAGGACAGGAGATTTTGCATGAACATTCAGGAAGTAAGCGTATTCATAATCTACCTCGTATTTATGTTAGCAATAGGGGTATGGTTCTTCTTCCGCGACAAGAACCAGACGGAAAAGGGATATTTTCTCGGCGACAGAAAGATGGGCCCATGGGTAGCGGCACTCTCGGCAGGAGCTTCGGACATGAGCGCGTGGGTGTTAATGGGGCTTCCCACGTCAATATACGCACTCGGTCTCGGACAAGTCTGGATAGCTGTCGGCCTCGCAATAGGCTACGCATTAAGCTGGATATATGAGGCACCGCGCCTCCGAACCTTCTCGATTGAGGCAAACGACGCAATTACAGTCCCACAGTATCTAACTAACCGCTTCATGTCTGAGTCGAAAACACTACAGATAATCTCAGCGGCAGTGTTTCTTATTGCTTACACGATATATGCTGCGTCAAGCATCAAGGCTTGCGGTACACTCTTCAACACAGTAACGGGCATTGACACCACCATAGCGATGTATCTTGCGGCAGTAATCGTAATCAGCTATACATTTTTGGGAGGCTTCAGCGCGGTATCATGGACTGATTTCTTTCAGGGAATGCTGGTACTCTGCGCAATGTTCATAGTCCCCATAGCGGCAGCAACAATGCTTGAGGCTGGTGCGGCGGCAAAAATCGACACTCCTAACTACTGGAACGTCTTTTCCTCATGGCAGGATATAGTTTCAGGGCTTGGGTGGGGACTTGGATATTTCGGAATGCCGCACATAATAATCCGCTTCATGTCAATAAACTCTCAGAAAGAGCTTCGCAAGTCAGCAAAGATAGGTATCTCATGGACAGTCGCAATACTAATCATGGCCGGACTTGTTGGGGTAATCGGGCGTATGTTTGTCGGGTATGACGAGGCTGTGAACAACAATTCTCTCGTGTTCGTAGTGATGACAAGAAGGATATTCTCTGCGGTGATTTCGGGAATATTGCTTTCGGCGGTACTTGCGGCGGCAATGAGTACTGCTGACAGTCAGCTTCTTGCGGCGGCGAGTGCTTTTGCGTCAGATGTATACCGTCCTGTTATTCGCAGCAACAAGGCTGGGAATCGTGAAATGATCTGGGCAAGCCGTATTGTTGTTTTGGTGATAGCGGTTGCGGCACTGATGATAGCGTCAAGCCCCAATGCCGGTTCGATAATGTCGCTTGTCTCTAACGCATGGGGAGTATTCGGAGCAGCTTTCGGCCCGGCAATAATGTTGAGCCTTTTCTGGAAGAGATTTACATTTGCTGGAGCTTCCTGCGGGATATTCACTGGTGCTGTGGTTGATATAGCGTGGCTTGAGTACATGGCCGACACTGGGGTATATGAGATAATTCCTGGTTTCTTTGCGGGACTGGTTGTTGCTGTTCTGGTGTCGTTCGTAACGCCTAAGCCAACGAAGGAAGTTGAGGAACTATTTGACCGCGCTTTGAAGGCTTCACAGGAATAACAAGCAGAAATTCACGGAATGTTATGACCCCTCCATCTCCGCGAGGCAAAATTGCTGAAGTGAGACAGAGGGGTTTATTATTTCCACCACTTCAAAAGCTCAAGTATCTGCTTTTCTTGCTTCACCATCGCGGAACAATACGCCGTTGAGAACGCTTCCCCTTTCAGCAGGAATATCAAGCCTGTATGCGCTCATCTGAATACGCACCTGTGGGCATGAGAGCCGTAACACGCGTTACATGAAACACAAAGGGAAGTTGTACTTTCGCCATCACGCAGCTTAATGGGGAAATCGGGTTCACGGAGCAGAGGCCGTGAGAGTGAGAGCAATTCTATTTTTGTGTTGTCGAGAATATCCTGCATTGTCTGGAGACTTCTTATGCCGCCGACAAGAATAACTGGAACGTTGACCTTCAGCGCGAGTTCTGCCGCAAAGTCAAGGAAGTACGCTTCATCAATATGCACCCCTACACCCTGAACCGATGTACCGTTGCCGCTGACCTCGATTGAGTCTATTCCGGCATTGGCGAGTATTTTGCATATTTCTAGGCTCTCCTCCTCCTCTAATCCTCCATATGTGAAATCGCTTGAGTTAATCTTGACCGTAACATGAAGGCTTCTACGGCAAGATATGCGTGAGTATGCTCCAATTCACTCAGAAAAGAGAATGGTTTTCTCGCTGACAATGGCCATAAAATTCTTCCTGCCGACATACGAGTCCTGCTACAAACTCCCTGAAATCAGTCAGCGTCTCGCAGTTCAGCGCATAGAATGTATTTCTTCCCTCCTTCCTGCTTTTGAGAAGTCCGCATTCGTTCAGTATTGTTATATGGTGCGTCAAAGTCGGCTGTGTAATACTAAAGTGCTCGAGGAGGTGGCAAGTACATTGTTCGCCACGAGTGAGGAGCTGGACTATCTGCAGCCTATTGGTATCGCTCAAAGCTCGACATATCAGCGTAGCATCAGGGGCATTCATATTGTAATCAACTCCCTAAAACATGATATTGAACACATAGCCCGTAATTATAATTCCTGCGGCACAAATCATGACGAATACACTAAGAAGATGGGGCTTTATGACTTTGCGCAACATGATAATTGACGGAATACTTAAATCCGTAACAGCCATCATGAAGCTGATTACCGTACCAAGAAGCGCGCCTTTTGCCAGAAGTGCCTCAGCTATCGGGATTGTTCCGAATATATCAGCATAAATCGGTATTCCAACAACAGTTGCTGTAATCACGCCGAAAGGGTTGCTATCCCCAAGAATTGCGGTGATGAAGTTTTCGGGTACATAGTTATGAATTACTGCTCCAATTCCTACACCTGCGAGAATATACGGGAACACTACCCTAAAAGTTGCGATTACTTCACCGCGCGAGTAGCGTATACGTTCAGTGGTGGTGAAATTTAGGAACTCAATATCAGCATCAATCACTCCTGTCCGTGTGTTGACGAAATCCTCAATATATTTCTCCATGTGAAGGCGTTCGATGAATGTCCCTCCCAGAACCGCAAGAGTGAACCCCAAAACCACGTATGCCGTTGCGGTTTGGGCACCGAATACGCTCATTAGCAGGACGAAACTTCCGGGATTAATCATTGGCGAGGATATGAGAAATGAAAACGTCATTCCCAAAGGAAGCCCTGCGCTAGTGAAACCCATGAATATTGGGATTGATGAACACGAACAGAAAGGTGTTACGGCTCCCAGCAGAGCACCTATAATGTTTGCAGTGAAGCCTCTGAACCTGCACATAATTCTTTTGCTGCGTTCAGGCGGAAAGAAAGTTTGAATGTACGACACACAGAATATCAGTACACAGAGAAGCACAGAAATCTTCACGGTATCAAATAGGAAGAACTGTACGCTCCTTCCCAAAGCTGAAGAGACATCAATACCTGTAAATGAAACGATATACCCTGCAATATCGTTAATCCATTTCATGCCTAGAACCTGAGTTTGTAGAAAGTTCCATAACATTTTTATCACTGTCCTTGATATAAAATCATAGACGTACATCTATTTGTTAGAGATTATATATTATTAATAGATATGTGTCTATATTAAAAAGCGCAAAAAAATCCCCAGTCAGGAATAACCGTTTAGGGGAAAAATCTGTCAGTTAATGTGTTTTATGGCTGTGCAAGAGTTCGTGTTCCCTGCCCTTTATGAGAGTGTCATAAATTGCGAGGGCTGTGGGGTTCTCAGTGGACTTCTTTATCTGCGCGTTGACATCGGATTCGTAAAGCCCGTGTATCCTTGCCTCTTTCGTCCTTATCCCTGAATGTCCAGGCTGGCCTCCACCCATTATGCAGCCTCTACGACAGGCCATTACCTCGACAAAATGGTAGAAGCTCTAACCGTTCTTTATGCGTATGAGAAGCGCGTCTGCCTCAGCAAGTCCACTCACTACCGCCGCTTTAATCTCGTTGCCCTTGTAGTTGAACGTGAACTCCCTTAAAGCTCCAGGCCCTCTGACACCGCTCTGACGAAGTGCCTCAATCGCTGAACGTTCAGGCCCCTCGCAAAGTGTTCGGAGTGCAGCTTCCATTACGCCGCCTGAGTTCCCGAAGATTACCGCTCCGCCCGATCCCATACCAAACGGCATATCAGCAGCCTCGCCTTCAAGATTTTCAAAGCGTATTCCTGCCCTCTTAATCATCGTTATCATTTCTTCGGTCGTCAGAACGTAATCAACATTCTGTTTTCCGTCCCGTTTTAACATTCCCAACTCTATATCTCCACTACTAAACATGATAAATTTTCTCAGAAATGCGCAACAATAAGTAACAGTTACAATGCGGGCAGTCAAAAAAATGCTAGAATATTCAAAAATAACAAACCCCTTAGTGCCTGTGTGCTTAGGGGTTGAAATTTTTTAGCGGCATGTGCAAACAGGAAAGGAGAGAATATAAATTGTTTGCTCATTTTGTAGAATACCTACATCAAGGCTCCCCTGCCAGTGTTGCGGTAATGACAGCAGCTTTAATGTTAATGTTCGGTTTTGCCCTGACCAGAATAACAAAGCTCTTCAAACTCCCCAACGTTACCGCCTACATCATCACGGGAATACTCATAGGCCCTTACTGCCTTAATCTCGTACCAGACTCCCTCGCAGACAACACGGCCTTCCTTCCCAACATTGCTCTGGCATTTATCGCTTTCAGTACGGGACAGTTCTTCAGGCTCAATGCTTTACGCGGCAACGGTACTAAAGTACTCATCATTACGGTGCTTGAGGCTTGCGTTGCGTCAGTCTTCGTGTTCATCGCGGCATATTTCGTTCTGGGAATGGATCTTGCGTTCTCAGCGGTCATTGCGGCTCTGGCTTCGGCAACTGCTCCGGCTTCAACAATGATGACTATCAGGCAGACTGGTGCGCATGGAGATTTCGTGAACACGTTGTTACAGGTTGTTGCGCTTGATGATGTCGTTGGGCTGATTGCGTACAGTGTCGCTGTGTCCATTGCTCTGGCGTTGTCGGCTTCAGGATCGGGGTTTGATTTCAGCAGCGTTGGGCTTCCCATAATCATGAACATTGCAAGCGTCATTATCGGGGCACTTCTGGGAGTTGTCATGAAAATATTGCTTCCTCCAGACCGTTCGACTGACAACAGGCTTATTATCTCGGTGGCAATATTATTCGGGTTCTGCGGAATTTGCGAAATGCTTGGGGTTTCACCGTTACTTGGCTGCATGTTCATGTCTACAGTGTACATTAACATTACTGACGATGATAAATTGTTCAAGCAGTTAAACTACTTCAGCCCGCCAATACTTCTTCTGTTCTTCGTGAGGTCTGGAATATGCTTTGAGCTTGGCGCGTTGACGGGAGGACACAATAATGGGGGTACATCGCTTCTTACGATTGGGGTAGTATATTTTCTCGTAAGAATTGCAGGGAAATACGCAGGGGCATTCATAGGCTGCCTGATGACAGGGAAAAACAAGCTGGTTCGGAATTATCTTGGACTTGCACTTATCCCGCAGGCAGGAGTTGCGATTGGCCTGGCGGAACTTGGAGCAAGAACTCTCGGAGGAGACACCGGCAGTGCTTTAAGGACGGTTATACTTGCATCAAGCGTACTCTACGAGCTTATAGGCCCGGCATGTGCGAAATTGTCGCTTGCACTCTCGCATTCCTACGACAAGGACGCAAAGGATACTCCTGTTCTAAGCCCGCAGGAAGAAGATAAACTCATTGTGAACATGCTCATAGAGAGAATACGTGAGATACAGCGTGAAATTCCCGAACATACACAGCCGATACCTGCTGAAGCAGTGAGCAATAATTTTCAGCATACAACGTTGAGGCACCTCCATTCCAACAACACTAACTATCACTAGGGACATAATCACATGAGACATAAACCATCATAAAGCACCCCTCGAAGATTACGGGGGTGTTGTGATTTTTACGGGTTTGCCAAACTAACAATTTCTGTGATATAAATACATTATCAAAATTTTCATTCATTCCATTTTATGAAAGGATTTGATTTATAACATGGAGATGTATCTGACAGCGTTAAAGGATTTAATCCTACAGTCAGGTTTCTTCGGCCTCACTACGGGCAACATCATTATGCTCATAGTGTCATTCGTTCTCCTCTACCTGGCGATAGGCAAAGGATTTGAGCCTCTTCTTCTTGTTCCTATTGCGTTTGGCTGCCTTCTGGTCAACCTTCCGTTATCAGGAATATGGGACGAGTTCAACGAGACGACCCACACAATCGGCTTCCTTCGTTCGCTGTACTATGGTGCGGAATTCGAGATTTACCCGATCTTGATATTCTTGGGCATCGGTGCAATGACAGACTTTGCTCCACTCATCGCCAACCCAATCACATTCCTTCTTGGAGCGGCTGCACAGTTCGGAGTATTCGTTGCGTTCATCGGTGCTAACTGGCTGGGAACTCTCACGGGCGGCCTGGTTTCGTTCAACATCAAGGAAGCGGCAAGCATAGCAATAATTGGCGGTGCAGACGGGCCTACGAGCATTTACCTTACGGTTATGCTTGGGCAGACGCAGATATTGGGAGCTGTTGCGGTTGCTGCGTACAGCTACATGTCATTAGTCCCAATGATACAGCCTCCTGTAATCTATGCCATGACGAGCAAGAAGGACAGAGGAATATTGATGGGCCAGCTTCGTCCGGTGTCAAAGCGTGAGAAGATATTGTTCCCCATAATGGAATAGGTCAACACTTTCTGCATCATGGCCCCTTGGCCGCCTAAGACGGAGAACATTATCTTACTCAAAATAAAGTCACTTAATAGCCAGGTAACAAACGAGATCGCCACACCATATATCAGGCTTTGGCGGGTGACACGCATGCGCGCAAATGGAAAGAGCAATGCTGCGACGGCTGAGATGTGAAAGAGCAGCGCCAGAGGAAAGCAAAGAAAATTGAGCCATTTCTTTCCGCTCAGCCATCCATGCATACCTACAAGCATAAAGGCCATCGCACATCCCTCGCGCATGACCTCGGTATTGAAGATGAAATATTGCAAGGAGAAGAAATAGACGAGTAAGAACATGAAATAGCGATGGGTATACTTGCTGACCACATAGCATACAGCAGTATTGACGATGACGCTCTCTATCAGTTGTACCACATAGAAAGAATTGAACACAACCTTGGCAAACATATTTAAGAGCGTCCATAGCGGCATG
>CALAUZ010000113.1 GCA_937892105.1 uncultured Fretibacterium sp. | reverse complement strand
AAACTACGACAAGAAAAATGAACTCCTCAAAAAATACGGTAATGATTGGAAACTCCATATACCTGATGGTTACAGTATCTTCAATCCCCTGTCCGGCCAGTTCATTCAGTCTGCTCACTCCCTTACCGATAACGTTTTGGGCTGCGCTCTCGAACAAGCCGGCCAACAACTTGGCTTATCGGATAAAACTATGTCAGCTCTACGCGCTAAGGTCTCTGATAAATTCGGTACTCAACTCATGGTCTTACCTGACCAGATTACGCAGACACTACTCAAACTCAGCATTCCTCCTCAGCACACCGCTCTGGCTAATTTCGCTAAATCTCTCACTTCTGCCTGGAAAAAATACGTCCTGTACGCCCCTACACGCTTCTGGAAATATAATCTTCGCAACATTACTGGAGACATGGACGCGGTTCTGGCCGGAGACCCTTCCGCACTCCGTTTCGTTCCTCAAGCAGCCAAAGAACTATACACCGCTTACTACGGCGATATCTCCAAAGTCTCAGACGAACTTAAAGAGTTTCAAGCTAGAGGCGGGGCATTAACTTTGCAATCCGCTCAAGAGCTGGGAGACTATAAGCAGCTCAGGGAGTTCAATAAACTCATTTCTGAGTTAGACGCTAAGGGTAAATCCGCTTGGCAAAACCTGCCTCATAATACTTGGAAGCTCATTGACAAATTCGCTTGGTCGGGCGTTCAGAAGTTCTCCGACTTCAGGGAACAATTACTCAGGTACGCTACATACCTCGACTACCTTCACCAAATGCAGAATAATCCTGATGGCTTGCCTAGCAACTGGGGCGCGTCTAATAAAGATGAAGTCATGGCTATTGATGACATAAGAGACAGGGCTTTCAAGATGGCTAATGAACTGCTCGGCGCATATGACCAGGTATCAGAGACGGGCAAGCAGCTTAGAGAATTAATCATTCCTTTCTATTCCTGGATGGAAGTCAATGCTAAACGTTATTTACAGTTATTAAAGAACGGTATTACTGAAGATGTTGCAGGCGATTTCGCTTCTAGCTTCCTAAAGGGACAAATCTCTAATATTCCATACTATTCTTACAAGGTCGGCAAAACTCTGCTGTTCGTCAATCTGTTCTCCATACTCTTAAACGCTTTCAACCGCTTCTTGTTCCCTGATGATGACGATAAACTTCCACCCGACATTAAGCAGAAGCCTCACATCACTTTAGGGCATGGCAACAACGGTAACACTCTCTATTTCACTCAGGTTGGCGCATTAGGCGATAATTTGGAGTGGTTCGGACTTGATACCTTCACTCATGATTTAAGGCAGATATTCAATGGGCAATTAACCGTTACAGACTGGCTCAAGAATTTGGCTTCCGCTCCAGTGAACAAGATAATTAACGGCGTTAATCCTTTCTTGAAGATGCCTTTTGAGATTGCAAGCGGACAGTCCTTTTATCCTAGCGTCTCTAATCCGCGCTCCATAAGAGATACATCTCGGTATATCGCTCAGTCTCTCGGCCTTTACTGGCCCTACAAGGCTGTTATGGGTGAACCTCGTAATGATTGGCACGAGTTCAGAAACATCTTTATCTACTCACAGGACGCTGATGAAGCCGCATATTACTACACTCTTAGCCTCGTCAGAAACTTCAAAGAAAATGTGCTGGGACAGAAATTTTCCGGGTATTCCTCTACTAAGCGCACTAACTCTTTGAGAAACCTGAAAACTGCTATTCGTTTCAACGATAAAGAAGCTATTAGGCGGTCTCTCTCTGAGTATTACAGCCACGAACTTGGCGGTACTCGGCAGGGACTTAATACTTCTCTCCGCAACATGAACCCTCTGCAAGGTCTTAACCCTCAGAGGCAAAGACAGTTCTTGAAGTGGATTGATAAGGAGGACAGACCTTACGTTAAGAGGGCGCAGAAGTATTTTCAGAAACTTTTGCGTAACTTCAGCAGCTCCATGTGATAATAACTTTACCGTTCGCTAGGGCTTGTATTCTCTAGCGGGCGGCAGTTTTATACCTGATACCAAATCATTTGCTTGTCAAAAATATAACTTTCTGATAACATCATAATCTCAATATGTCAATTTTACATCTTTTTGACAGGTTCTTCTTAAGGGAGATATGTATATGTGCGACAGCTTATATAAAATCTTTTACTCAAACCAAAAAGCTCATCAGGCAGAGTATTTTGCTCGGTTTACTTCTCCTTCTGCTGTGCATCTCACTTTGAAGATTAAACAATTCAACCATGATAAAGCATTCCAGGCTTTCTTTTACTATAACCAGAACTTAGCCTTACTCATGCAGAAGATATACACACTATTTACTAATTTCCTCTCTATATTGCACATTGTTACTCCTATCGTTCAGCAACAATTCGCATTATCATGCCTCATCGAGGAAGTTCATTCTACAAGCTCTATCGAGGGCATTCACAGTACTCACAGGGAATTAAAAGATATTCTTGATGGTAACTACTACAATAATCACTTCTCAAGCATAATTAAAAAATATGATTTGCTCATCTCGGGAAATTCGCCTCTTTTCCTTTCTTGTGAAGATATAAGAACTTTCTATGATGAGTTTGCTCATGTCGACGTTATTACTGAAAATCCTAAGAATAAACTCGATGGCTCTCTTTTCAGGAAGGAAACTGCTGACATTCTCTCCCCTGCTGGCAAAATCATTCACAGAGGCATTACTCCAGAAGTTAATATCATTACTTATATGTCGGAGGCTCTTAAATTCTTGAATGATGATACTGTTCCTGCTCTCGTCCGTATCGCAGTATTCCATTACCTTTTTGTCTATATTCACCCGTTTTATGACGGAAACGGTAGAACTGCTCGTTTCATTTCTTCGGCGTATATCGCTAAACACCTTCACCAGCTTATTGCTTTAAGGCTGGCTGTTACCATCAAGCGCAGAAAAAAAATATATTACTCTCTACTAAATGATACTGATGCAGAGAGTAACTGCGGGGACTTAACTCCCTTCATCTGTGGCTTCTTAGGGTTCATCGCTGATACTATTTATGACATCAATAGAAAACTTACTCGTAAGATTGAACAGCTAGAACGCTTCAGAAATCGTCTAGCTTCCATTGTTCATGAAAATGGAATAATGAATAATATTATGGACTTACTGTTGCAATCAAGCGTCTTCTACGGCAGAGGACTTGCTATGGATGAGATTATGTCTTGTATAGGCAAATCAAGAAACACTGTTAAATGTAAGTTACTTTCATTGCCCGTACGCTCGGTTATTATTCAGAATAATAGAAAAAAATTCTACAAGATTGACTGGTCAGCTCTCAGGTAGGAATAGACGATACTCAGGCAGTTAGTCCGAATACTAAAACACTCGGATCAAATTACCGCTGCGCTCTACTGTTCAGCTTTGTATTGTTCTCCTCTATCAGTCGTTTCACGTCTTCTAACGTTACTGATGGCTGCGTTTTTCTCCAGGTCTGGAACTTTTCACTTAGCTTCGGCCATGCTATCACCAACCCGATTGCGACCAGCCATAAATATATTCCATTGCGCAGGTCGTCTATTCTCTTGTCAAGACTATCCATGCGCTTGTCTAGTCCGTCTATACGCCCTGATAATGAGGCGTTCACTCCGTCTATGCGCTCTGACAACTTAGCGAAATTTCCCTCCATTCGTTCTGACAACGCCATAATATCTCCATGAAGCTGATTGAATAACGCCTCCATCTTTGCGTC
>CALAUZ010000112.1 GCA_937892105.1 uncultured Fretibacterium sp. | reverse complement strand
TGTGCTTTTGTGTATCTGCTGTATCTCTTAATTCCGAGTTTGCTTGCTGTCTTTCGTAGTCCTCTTATTGTTGACATGGTGAAAATCTTCTCCTTTAACGTTGTATTTGTTTCTGGATTTCAGGCCTGATTTCCTGTTAATGTTTTATATCATACCTAATACTAGAAAGTAATTCATCAGTATATATACTGATATTCCTAAAATTAGGAAGTAATATAATATTTTTTATAAATAGGAGTACGTGCTGTTCGCATTCTACGAGCAATCTTATACTCTCACTAAGCAGACTACAGGCTCTTACTCTACAAGCTCAGGAGAAACTCTAACTTTCTCGGAGACTACTACTGAAACCATGAATAGAACCGTTTATGAACCTTTTGACGCGGTGGGGGTTCCTGAAGACTGGCAGGGACATATTGGCATGGTTGACACTGAAACCATTACACGTTCAACTGTCAGAACTGGCGGCAAAGAACCTACTGAAAATATGCCTGCATATTCACCGCCCTATGATGTTCAGATTACTCGCAAATATTCTCGCGAGGACAGAGGAAAGGGATTATTATGCAATGAAACGGAAACACGTTATGAGGCTCGGCAGGTTGGTACTATCAGTCCCGTAAAAGTTGACGGCGTTAATGTCCCTCATTTTATGCTGGGAAGCAACCTGGCTATTCAGACGCATTCAACTCCACAATGGGTACAGGTCAACTCTTACCGCACTTACTATGAACAGTACGACAACAACGGTGATTGTGTTCTGTCAACTAGCTCCGAATACTCTGATTACGGCTCAAAATGGCTCACTGAACACGCTCTTAGTGATACTGGCGATGACGACCTCAACGATTACCAGAAGTCTTATGCTAAATTCTCGCAAGGGTCTCACGGCCTCCAAGTATCGTTAAACTCCTCCGTCATTTCTTCCGCTTGGCACTTCTTAGAGCTTCAGGGACGCATGAAGAACACTACTGCTGATGATGAGGATGGCGCAGTGCTGGGCAATTTCGAGGAATATTACGATAATGGGGCTTATTCTAGTAGGGAAGTATGCCCTCACTATAATAGCTCTAATCAGTCTTGCAATATTTTCGCTCTCGCAAATGCTGTAGATGGTCCAGTATGCGGCAGAAACAAAGGACGTTATTTCTGGCAGGGGTGTGAAAGAGCTATGGCCGCTCTCAACTTCATTCGTGAACAGGAAGCTTCTCAAC
Organism: uncultured Fretibacterium sp.; assembly: GCA_937892105.1. The sequence continues at coordinate 2,359 of CALAUZ010000112.1, read as the reverse complement.
TTGAAACACCTGTCATTGGTACAGCTTCCCTTTCAAGTGTTCTAGCGAAAAGTCCTACTCTTGGTTATAGCCGTGAGATTTATATTGATGACATTATCAAGATTGAACAGGCTCAATCCATCGCTAATACTATCGCCTCAAATATTCTCGCGGTTAAAGGCACTAAAGGCATTCGCAGAACCGTTACCATTCCGTATACTCCTACGATTTTGCCTGACGGGGCTATCGTTGAAGTCGCTCACGATTGGGAGGCTCTCACCACAAGCGTAACTTACAGGGCTGAGAGCGATATTCCTGACTTCCTCGTCGCTCAGAGCGTTTCCGGCATCGCCGCTTTCGTGTCCGCTCGCGAAAACTCAAAACTCAGTGTCCCGAAATATGGCGTTGTCCTTTCAGTTTCTGAAGGGAAGGTTAGCGTCAAGGTCGGTAACAGTACGGTGAATTGCACCACAAAATTGAAAAATTTAGGGGCTAATGACAATGTTCTTGTGTCTTTCCCATCGGGTAACAAACTCAGAGGACAGGTGATTGCTAGGTTATGAAGGATTTGTTTTCGGGTTCACTCGGAAAGCTAAACAATAAGGGTGGTTCAAGAATATTAACTACTCCGAATACCATCTATGTTCCGCCGGAGTATGAGATTGAGACCGATGTCGCAAGTTCGGGCATCTTCGTTACTTGTTCTCTGGACGGCAGACTTTGGGTTTGGCGTAGGTCAAGAAGGTATTACATCGCGGCTTTCAGATGGAACAATGAAACCGAACAGTTAGAGTTCTCAAAGTCCACTTTCATCAACAACGCTAACTTCATTGGGCGCGGTGTCGATTGGCTCTTGACTGATACTATGATTATTCAGGCTTCTGATGAAGAACCGTATATCATTACTGCTAATTTATTTGAGGATAACAGTAATTCACGTTTCCTGTACTCGATATTACGTTCATCTATAATGACTCAAGGGATTGGAGCAAAAGTTATTGGCTCTGGCATTGACCCTCTCACTAATGATGTCTGGGGAATGTCAGAAGACAACGGAAATTCTGAAGGGTACGGATATTTTAACCGTTCTGCTCTACTACAATCAGTAAGTAAACAATATTCTCTGTTGCCAGCTGTCGGGGATTGGAATATTATAAATAATTTCTTAGTGCGAAGAATAAATAATATTCTAACATCTCAACATAATTCCATGCTCAATATTAGGCCGTTAATTCCTCTGGAATTTTCTGAATATCCGTCTTAATGGAACAGGCTATGATAAAAAGATTAGTCTTACTTATCATAACGGGCAGATTTGGGGCAGAGGTCTTACAAACATTGGGAGAGCCTATATTCTACCAGCAGTCTTTAATGAGAATGGCGAACCTGAAGAATTTTATCTCTATATTTCTCCTGATTACATGTGTAACACATATTCTTTGCCTAATAATAGAGGATACAAATATTATAAGGGGCACACTTTCCTCTATAAAGTTGTTGATGGAGCAATTAAAACAACAACTGCCAAAATGATTTGCGAAGCTATGGGCGGTCATCTAGCAAATGCAGGAGACACTGAAAAACAAGACATTCTGATTAGGTGGGCTAAATTATTTCAATTTCTACCAGGCTCTGTAACATTGATTGCACTTAATGACGGCTACCAAATTTACGACAGCAATTACATAGATAACATAGCTAATTGGAATGAATATGCTCATGGGTATGTGTGCGAATGGGACGAGATACGCACTAACTATGACAATGAAAATAATGATTGGCTGGATATAAGATTGTCCTTCGCTGAGGAAACACTGTATGGCTTCCTTTCCGAACAAACAAACAATTTCGACAACAGCCTATGCTATTCCTCTAACAACCTAAAACTACTCATGCAACCTTTCACTGAATGGCAAGAAATATCCGAAAACGGCTCAATGTTCTTTGACCCTACTCACAATTCTGGGGTAATACTTCTCCAGAATGGGGCAAAAATTATTGGGAATAATCTTACTTCTTTGGAATGCAAAGGTCTTCAGCAATGGATAGCTCCTACGGGAATTATTGGTGCTATGTCGACATCAGCCATACTATCCTCTTGGGATAACTCAACTATCGTTACTCTTTATCAACAGGGATTTCACAGAGAATTACTCAAAGATAAAAAACTCGAACTGTCAGCAGTAAATTTCTCAGGGAAAAAATTATCCATCGGTGATACTGGCAAAAACGGCTTAAAAACACTTCATGTAAATAGTATCGCAGAATTATCACAATTTGAGCCTATAGCTTGGCAGAACATTTGTGAACTACCCCCGCTTATATAAGCGGGGGCTTCCTAATTCTTCGAGACCGCAACACAAATCTTGCAATTCATGTT
>CALAUZ010000111.1 GCA_937892105.1 uncultured Fretibacterium sp. | reverse complement strand
GCGAAGATGGTATCCTTGATCTTGAAGGTGTTCTTGTTCCGGAAATCTGGATTGCGTTTGCAGAAGCTTCAGGTATTCCTGAAGGGTACGATGCTCTTGCGTCAGTAATACTCGGCTACACTGACACATATTACCCTGAACGTAACGTAAAGCCGGAGCTAATTCCTGTGTCATACGTGAAGAACGCGGCTACGTCATAAAGTGCATTGACCGCATTATCGGCTTGGGCGGAGAAATGATATGTCTTGGGGGGGAACAGCAGCTTGAACTCATAGAGAAGATAGGAGTGCAGAACTGGTACATTCAGCAGTTATAGCCGAACACAATACAAGCCTCATGAAGAGCCGGAAGACGCAGACTAAGAGTCCTCCGGTTTTATTATGGGAATGTAGGACAGCACGAAATGTTGTTTTTCCCTATCTTGCTGTATAATAATATTAATCATAAGGAAGCTGTTCCTACGACTTCTTACTTCTTATATTTCCTAACTGATCTGCTGCTTCTGTCAAAACAGTTTCTGAATCTTTCAGGGGGATTTTCTCTATGCTAAAGAACTTAAAAATTACCGCGAAACTTGGTCTAGGTTTTGGATTAGTCCTGCTTCTCTTTGCCTTTGCAGTATTCTTCAGTTGGAGGAGCATTTCAGAAGTTCAGGGAGAAATCAATTTTTTGAAGTACGTTGTTCAGTCCCTAAATCTGACAAATGACATGAATATTACCGTGTCGTTCATTCGCGCCAGCATCAGAGACCTCCGATTCACTGAAAGCGAAGATGACATCACTAACCTACAGCATCATTTTGACGATCTCCGTCCCCAAATCGACGCACTCAAGAACCTCTACGCAGAAGTTCCGAGAATAGACGTACTCGCTAAAGCCTCTGACCTTGAAAATACTTTGCGTAACAGCACAGCTAATTTCGCTAAAGTTGCCTCAATGATCCGCACTAAACGGGCAGCAGTGAAGCAGCTGGACACAGACATAGCCAAAATTCAGGCCGCTTTGAAGGAAGTCGTTAATCTCCAGTATAAGCGAATGGATACGACAATAGATGACATACTCTCAGGAAAGATTACGCAGGAGAACATCAGAGAAGAAATAGGCCGCAAGATTGAGCGCATCCGTGAAATAGAAGACGCAGCAAACCAGATCACTCACGCAGCATGGCAGTATCAGCAGGGAATGCAGTACCGCGACGTGAAAGTCCTTAACGAGGTTGTGAGGGAGATAAGCGACCTTCAGACCACATGCGAAAACTTTGTTGCTACCACACGTGCTGAGGAGATAGCACAGGCACTTCAAGCCGCACGCCCCGCATTTCTGGAGTTCAAAGAGAGCTTTAACGATGTCTTGAGAGCCTATAACGAAACAGATCCGCTATTTCAGGCATTGCTGAAAGACGGCATACAGATGGTAAACCTCGCTGATACCATAATGGACACCTGCGTTATGAATCTCGAAAGACTCATGAACGTTGCTTCTGATTCGCTGGGAAGTTCCGTAATTTTGTTAATGTCTTCGGCTGTCATCGCTATAGTTCTTGGACTCGGCATAGCGTTATTCCTCGCAAGGTCTATCCGCATTCCGTTAGGCAGGGTTGTTGAGCTTGTAGAGAATGCCCGCGACGGAGATATGGCCATCACACGCGCCGACTTCCATTACGAAAGCAATGATGAACTCGGTGAACTCGGAGATGCTTTGTCAGAGATGTTCCACTCCCTCCGCACAGCTATCGGGGAAATCAGGGACAACGCCAATTCCTCGACCGATAAAGCTGCTGTCATGCACAAGGACGCTACGACCAATCTTGAGGGAGCTAATCATGTCCGGCAGGAAGTCGCTAACACGGTGAAGTTAATGGAATCAAATTCAGCCTCACTAGAGCAGAGCAACGCAGGGACTCAGGAAATGTCAGCTGCCTCAATGACAAGTGCAACGGCTGCAACAGACTGCGCCGAATTTATCTCGAACATGACCAGCGTTACTAACAAGGCAGTAGACACGGTCAAAGAAGCGATTGCAAATATCGTTGTCCTTCAGAAAAAAACTCAGGAAAGCGGAGTAAAACTTCAGGAGCTTGTTGAAAATTCAAATAAAATCAGCGAGTTCATCGGAGATATTACTTCAATCGCTGATCAGACGAACTTGTTAGCACTCAACGCAGCTATCGAGGCAGCCAGAGCAGGCGAGGCAGGCAGAGGCTTTGCAGTCGTGGCAAGTGAGATTGGACAGTTGGCGGAGCAATCTAAGACCACTGCTATGAATATTCAGGAAATTGTTGAAACAAGCAACCATTCCGTAGCGAATGTCAGAAATCAAGTCAATAAACTGATTGAATATGTGAAGGGCGACGTAATCGGAAGCTTGAATGCAAAGCGTGGACAGATCAACAGTATGGATGATATCGGCGGCGGTAAGATCGTTCGTGCATTCGTACCACTTGCTGAGATGTTCGGTTATTCCACAGAGCTTCGTTCCTCTACCCAGGGTCGTGGTAACTACTCTATGTTCTTTGAGGAGTACAAGCCCACGCCTAAGAACGTACAGGAGAAAGTCCTTTCCGCAAAGGCAAAATAATTGCTAAATTTACGGCTTGAAAAAGAAACATGTATCATATAAAATGTATCGTATGAATGTCGATTCGGACATTTTCGATAAACGTTAGTGTTTTAGGAGGAAATTTTAAAATGGCTAAAGCTAAATTCGAGAGAAATAAGCCGCATGTAAACATCGGAACCATCGGTCACGTTGACCATGGTAAAACAACTCTTACTGCAGCTATCACAACTGTTCTTTCAGACAGACTTGGTCTTGATGATGCAGTTCCTTTCGATCAGATCGATAAGGCACCTGAAGAGAGAGAGCGTGGAATTACCATTTCAACAGCTCACGTTGAGTACGAGACAGAGG
>CALAUZ010000110.1 GCA_937892105.1 uncultured Fretibacterium sp. | reverse complement strand
GCAAAGATACGAATAAGCGAGCAAAAAGCCAAAACTTTTTGACTTTTTCGAGAACATCTTTCCACATTTTGCCGAAATCGCCGCCGTTAGGAGACAGGACGCTGTAACCTTCTTGGAAGCAGACGACCCAATCGACGACTCCCTCGGTGATGATGAGAGTATCGTCTTTTTTACGGGAAAGAGAGTTAAGGCCCATCGGAGCGTTGTGTAGGAAGGGATAATGCTCAAGAGAAGCCTTTTTGTACTTAGGCTGAGCTTCATTTTCTTGTCCATTGCCGAGCCAGTCATAACGTCTAGTAGTGAAATAGAGAACTTTTTTGCCCGCGTCATTCCAGTAAGGGAAGACGATACGGTTACCGCCCGCGGAAGTTTCGTCAGCTTTAACGCCAATTTTGAGAGCACAAATAGTGTCATCGTTAATGCCTCTAGAGTGCAGGTACTCTAGTGCGCGAACGGAAGACTCCCGCTGATTATTGAAGAGTTCATTGTGCCAGCGTTCAATGTTATCGTCGAATGCTTTGCGTGCCTTGAACTCGCGGTCAATGTAGCTATTAGAGGCATCAGGCATGAGGAAGTGTAGAGCCTCTTTAATGTCGCCATTGAACTTGACGTGAGCGACGAGGTCAGTGATGTCTCCACCAATATTAAGCATGAAGTCGAACCAAGAATTAGTGTTTTCATAGAGAGCGAGAGCATTTTCGCCTCTGCCCGAAATGTCTATGCTGTCAGAGCGGAAGGAAGAGCCAATTTTTCTGACGAGCAGACCTAAGTCCTTAGCGACTTGAACGATGTTAAAATTTTCTTGAATGGTTTTAAAAATATTTTCATTTGTTTGTACTGCTTGCATATGCTATAATCACTCCGTTTGTTTTAGTTTTGTAAATAAAATTTTATCATATTAGGGGCGGCTGGCGCAAACTAGCAGCCATTTTTTTTTTGCGAAATTTTTGGGTAGGTATTCGTGAAGCGTGATTTCCAGTGTGCTTTTAGCCTCTTTTGCGTGAATTATGTAACTTTTTGTAAGTAGAAATCACAGACTAAAAGCCTCCAGTAAATCCCTAAGAGAGTAGCTTATTTTTGGGCCTGTTAGTCATGGAGAGAAGCCAAGAAATTATTTTCTGAGTATAAAAATACTACAGCCCATGACAAATATCGAAGAGATGTCATAAGATATAAAGTAAATATATTCATGCAAATACTGATTAAGTGTATGTAAATATTTGTCTTATAATTTTTTCACAAATAGCCTAAAAGAGGAGAGTATATGTAGAGCGATTATTTTATGATGTTGTCAAAAAGATATAATATTGATAAGTATACACTACGATGTTGTCAAAAAGCTGTGAAATTGATATGTATCTTCGCTCAGTGACATCAAAAACCGTAGCCAAAATGAACAACTCCTTTTGTGAAAAGTATAGAACAAAAAAATAAAATAAACAGGCTCACGAGAGCGAAAAACGCTGCCCCTGAGCCTGTGATAGACAAACTATTGCCAAGTATCGTTCCAATTAGGTTTGTTTTTCTTCTTATTTTTTTGCTTACTATTAGTCCAATTGCTGCTAGAGTTGTCTTGAGTATTGTCCCAATTGTCTTTATTTTGAGTATGAGCTAAATTTGGTTCTGCAGCTTTAGCTGTATTGAAGTTTCTATCAAAGAACTTGTCAGCTCTATCAAGATACTTTTTGTCATCTTCGCTAATCCATTTCATGAACTGTTCTTGTTCATTCTTATTGAGGCCATGCAAAGGTTTCATGTTGTTAATAGAACTCTTGAGGCCCTTAATATCACCGCTCAGAGCATAGTATTCTTTGACGTATCTCTGAGCGTCCTCAGTAAAGCCTAAGCGCAAAGCTGCTCTAAGTTTTTGTAGAACTTCCCCTCTTTTAGTAACGCTGAAGCCGCCCGTACGTTTTCCGAGCACGTCTTCCTGAAATTTGCTGACCAGTCCCAAGATGTAGAAGTAAGCAGCTTCATCAGCGTCTTTCTGATAGAGGAACAAATTCAAAAACTCTTTCCAGTTATCTACTGGCTTTCCCGCAGCAAGTTTGTAAGGCCACTCAAGAGCGAAAGATTTAGCGATATATTGCCACCTGTCTTTAATATTGCTAGGGTGAGTGAAGTCAGGATAAAGGGATGTAGCAGCGATTAATTCCAAAGGAGATTTAACGAGTGGAGTAATGCCGGAAACGACCTTATTAAGAGGAGCTGAAATGACTTTAGCAGCTAATCCAGTAAAAGTCTGTTTGCCGTCAAAAATATCCTTAACGTCCTTTGCGAAAGGTAAGAAAGGAGAGTTCTCCTGACCGAACCATTCCAGATTATCGAGCAGTGCGCCAACTCTGTCAAAGTAGAGGACATTCCCCTTATTGTCATGGCCCAAAGTTAAATGCGGTCTGCTCTGAATGTCTGGTGGAAGTTTATCCTCATCGTCCGGCCACACAAAATGGTTGAAAGCCGCGAAGAGCATGGACAGTAGATTAATGAGCAAATAAGTCTTACTGAGCTTGAAAGCATAGTAAGGAGCATTAGCAAGCTGTCCCTTCAAGAAACGGGACGCGAAATCGCGGAAGCCGTCTTCAGTGATGCCGTTCTTAATGAGCTGGTAGTAACGTTTAGCGTTGACTTCAACCCAAGAATAGAAGGGCCAAGCAATATCTCTGAGAACTTTTCCCGATGCAGTAACTTGGTCATAAGCCCCAAGAAGTTCGTTGCTCATTTTGAAAGCTCTATCTCTAATGCCGCTTAGTAAAATTTTTCCATTGCGGTCTTTAATGGGGATAGCGAGTACTTCATCTTTTACGGACGCGCCCCAATTTCGAGGCAAATGTTCATCATTGGATTGCATTT
>CALAUZ010000109.1 GCA_937892105.1 uncultured Fretibacterium sp. | reverse complement strand
CCCGCCGTCAACCTTCTCCAGAGCCTCCGAAATTTCCTCCGGCGAAACTTCAAGCCCATCAAGTTCTACACCGTCAAATTTCTGCTCATACTCCTTCACCGCCGCATCTCCGCGTTCCCTCACATCATCGAGTATTCCCCGCACTGCTTCTGAAACATCGGGGACAATATTCTTATGGTTCTTTGCGAAGCGGTAGTATTCCGAAACCGTAAGTATCCTCAACATTACACATTCCCTCCCAGTCTGCTTATTATCTGTTGGATTTGTTCACCCTTGAACTTGTACGCTGACTTGTTGGCTATGATACGCGCACTGAGTTCGGCGATATCTGCTATCACGCTAAGGTTATTCTCACGCAAAGTCGTACCTGTCTCCACAATATCAACTATAACGTCAGACAGTCCAAGAACGGGAGCAAGTTCCAGCGAACCTCGTAACTGTATTATGTCTATGTCCCTGCCGAGTCCGGCGTAATACTCCTGAGCAATATGCGGAAACTCTGTGGCAACTCTCAGCGTTCGTGAAGTGTCATCTCGAAAACCATTCACAGCGGCGACAGACATTCTGCATTTCCCTACATTCAGGTCTAAAAGTTCGTAAACATCAGCCTCTCTCTCAAGCAGAATATCCTTCCCCGCCGCGCCGATATCAGCCGTACCGCGTTCAACATACACTGGCACATCGAATGGCTTGACCCAGAAGCAGCGCATTGACATGCCCAGCCTCTCATTCTCGAACACCAGCTTTCTTCCGCCTTCCATCATTCCTGGAAAATCAAATCCGCATTTCTCGAACATTCCGTAAACCTTTTGCCCCAGCCTTCCTTTGGGCAGCGCAATGTTTATCATCATCGTATCACCGTCCTATCATGTCAAGGTATACAGCAAAACCTGCACCCTGAAGCTCTGAATGTCCCATCTTATGCAGCATACCGTCATACTGCCCGCCGGATAACACTGCTTCGGGAATACCCTCGATGAAACCTTTGAATACTATTCCGTTGTAGTAGTTGAGGCTGTTGACAGCTGAGAAATCAATACGTATCTGGTTATGATACTTCACAAGTCCGCCAACAATGTCTCTGATTTGAGGACTGAGGTAGGGCATTGCATGTTCCGGAATACCGTCAAGACCTGCTAAGCCTGCCAGTTCATCGGGGGCGGCTAAGGCTAATAGTCCACTAATGTCTTTTCCGGCAAGACACTTCAGCAGTCCGGCACGCGTTTCACCCTCTGGCAGTAAAGAGCTTATTATCCCCGCGTCTGCAACATCAATCATGCTCCTCCGTCCGCCTGATACCGCGCTAAGGCTCAGGATTGCAAGCTCGATAACTTCACTGATATCCTCTGGCGAAAGATGTCCTATGCGTTCAATGCCTGTCTGTGCAATTTCTCGGAATGTTCCGGCATTTCTGGGTACTCTGTACACTTTCTCGTCATAGTAGAACTTTCCTGCTCCGGCATGTTTTATCACTGACAGAGTAACATCGGGCCGCAGTGCCATGAGACGTCCATTAACGTCAGTGAATGTGAGTATCGATTTTGATGCGAGAAAGTCCTTCTTGTCGGCGTAAAAATCGTATTCCTCAAACCTTCCCATTCTGTAGAAAGTGTAGCCGTAAGTTTCATACAGCCCTCTGAGTTTTAATGCGGCCGTTTCTTCCGGCGTAAGTTTTGCGTTAAACATAGTGAAAAATATACACCCCGTTTTTGCAGTAATAATAGCACACAGCAAAAATACACATGCTATAATTGCGTAAAAATTTATCCATATAACTATGTGAACAAGAAGGTGTGTACGATGAACCTGGCAAATAAAGACGAGCCGCGCCGCATAATCCTGGCCAGGCATGGGCAGACAGAATGGAACAAGGCATTCCGTTTTCAGGGCAGAACCAATGTTCAGCTTACGGAAGAAGGGAAGCGTCAGGCACATTTGCTTGCGTCGAGATTGTCATCATGGCCGCCCGAAGTCATATACACAAGCCCCCTTGACCGCTCAATGTACACTGCTGAAGCGATAGGCTGTAAATTTGGCCTTGAACCGGTAGTTCTGCCTGAACTTGAGGAAATAAACTTTGGAACATGGGAAGGCCAATCCTTGAATACACTGGAGCAGGAACATCACGAAATCTTCACTAAATGGCGTTCCGACCCGTTCTTCAACCCTCCGGAAGGCGCAGAGGCATGGGACGTACTAAGCGCGAGGCTGAAGCGTGCCTTGAAGTTAATGCTTGATAGACCTGAAAAACGTATAATAGCTGTCTCGCATGGCGGGATAATGCGTGCAATGTACGCGGTAATCATGGGGCTTAATCCTCACAATACATGGAATATGGAAGTATCGAACTGCTCAATGTCAGGCATAGAGATACGAAAAGGAATGGCCCATTTGTCCTTCACGAATGACGACCTTCACATACGTGCAGGGAAATACGGTGAGAAGCTTCCAGTGTGGGGTGATATCATTGAGCCTTGACCCAGAACGCGAGAAGGAGTTATGGCGTTTATGCTCTGAGGGAGATATAGAGGCGCGTGAAGAACTTATCGTTTCGTACCGGCCGCTGGTGTTCTGGATAGCCGGAAAAATCCACGTTACAGGCCAGGAATTGAAGCAGGATATAATACAGGAAGGAATGCTGGCGTTGATACGTGCGGCAGACAGCTTTAAACCGGAGAGGGGCTATAAGTTCACGACATACGCATACCACAAGATACACGGACAGATAATAAACATGCTTGAACGTTCAGAGAAGAAAGCACCTGTACCAGTCCCTGACGAATGGCTTTTCAGCGGCAGCGATGATGGATATGATGACGGTGGAGATGATTGGATAGATGCTTCAGCGGCGGTCTCACGGCTTGAGGGAAGGGAAGCAGAAGTAGTATCAGCGTTGTTCTTTGAGGGCAAGAAACCGAAGGACATAGCGGAGGAGAAGAAGCTGGACATAAGCCACGTATACAGGCTTAGGCGCACAGCGATAGCGAAAATGCGTTCATGGCTTGGACTTGAAGGGGCGTAAAGATGAGGGGAGCAGTGCTGGACAAGAGGGCAGATGCTGTGATACGCTGGCTCGAAAGAATGAAGAAATCCTACAGGGACGGCGATGCGGGAAGTGCATTGATGGACGCGGAATGTGCGAGGGCAGATATTGAGGCGTTGAGGCATGATGTTTTTGCAGGAATGAAGACTGATAGAAGCATGTATCATGAAGTATTCACCCTTGTAATGCTGATGTTGAGGACGTTATCATTATCCCTGCTTGTAGTAATGCTGTCAGTGTTCCCAATCGCAAAGGATAGACTTCCGCAGCCAGGCGGGAACGCTCCTGAACCCCTGATACTAGCCGAACCGATAGCGATAGTGCGCGAGGACATCAGCCCTTCTGCGCCGTCCAGGAAGAAGCCCGTAAAGCCACAGACAGCCAAGCCTTCGCCGAAGCCCAAACCTAAGCCAGAGCCGTCTAACACTAAGACAGTGGCATACGATAAAGTATTTTCGCTAATGCAGACAGGACAGAGGGCCTTAAAGAGCAATAATTCATCGATAAAGATAAAGTGAAAGGGGTAATTCTCCAAACCATGAGGACAAAGAATATAGCGATAATAATAATGATGGTGTCTACAATTTTTGCGTCGAGTGCGTATTCAGCGGAAGCCCCGATGATACAGGTAACGTCAGTAGGAGTGAACGGCAATGCGCACACAGCATCGGAATACATACTGAATGTAGTGGACACGAAGGCTGGAAGTATTCTTAGCCGCGATGTAATACAGTCAGATGTTGAAGCAATCTACAATCAGGGATTTTTCTCATTTGTAGACGTAGACATAAGGCCAGAAGGCGGAGGAGCGTCAGTAATGTTCACGGTACAGGAGAACCCAGTAATAGAGAGCATAAACTTTTCCGGCAACACACTATACACGTCGGAACAGTTAATGAAGGAAGTATTCTCGCAGGAAGGGACAGTGTTTAACCGTCAGTTTTTCAGGAATGACCTAGACCGTATCCAGGAGAAATACCACAAGGACGGCTATGTAATGGTGCGGGTATCGGACGTACAGATACAGGGCGGGAACATCTACGTAACGCTGCTAGAGCCAGCGATACGGGACATAATCATACAGGGAAACAAGAAGACGAAAACATATGTTATCCAGCGTGAAATGAAGATAGAAGAGGGAGATATCTTCAACGTAAAGAAATTCCGCCATCATCTTAGCAAATTACAGGGTTTGGGATATTTTGAAGATGTGAACGTAGGATTTGATGTCCCCGAAGAAGAGAACAGCGCGGTAGACATAATACTGACAGTGAAGGAGAAACGTACAGCCTCAGTGGGGATAAATCTAGGCTACGGGACGGAGAGCGGTTTATCAGGAGGCTTAACATACAGCGACACGAACTTATTTGGGCGTGGCTTAAACTTCGAGGCAGGTTTCAACGAGGGGGACGAGGCGAGCTACTGGATAACGTTTGCCAGTCCGTACATGGACGCCAAGACCTATGGCTGGCGAATAGGAGCGCGATACAACACGTATGACGACAGATATTATTACCGTCAGGGGACGAGACAGTTTGAGTTTGATGAAAAGCTTCTGAGTATATTTGGAGGGATAGGGAAGAAGTTTAGTAATGAGGCATGGAGCTGGTGGCTTACGCTGCGTCATGAGGACGTGAAGTACGAGGACATACACAACGCAGTGCCAGGCTACATAGATGATTTGACGACATGGGGGGGAGTGAACCAGACTGTAGAGTTGCAGTTAATGTGGGACAAGAGGGACGAATACGCTTCATATCCCAGCGGATTTGTATGGGACGCGAATTTGGAACAGGCAGTGAAGACGTTAGGTGGTGAATATGATTACCTGAAGTATTGGACGCAGGCCCGTTTCTACGCTTCATTGAACAAGGCACTTGCGGGACTTGCGGACACGGAGGGAATGTGGACGGACGATAACCCGTTATTGTTTGCGGCGCGGCTAAGGATAGGTTCAGCGACGGAAGATGAGCTGCCGTCATTTGCAAGGTATTCGCTGGGAGGAATGAACACATTGCGGGGATATAATTCGCGTTCATTCGAGGGAAGCAATATGTATTTAGGCAACTTTGAATTACGAGTGCCGGTAGCTGATGCTGTATCACTAGTAGGATTTTACGACATCGGTAATGCGGATGAAAAATTCGATTGGAGCAACTATCATGATGATTACGGATTGGGATTGCGAATAAAAACGCCGTTCGGAAACTTGCGAGTAGATTACGCGAGGGGCAAAGACGAGAATAGGACGTATTTCGGATTTGGTGAAATGTTTTAGTATTGCGCTATTTACGTTACTAGCAGGAATGCTTGTTTTTGCCGTCAAGTGTCAAGCAATGGCGGTGAGCGGGCTTCCTTCATGGTTAATGCCAGCGGTGAGGCGCAGTTTGTCGGCAGTGTGGGCTGAAATCCCTAATGACGCATACACCGACCGTGAAGGAACATTATCACTTGTAGCGCAAAGATTATTCACGGGGTATAAAGTGAATGTTAAGGCAGGACGTGAAGAGCCTGCTGTTTTTTTTGCGTCAGACGGAGAAATATTGCCTCCAGAAGTGAAGCTGAACATGCCGGAATTGCGCGGCATGTGTCTCGAATGGTTCAGCCGTGATATAACTGGAATGCGTGAGGAAATCGCCAATATTGCCGGGAGTGTACCTCAAGAGGCATTAACATGGAGTGATGAAATCTTGCGTGAGGAAGTCGGGCGAATAGTGAAGGCACATTTACCGGGCTGGGAATTTTCAATGCAAATATACATATCGTCCACATCAACGGCAGTAAATCTTACATTCCGACCGTCATCACAAATGGTGCTTGCATTGAAGCCTGAATTATATTCTCGAACGCTGCCAGTAATGTTGCGTACAGATTTGGAGGCAAAATTAATCCCAGAGTTTTCGCCGTTAATCGGAGTGCCAGTATTATGGGCAGAAAAGCATAGAGCTGACATAGAACGCTTAGTGCGTGAGAGCTTAGAAGACCGCCACGCCGTAGAGAACCTGAAAGCGGAAGTTAGCGTTAAATTCAAGGCTGATACAGTCTCAGGGATTGAGGCCAGCGTTGACAGTGAAGACTTTATGTTTCAGATGTGGTTATCAGCGTATGCATTTATGGAAGGGCGTTATCCTGAGGCGGGAATATTTTTCGGTTATCGTCCGTCATGGAAAGTTGCGCCGGAATTTTACGCGGAGGAATTAATATCG
>CALAUZ010000108.1 GCA_937892105.1 uncultured Fretibacterium sp. | reverse complement strand
ACACGCATAGCAACCTTCATGTAGGGAATGAGCATATCGTTCATGACCTGCGCGAGCTGTAGGGCGTTCATGTTTGGGGCAAAAGCTGAGGCTATGGAGGCTAACTCTTTGTCGCGAGCCTTGCTGTATTGAGCGAGCATGTTAGTGAGGTAGTTCACTCTAGCGTCTAAGGACATGCCGATTACTGGCTCAGGAACGGGATTGCCGGTGATGGCTGCCCAAGTTTCGGCGATGTAGTCAGAAAACGTCATGACGGGCAATATTCCTCCCTGACACTTAGCCTGAAGGAAGGACTGTGAATCAAAGTTTTCGGCCAAGTCCAGAGTGCCGGGAAGAGTTCCCAAGTCGATGAAGAGTCGTTCTTCTGCGTCGAAGTCTAATCTAGCTGGCATGGACTGAGTTTTTGCGTCTACGAGGGCTAAGAGTATGTCCCAGTAAGAGCTGGACATGTTTGCCCAAAGTTTGCGGGCTTGAGCTTTGGATTCGGGGGAGTCTTCAGTGATGAGATGAGAATATTTGCGGGCTGAAGACTCGAGTTTGCCGAGTGCCTCCTGAAGTTCTGGGATGTTCTGCCATTTAGTGAATGCCATGATGATTTATTGCCTCCTTTGCTTGCTTAACTCAAGGACTGTATTTTTCCAGCTGTCATACTCGCACAAAGTCCTTGAGAAGTTCATCCCTCATTATCGCTACTCCTTTAGACGCAACTTCCTTGATGACTCTGAAGTTCAGCCAGCCGGGAACTTCTACTTCTGCAGGATCAATCAGGTAATTCTTTGTGCTTCCCCGCAAGTCATGGATCAGTCCCGCAGCCGGGTACACCACTAATGACGAGCCTACCACCGCAAAAATATCCGCACTCCTCACGAGCCGAGCAGCATTCATGATCTCCGGGACAGCTTCACCGAACCACACAATGTGAGGCCGAAGAATCTCGCCGTCGGAATCCTTCTCGTCATAGTCCATCTTCCTATAGCCTATGTCGATGATCTTGCTCTCGTTGTTGACCGGACGAGCCTTAGTGAGTTCCCCATGAAGGTGAAGCACATGATGACTCCCTGCCTTCTCGTGAAGGTTATCCACGTTCTGGGTGATTATCTCCACGTCAAAATACTGCTCAAGTTCGGCGAGTATCTTGTGTCCATCGTTAGGCTGGGCATGTTCTAGCTGAGAGCGCATGTCGTTGTAGAAATCCGTCATGAGTCTGGGATTCCTGTACCAACCCTGAATGCTGGCCACGTCCTCAACGCTGTATGTCTCCCATAGTCCACCTGAATCACGGAAAGTCCTGAACCCGCTTTCTGCACTAATGCCTGCACCAGTAAGCACAACTAGCCTCTTCTTAATATCGCTCATAATGGGTAATCTCCTTGTATAATAATGTAAATTCGCTAAATGATAGCATAGCCGCTAAAAATTTATTCATGGAGGAGACCCATAATTGCACATAAAGGAAAGCATGGCATTCTTGAAACGTTTTGCAAATTCACCGAGACGTATAGGCAGTGTAATACCAAGCTCAAAATTTCTGACACGGGCAATGTTAGACCGAGTTGACTGGGAGAACGCAAAGTATATAGCTGAACTCGGAGCAGGTACAGGAGTCTTCACTCGTGAGATCGTGAAGCGGGCAAGAAAAGACGCAAAGATTCTCGTGTTTGAGATAGACCCTGCACTCCAGACTATGATTCGTGATGAACACCAGGAACATGAGGGCTTGAGTCTACACAGTGATGCTCAGGAACTCGTGAAGTACATGAAGGATAGTAATATTTCCGCTCTTGACTTTGTGATCTCCAGCCTGCCGTTTACTGTTCTGCCTCCGAAAATGACTGTCAGGATTCTCAATGCTGTGGTGAAGGGATTGAAGCCTGAAGGACATTTCGTGGCTTATCAGTACTCGTCAATTATGAAGCATGTATTACGGAAGAAGTTTGCGCACATGAAGACTAGGTTTGTGATGTTGAATGTGCCTCCTGCGTTTGTGTATGACTGCTGGAAATAGTGTGTAGTGGGTAAAAAAATGGCGGAAACGCAGAGATTCGAACTCTGGTAGCATTGCTGCTAAGACGCTCTCCAAGCGCCCGCCTTCGACCGCTCGGCCACGTTTCCACGCACAGGAATTATAGCACAAAATTACGGAAAAGCTCCCGTCATGTTTTGTTTTTATGATGATGGGGTGCTTTACCCCTTCACCATCTCAACAAGACGCTTCCCCAATTCATATGCCTTCTTCAAGTCTTCAGTGAAAACTTTATCCCTATGTTCAGCCTTCACCGCCTCGCTGAACATTCCAGCGTCATACCTCGAATAGTCCCTGAACATTAGCAAAAGCGAGGAAATCAGCTTCTTCTGGGGATGATGCTTCGTTGAACCTTACCATAGTTCCGCCTAAATCAATAACAGCCGCCATTCATGATATGAACGTAGGCATAGCGAACAAAAAAGTCCGTCATTGATTATTACCCTTTCATAAATACGATAATAAATCCTTTATAAAATTTTAGCAGAACGGTCAAGCCAAATTGATTAGTCCTTCGAGATAATCAGCCCACCACTGTATCAGCTTGATTCTCTCAGGCATGTATTCCGCGTGATTGTATGCCCCGCGCACAGTGTTTCCCTCAACATGCGCCAGTTGCCGCTCGATTATGTCGCGGTTGATGCCGTGCTCATTAGCTATTGTCGAGAACATTGCGCGTAAACCGTGAGGAGTGATTTGCTCCTTCGTGAAGCCTATCGTCCGCAGTGCTACCCTGACTCCATTCTCTGACATACAGTGTCCGTTGTTACGAGGAGTCTGGAAGAGCCATCGACCGTTGCCTGTTATCGGCCTCAATTCCTCAAGCACAGCCTTCACTTGCGACGAGAGAGGGACAATGTGGCGACGCTTCATCTTCATCTTGCCTGCAGGAATATCCCAAACATCACCTTTAATCTCCGACCACTCTGCAGAGCGAACCTCTCCCGGTCTTGCGAACGTATACACAGAGAAGAGCATTGCACAGCGCATGACGGTGTAGGGATAAGCCTTCATTGCTCTCATCAGGATTGCTATCTCGGAAGGATTCGTGAATGTTGCGTAGTGTTTGTTGCTGCGTGGCCGGAGCGCACCTAGAAGTGCAGAAGTCGGATCGGTGTCGGTGTATCCTGCGGCTATGGCATAGCGATATATCTGCCCAATAACGGGTAGTGTCGCAAAAGTGTTGTTAGTTTTCAATTTAACCTTATGCTGACTGGAATGATGCGATATCAACAATTCTTTCGAGCCACTACCCAATAACGGCCTTTACTTGTTTGGCTGTCTCATCATGGCCTGTAGACTCTATGCTCCGGCACATCTGCAGAATATGCCCTGATGTGATTTCTCGAAGCGGCCAAGTACCTAAGACTGGTAGGACGTATTTATTCAGCCTGAAGCGGATTGTCTGTAGATAGCCTTCATCTCTGTCCTTCATGCGCACATTAAGCCATTCATCAGCAGTCTCTGAAAGTGTTTGCGGAGTTTCGGCAACTTTGCGCGAGGGACTCTCACCTTTGGTTCTGGCCGTCTGAATCTCATCGCGTTTCAGGCGGGCATCTTTCATGGATAAATCAGGGTACGGTCCGAGCGATAGTTTATGTTCCTTATTGTTTTCCCAGTAACGCAGAATCCAATACTTGCGCCCTGACGGATCGACCCGAAGATACAGCCTCTTGTCGTCGCGCACCATGTAGCTGCGTTCACGAGGCTTTGCGTTCTTGACCTGTAACTCTGTCAGCATTGTTCATTACTCCTTTCAGCCAGACCGTACAAAGAACAGGTACGGTGATTGCGTTGTACGGTTTCTTGTACGGCCATATATCGGTTTTGGGCTGATTTATTCGGTCTTTCTCGAAATAATGATAACAAAAAACCCGCTTATTAGGCGGGCTTTTATATTTCAACGGTTTCTACCGTGTTATTATCTGGCGGAGAATGGAGGATTCGAACCCCCGGAGGCTTGCACCTCAATTGATTTCAAGTCAACCGCCATCGACCACTCGGCCAATTCTCCTCAAAACGCGCAAGATTATAGCACATAGGGTAAAATTTTGCACAATGTAAATTTTGCACAATGTAAATACTCAGGGGGTATCGCAATGTCCGAATACACAATCTCGAAAATATATCCGTCAGACAAAAGAGCTAATGCACAAGTCGAGAAACTGCTGCTCGCTGAAGGCATAAGGCGCGACAAAAACTTGGATTACACCTGCGCCGCCTACGATGACAACTACAACGTTATTGCTACAGGAAGCTGCTTCGGCAACACATTAAGGTGCATGGCCGTAAGTCATGAACATCAGGGTGAAGGTCTCATGAACGAAATAGTAACCCACCTCGTACAGCATGAGTATGAACTCGGCATTAATCACCTTTTCATGTACACAAAATGCAGTTCAGCAAAATTCTTCGGGGATTTGGGCTTCTACGAGATAGTCAGGGTGAATGAACAGGTCGTATTCATGGAGAACAGGAGAATCGGCTTTCAGGATTACCTCTCAGAGCTGGCAAAAACAAAGCGTGATGGAAAGAATATTGCGGCTCTCGTGCTGAATGCTAATCCTTTTACTCTCGGACATCAGTTTCTAGTTGAGAAGGCTTCAAGTGAAAATGATGTGCTTCATGTCTTCATTGTGAGTGAGGACGCTTCACTTGTCCCGTTCAATGTTAGGAAAAGGCTTGTCATTGCAGGAACTTCACACCTCCATAATGTTATATACCATGACACTGGCCCATACATTATCAGCAGTGCTACTTTCCCAAGCTATTTTCAGAAGGACGATGAGGCAGTTATTGAGAGCCATGCAAATTTAGACCTTGAAGTGTTCGTGAGAATAGCTCAAGTTTTGGGGATTAACGCGCGGTATGTCGGTGAAGAACCTAAGAGCCTCGTTACAGGAATATACAACCGCATAATGTCGGCAAAACTCCCCGAACATGGCATAAGGTGCGTAATTGTTCCGCGCAAGACAGAAGGAGGAAAGGTAATCAGCGCGTCAGATGTCAGGCAGGCGGTGAAGGAAGGAAGACTTGAGGATATTAGGGGGCTTGTTCCTGAGAGTACGTATGAGTTCTTTGCGTCTTCTGAGGCTGGGGAAGTAATAAGCCGCATACGTGGTACTGAGAACGTAATACATTACTAATGTACCATGCTGTGAAGTGAAACAAAACCTCCCTCATGCTTTAAGGGGGAGGCATTATGAATTAGTCGTCCAGCTTGAACTTGAGGATTTCTCCCGTTACCGCGTCAATGTCAATGTCATACTCCTGTCCGCCTGACACTGCCTCAAGCGACCATACAGGACGGAAATCTCCAAGTTTTCTGTGGTAGTCGTCCTCGTCCTCAAGGTCGGCATTCTTGAACCTTACATCACGCTCATGGATATTGTCCGCCGCAATCCTCTGGGCTTCCTCAAGGGTAATCAGCTTCATGTTACGACGAGCTGCTTCTTCCCTAGCGTACTGTTCTTCGCGGTCATGGTGACTGACGCTGTGAGCTAATGCAACGCCTGAGAGTGCCATAATTACAGCAACAACAACGCACAATATTTTCTTCATGATTTACACCTCCTGAAAATTTATTCGGGCATTATACACGATTAATGTGTTGTTTCCTTCAGTGTAAATAAGAGAATGGCAAAGACTAAAACGCAATCCAACACTACTGGTGCTATAATCATGGTTAAAAATTTTCTGGCGGGAAAGAATATCATCACTTTCTGACCCTGAAGAAGGAGAGTAAAACTATGTACAATCCATCATCACCCCATGCAGATGACTTCATCAATCATGACGAGATACTTGACACGTTAATTTACGCCGAAGCCCACAAGAATGATATCGCTCTCATCAACTCGCTGTTGGAGAAAGCACGCCCAAAGTTCAACGAGAAAGGCTGTACATGTTCAGGATTAACTCACCGTGAAGCCTCAATACTCCTCGCGTGTGAAGACCCCGAAATCATCAAGCGCATTTACAGTGTTGCGGAGGAAATCAAACAGGCATTCTACGGCAACAGAATAGTACTCTTTGCGCCGCTGTACCTGTCGAACTACTGCATTAACGGCTGTCTATACTGCCCATATCATACGAAGAACAAGACTATCCCGCGCAAAAAACTCACTCAGGACGAAATCCGCGCGGAAGTCATAGCGTTGCAGGACATGGGGCATAAACGCCTCGCAATCGAAGCAGGTGAAGATCCCGTGAATAATCCCATAGAGTACATACTCGACAGCATAAAGACAATATACAGCGTCCACCACAAAAATGGGGACATTCGCAGGGTAAATGTCAACATAGCCGCAACAACAGTGGAAAATTACAGGAAGCTCAAGGAAGCCGGTATAGGAACATACATACTCTTTCAGGAGACCTACAACCGGAAACGTTACGAGGAATTGCACCCCACAGGGCCAAAACATGATTACGCCTATCACACTGAAGCTCACGACAGGGCACAGCAGGGCGGAATTGATGACGTTGGACTTGGGGTGCTGTTCGGGCTTGAGGGGTACAAGTACGAGTTTGCGGGATTGCTTATGCACGCTGAACACTTGGAGGCTGTATTCGGTGTAGGGCCTCACACTATCAGCGTTCCCAGAGTTAAACCTGCCGATGACATTGACCCTGAAGAGTTCAACAACTCTATACCTGACGAGATATTCACGAAGATTGCGGCATGTATACGAGTTGCGGTGCCTTACACCGGAATGATAATCTCAACCCGTGAGAATGAGGCTGTCCGCGCAAAGATGTTGCAGGTTGGAATATCGCAGATTAGCGGGGGTTCAAGGACTTCTGTAGGAGGTTATACGACAGAGGAGAGGCCGCATGACACAGAACAGTTTGACGTTTCCGACCAGAGGACGCTCGATGAGGTAGTACGCTGGCTGATGGAGCAAAACCATATACCGTCATTCTGTACGGCGTGTTACAGGGCTGGAAGGACAGGCGACAGGTTCATGGCCTTGTGCAAGTCCGGGCAGATACTCAACTGTTGCCACCCCAACGCATTGATGACACTCACGGAATATTTGGAGGATTACGCCTCGCCGGAGACCAAGAAGATTGGGTATGAGATGATAGAACGTGAACTTATGAGGATACCTCGTGAGAATGTGAGGGAGATTGCGCGGGAGAATATAGAGGCCATGAAATATAATAATAAGCGCGATTTCAGGTTCTAAAATATATCTTCACAGGGGGCGGCGGCAGTGTTTGACGTTCAGGTTGATGTTATAGACACGATAAAGAAGGGCTTTGACCTAATCTTCAAAGTAACAGATGAAAAGATGGTCAGGCTTTGCAGAAATGGTGAACTTAAACGTATCAAGCAAGCACTGCAAAATGGCGGCAACGTCAACGCTTGGGAGGAAAGAGGCCGTACCCTCATTATAGAAGCATCGGCAAAGGGAAATCTTGAACTTGTACAGCTGCTCATAAGGTTTCAAGCTGATGTGAACGCAAAAGACGATAAAGGTATCACTGCACTGATGGAAGCATCAAGGCGGGGATACCTTTTTACTGTGGAAGCATTGATACGAGCAGGGGCAGATGTAAATGCGACAACTCACAGTGGCTGGACGGCACTCATGCAGGCGGTGAAATTCTCGCACCCTCAGACTACACAGGTACTTCTCGAAAACGGTGCTAAACCAAGCATTAAGACTAAACATGGAAAGAGGGCAATAGATTTTCTGCCCAAGAACAAGAATGTTTTTGAAGGCACGAAAGCCCTGAAGCTATTAGAATATGCAAGCAATCCCAAGAAACAGAACATTCCCCAAAAATCGGAAAGGAACAGAGAAAAACCTTCTTTAGCATCAAAACTATTCGAGATATTCAAGAGGTGATAAATTATGGCGACACTCAATGATACCCCTTCAGGTGAACGAATACACATAGCGTTCTTCGGTCTCAGGAATGCCGGAAAATCCTCCCTCGTCAACGCCGTAACAGGCCAGAACCTCGCTATTGTCTCAGACGTTAAAGGCACGACAACCGACCCTGTGAGCAAGGCAATGGAGCTTCTTCCGCTTGGGCCTGTAGTAATTATTGACACACCGGGACTTGATGACACTGGGACGCTCGGTGAACTTAGGGTGAAACGCGCAATGAACGTTCTGGCGAAATGTGATGTAGCAATTCTCGTTCATGATGTTTCGCAGGAGTTTGTGCAGTCTGAACTTGACCTTCTGAAACTCTTTGAGGAAAGGAAGCTACCATATATTATTGCGCACAACAAGGCGGATTTGCTTGCTGTTTCACCCCTCATAGTCCACACTAACTTAGGGGGTAACGCTTCACCTTCTCTTTACGTCAGCTCACTCACAGGGCAGAACGTCAACGCCCTCAAAGAACGTATAGCTTCCCTCGCACGTAAGGACGGTACGGGGAAAAGGCTTGTTGCTGACATACTTTCGCCAGGTGATGTTGTTGTTCTGGTGATACCTGTTGACAAGGCCGCGCCTAAAGGAAGGCTCATACTTCCCCAGCAGCAGACCATCAGGGATATTCTTGACGCAAAATGTTCATGCCTAGTTTGCCAGGACACGGAGCTTTCGGCCATGCTTCATGCTCTCAAGGATAATCCCGCAATCGTCATAACGGATTCGCAGGTGTTCGGGAAAGTTGACGCAATAGTCCCTCGCGATATACCTTTAACATCATTCTCGATACTCTTTGCGCGATACAAGGGAGATTTGAGGGCACTTGTTGAAGGGGCGGAGAAACTCTCTAACCTCAAGGACGGCGACAAGGTTCTAATCTCGGAAGGCTGTACACATCACAGGCAATGCGGGGATATTGGAACGGAGAAAATGCCGGAATGGATACGGAAATTCAGCGGAGCAAACCCTGAGTTTGCGTTCACGTCTGGGGGCGAGTTCCCAGGTGTTGAGACACTGAAACAGTATGCGCTTGTCGTTCATTGCGGGGGCTGTATGCTGAATGAGCAGGAAATGCATTCACGCCTCGAACGTGCCGGAATTGTCGGAGTTCCTGTGGTGAATTACGGTATAGCCATAGCAGAAATGCACGGGATACTGCGAAGGAGCCTTGAACCTTTCCGTAAAATGGCAGGTGAACAGGATAATGGCTGAATACATGCAGCGTGGCCAAATGTACCATAGATGGCAGGTTGATATAATGATTACGCTGATACTGCCTTCAGAATAGCAAAAGGTGAGGCAGACTTAGAATCAATATATCAATGGCTATGTGATAACATAAGCAAAAATAATGATGAATACAAAAAATAACTTTACCCGTCTAGTCCGCGAAATATTCTCGTCATTCCCAGTGAAGATGCCGCTATCAGTTTTCCTGATACTCTTTTGCGCCGCAGTAAACACCGTACCTTCCGTGTTCATTCAGAAAATCATCGCAATCATAGAGTTACAGGGTTCTTCACTTTCATGGCCGGAAATAAGCAGGGAAGTATTCAGGATTTTGCTGACACTCGCAGGGGTCTATGCAGCCTCGCTAATCGGAGCATTGGTTCAGGGACAGTTGGGCGCAGAGATAACGCAGGGAGTATTAATGCGCCTGCGCAAGAAAATGTTTGACCGAATGCAGAATTTGCCGCTGAAGTTCTTTGACAGCCAGGCACATGGGGACATAATGAGCCGTTATTAAAGGAATTAAAGGAAAATTTAATATTTCTAAAATTAGTTATATTTGTTGAGTCTTTGTTGTTAATAAAATCATTATGATCTCCTAATAATAAAGGTGAAGACATATTATGCATAAGTTTTCTATAAATTTTTCTTTCCATTTTATTTATTTTAGTTATAGTTGGAAAAATAATTACTTTTATGAATTCTTTTCATATTAAATAT
>CALAUZ010000107.1 GCA_937892105.1 uncultured Fretibacterium sp. | reverse complement strand
CCCAATATTCCCCACTGCTGCCTCCCGTAGGAGTCTGGGCCGTATCTCAGTCCCAGTGTGGCCGGACACCCTCTCAGGCCGGCTACCCGTCGTTACCTTGGTGGGCCGTTACCCCGCCAACTAGTTGATAGGTTACGAGCACCTCCATCAGCGCATTACTGCTTTAACCCGAAGGCATATGGGGTATTAGCAGCCGTTTCCAGCTGTTGTCCCCCTCTGATGGACAGCTTCTCATATATTACTCACCCGTCCGCTGCTCCGTAAATCTTTCCGTATTGCTACTTCAAAATTCCGTCGCTCAACTTGCATGTGTTACGCACGCCGCCAGCGTTTATCCTGAGCCAGGATCAAACTCTCAGTATTAATTTGTGAGATTTTGTTACTTGGCTTTATTTGTACTATCGCTTTTCATTACACGCTGTATTCACTTGTCAATTAACCTTTTGCTTCTTCGTTGCTGTCTATCTCGCAACGACAAAAAGAAATTATACTCCCCTTTTTCCCAATGTCAACACCCCCGCAAAAAACTTTTCTCATGGGGCGCGTGAAAGGTGATAGAATGTCGATTACAATCCCGCTTCGGAGGCATACCATGTACACAAACGAGAAAAGCCATATGCAAAAATTCTGGATCGAACTCATACATGACGTTTTCGGAATAGATAATCCGTTACCTTACATAGAATTTGAAAAACGTGTTGAGAGTGATACCATCAGATACATTGACGCTTATATACCGTCAACAGGAACTATAATTGAGCAGAAATCTCAAGGCAAAAATCTTGACGCAGCTTTCTGTCAGGCAAAAAATTATCACGATTGGCTGCCTTTATCACAACGCGGACGCTACATAATTACATGCGACTTCAAAGAAATACACGTTCACGACATGGAACACCCTGCAAATCCGCCAGAAATAATACTCGTTTCCGCCGCAACAAAAGCTAATCTAGACTTCCTGATCGTTCCAGGAAAAACTCTGCCACGCGAAGAAGCAATCTCTATTGAAGCAGGAACACTGGTAGGGAAACTCTATGACCACCTCCGAAACTCTCTGGACAAACTTTACCCTGAAGAAAACAGCCGACAATCTCAGGCATATAAAGACGCGCTCAACGATATCAACGTTTTCTGCGTAAGGCTCGTATTTCTTCTTTACGCTGAGGATTCAGGGCTTTTCAGAAAATCACAGTTCCACGATTACCTCAAACCGCGAAAAATAATGGCGCGTGAGGCTCTGGCTCAACTTTTTACTGTCCTAAAAACTGAAGTTCCTTTACGGGATCCGTTCTTTGACCCGGCATTGAAAGATTTTCCATACGTCAACGGCGGGTTGTTCGATAAGGACGTGAAATTCCCTAAGATTGATGACGAGGCACTCAACATAATTCTTGAGGTCATGGCCGAAAAATTCGACTGGTCTGGCATATCACCCGCAATATTCGGCGCAATCTTCGAGGCAACTCTCAATGAAGAAACACGCCATCAGGAAGGTATGCACTATACTTCGCTTGAGAATATACACAAGCTAATTGATCCGCTGTTCCTTGACGGCCTCAATGAAACTTTCAATGGCATAATCTCTGAGCCTCCTTCATGGGAAAGAGAACGGAAATTACTCGCATTCCAGGAAAAACTAGCCTCACTGAAATTCCTTGACCCTGCCTGCGGTTCAGGAAACTTTCTCACAGAGTCTTTCCTGTCGCTGCGAAGATTGGAGAACAGAATACTGGCAGCATTACCCCAAAATAACAGGCCGGAAGTCAAAGTATCAATCACACAGTTTCACGGAATAGAGGTTCACGATTTCGCCGTCAACGTAGCGAGAACTGCCCTGTGGATAAGCGACCACCAAATGTGGAAGGAAACTCAGAACATTACCCCAACAAAACAACCGCCTCTGCCCCTCAAAGATTATCACCACATTAAGGAAGGCAGCGCAATGGCAGAACTTCCTTATGAGGGCTGGGGTATGCCGGGCTGGAAGATACTTCATGATGATATGCTTTATATTATGGGCAACCCTCCATTTCTGGGATATTCACAGCAGAATGATGGACAGAAAAAAGATGTCAAGCACTTTTTCGGCAAGGCTAAATCTGATTACGTATCGTGCTGGTTCGGGCTGGCCTCAGAGTATTTGAAGGACAAAAATACAAAGGCAGCTTTCGTAGCTACAAACTCAATCACTCAAGGCGAACAGGTTGCTTACGTCTTCAAAACTCTGCATGAAAGGTGGGAAATTAAGATTGATTTTGCTCATCAGCCTTTTGTATGGAAGAATAAGCTGCCTGACCCCAAAAAAATGGCGCATGTTCATGTTGTGATTATCGGTTTCAGCACAAACCCGCCGGAATTGAGGAGGCTTTACACTGCTGACGGAATGAAGCTCGTTAGGAACATAAATTTTTACCTTACCGAAGGGGCTGACGATGATATTGCAGAGACGAGAGGCACGCCTATTTCACGGAACGCTCCGGCCATGATGGCAGGGAACCGTCCGGCAGATGGGGGACAACTTCTCATCAAGGGCAAAGATTACGCTGACTTCATTAAACGTGAGCCAAGAGCTGCAAAGTACATCAAACGCTTCATGATGGGTGATGAATTCATCAACAACATTCCCCGCTATTGCTTGTGGCTTGTAGGAGCAACACCGCAGGAAATTCATGATATGCCGCTAGTACGTGAACGCGTTGAGGCTTGCAGGGCTGAAAGGCTCAAAGGTGCGCCAGACCGACAGAAATTAGCCGATACACCTTACCTTTTCCGTGAACAGATGAACCCATCACGATATATTGCAATCCCGAAAACATCATCAGAGAAGCGTTATTACATTCCTATGGCTTGGCTTGATAACTCTGTGATACCTGGCGACGGTCTACACATTATCCCAGACGCAACACTTTACGATTTCGGAGTTCAGACTTCCCGCGTCCATATGGCATGGACGAGACGGGTATGCGGTCGGTTGAAAAGCGATTACAGTTACTCGAACACTGTGGTGTATAACACTTTTGCATGGCCGACACCTTCCCCGAAACAGCGTGCTGAAATCGAGAAGACTGCTCAGGGAATACTCGATGCCAGAGCGTTGTACCCTGACAGCTCATTCGCCGCACTGTATGACGATACCCTCATGCCGAAGGAATTACGCTGTGCGCATGAACGCAATGACAGGGCAGTGTGCAGGGCTTATGGCTGGGACGGTGATATCAGCGAGGAGGATATAGTGTCGAGGCTTTTCGGACTGTATCATAGTTTGATGGGGAAATAGTGCGGTAAAATTAAGGGGAGGTGATAATTATGGCAACAATATTAGGACAGACGAACAAGACAGTACCATTTTCGGCGTTCAATGAGGGCAAGGCTGGCGAGATTTTCGCGGAAGTGAGACGCTCCGGGCCGCGTATTGTGATGAACGGCAGCGAGGCTGAATGCGTGATTGTTCCGATGAATGAGTACGAGATGATGACGGCTGATCACGACGATATAAGGCTTATTGCCATTGCTGATGAAAGAATGAGCCATTTTGACCGCTCAAAGCTGATTTCGCAGGAAGAGTTTGACCATATGTTCGGAATAACTCCTGAAGACCTTGAGGGTTGGGAGGACGTGGAAATTGAGTAGCTGGATCGTCAAGTATGAAGACGAGGCGATAAATGACTTACAAAAACTTGACGGTAGCATCGTAAATCAAGTGACGCGAGCAATCCACAAAGTCAGCCAAAACCCGTTGCCCCAAAGAGAGGGCGGTTATGGCGCACCACTGGGCAACAAAAACGGCATTGACCTTACCGGGTGTCTAAAAATTAAGCTGAAAAAAGCCGGTATTCGTGTCGTCTACACCCTAGAACGTACAGAAACCAGCATGAACATCATCATTATCGGCATGAGGGCTGACCTCTCAGTGTATAAAGAGGCTGCTAGGAGATTGGGGAGATAAG
>CALAUZ010000106.1 GCA_937892105.1 uncultured Fretibacterium sp. | reverse complement strand
GCTTGAGGTCAAATGATGTCCGCACTATGTCTAATGTCATCTCGATATCGAAGTCGCATTTGTAGCTAGTTCCTGCGACAGTGCCTATTTTTGACCTGACGATGTAGCCGTTGTTCCAGAGGACATCAATTTTTCTGTCGTTAGCGTGTTCGAGTCTGGGGTCTATTGGGACGTAAGCATATGCTGTGATGAGTAGTCTGTCTTCGTCCTCGTCAGCTAGGTAGTTCAGGAGTTCGCCGTAATCGACATCATGACCTGTAGCTCGTGAGGCAGCCTCGACGTTGGCATAATCAAGAAACACTGCTACTTTCTGCATCGTACCAGCTCCTTAATGTATGTATGTTATTGGGAATTATTTACGGGAAACAGTATAGTGCAATTTTTTTTTTCAAGGCGCAAGACTGCTGTTATTTCCTGATGGTCAAGAAAAATCCTCCCTCAGTACTTGGCTGGAGAGAGGACAATGCTATATCACTTGCTGTCTATCTGCTCAGGCTCTCGAGGTTAGCTCTGAGTCTTGCGATCTGGGCAGTGCCTTCACTGACTTTTGCGCGCTCCTTCTCCACAACTTCAGCCGGTGCACGAGCAACAAAATCCGCCTTCGCCAATCTCGCCTCACTCGACGCTATGGCCTTCTCGATGCCCGCTATCTCTCCCTGAAGTCGAGTAATCTCCTTCGGAACATCGAGCACATCTCCCACAGGCAGCCTGACTTCAGCTTCACCGCTCATCCCAGACAACGACGGCCCATGACTCCACTCGCCCTCCGGACTCTCAATCACTACATCATCTATCTTGCACAGACTACACACCTGACTCAGTGATGCCCTCAGAATCTCCGCACTCCTCGTCCCATCAGCAACACGAATCACTGCTCGGGCTAATTTCTGCTGAGGCGGAACATGAGCTTCTGCCCTCAAGTTACGCAATGACCTCACTACGTCCTGCAACACGCTCATCTGGTCAGTCGCTCCCTCGAACACATACTCTTTCCGGACTTCCGGCCAAGACACACTCATAATGTATTCTTCCTCATCACTGAACCCGAACGCAGACCACAATTCCTCCGTAACGAATGGGATAAACGGGTGCAGAAGGGGCAGCACTGTCCTGAATACGTGCTCGATAACTCCCTGAGTCGTAGATTTTCTTGCTTCACCCTCGTCGCCGCGTAAAGCTGGCTTGCTCATCTCGACGTACCAGTCGCATAAATCTCCCCACACAAAATCATAGAGTCCTCTTGCTGCTGTGCCTATGTCGTAACTGTCTATGAGTTCACGTGTACGCTTGGCCGTTTCCTGAGTCCTCGTGAGTATGAACTTGTCGTGAAGGTGCAGGTTATTCACGTCAATATCCCTTACTTCGTCATCAAGATTCATTAAGGCGAAACGTGAAGCATTCCACAGCTTGTTCATGAAGAAGCGATAAGTCTCAATGCGTGTTGACGACAACAGAATATCCCTTCCCTGAACTGAGAGTGCGGCGAGGGTCATTCTCAGAGCGTCAGCACCGTACTTCTCGATCATGACGAGGGGGTCTATAACGTTACCTTTAGTCTTGCTCATCTTCTTGCCGTGCTCATCACGTATCAGCGAATGAATGTATACATCCCTGAAGGGTACATCGTCCATGAACTCAAGCCCCATCATGATCATGCGGGCAACCCAGAAGAATATTATGTCGAAGCCTGTAACCATCAATGAAGTCGGGTAGAAGTAAGAGAGTTCGGGAGTCTTGTCGGGCCAGCCCATCGTGGAGAAAGGCCATAACGCAGAACTGAACCACGTATCGAGTACATCGCTTTCCTGCTCTATGTTATGAGAATGGCAGTGCTCACACTCTGAAGGGTCAACTTCCGCTACGGTGATATGTCCGCAGTCCTTGCACTCCCACGCGGGGATACGGTGTCCCCACCATAATTGACGCGAAATACACCAGTCCCGAATATTCTCCATCCAGTTGAAGTACGTCTTCTCCCACTGTTCCGGTGTCCACTTTATTCTGCCGTCCTTCACAGCCTGAACTCCGCGTTCTGCAAGGGGCTTTGTCTTCACGAACCACTGTTCCGAAAGGTAAGGTTCTACAGTTGTTCCGCAACGCTGGCAATGTCCTACTGAATGCGTAATCTGTTCGGTCTTCACCAGCAATCCAAGTTCTTCAAGGTCATGCGCTGAGGCTTTACGCGCCTGTTCTATGGTCATTCCCTGATACTTTCCGGCGTTCTCGTTCATTATGCCGCGAGAGTCGATGACCTGTATCTGTTCGAGATTGTGATTGAGGCCGACAAGGAAGTCATTGGGGTCATGTGCAGGGGTAATCTTCACGCAGCCAGTGCCGAACTCAGGGTCTACCATGTTATCCTCAATGATTGGGATTATGCGGTCAGTCAGCGGAACACGTACATGCTTTCCGATTAAGTGCCTGTACTTCTCGGAGCGAGGGTGTACTGCGATTGCCACGTCTCCTATGATGGTTTCAGGACGTGTCGTTGCAACGAGAATATAGCCTTCCGCGTCTGTCAGAGGATACTGAACATAGTAGAAGTTACCGGGCTGGTCTTCATATTCGACTTCAAGGTCTGATATTGCTGTTGCACATCTTGGACACCAGTTGACGATATATTTTCCCCTGTAGATTAGTCCCTTCTTGTAGAGCCTGACGAATACTGCCCTAACTGCACGCGATAATCCATCGTCCAACGTGAAACGTTCCCGCCTCCAGTCGCAGGAATTTCCGAGACGCTTCATCTGCCCGATTATCCGTGAGCCGTATTCAGCCTTCCATTCCCACACGCGTTTAACGAACTCCTCACGTCCCAAATCATAACGTGATATGCCCTGTTTTGCGAGAGCTTTCTCGACGACGTTCTGTGTTGCGATACCTGCGTGGTCAGTTCCTGGAAGCCAGAGAACGCTGTACCCCTCCATACGTTTTGTACGGCACATAATGTCCTGGAATGTGTGGTCGAATGCGTGTCCAACATGCAATGAACCTGTAACGTTAGGCGGGGGGATTACGATTGAGAATGCTTTTGCGTCGGGGTTAATTTCGGCGTTGAAGAGGCCATGTGAAATCCATTCCGCGTACCATTTCTGCTCAATATTATCCGGTGAATAGCTCTTGTCCAAATTCCTGTTGCGTTTTCTTGTCGTCATATTATCCTTCTTCCTTATGTTGCTTTAATGTGCTTATCGTCTGTACCAGTTCATCAACGTTATCATCAGTTGTTGCCCAGCTAGTGCAGAACCTTACGGCTAATCTTCCGTCCTTCATAGGCTCCCATAACTCATAGCTGAATTTTGCTGACAGTATATCGTTCTGTTCCCTTGTGAGAATGGGAAACTGCTGGTTTGTCGGCGAATTTATCAGGAACGGTATACCCTTCTCTGTGAACGCACGCTTTATCTTCATGGCCTGAGAGTTTGCGTGTTTGGCGTTGCGGTAATATAACCCGTCCTCAAACAGTGCCTCAAACTGAATACCCAGTAACCTTCCTTTCGCTAACAATCCTCCCTGCTGCTTGATGAGTGTTGTAAACTGTTTAAGGTTAAGTGTTTCAGGTTTTGGGAAAACTACAGCTTCTCCGAGAAGTGCGCCGTTCTTCGTCCCGCCAATGTAGAATACATCGCAAAGTCCCGCAATATCCTTCATGCTCATGTCGGAAGCCTCAGACGTTACAGCCGCACCCATTCTTGCGCCGTCAACAAAAAGTTTCAGCCCATACTCCTCGCATACTGGCTTTATGGCCGACAACCCAGCCTTAGTGTATAGAGTGCCATACTCGGACGAATGCGAAACGTATACCATTCCAGGCTGTACCATATGTTCATTCGTTGGGTCAGCGGTGAAAGCCTGCATGTATCCGCGTAGATTTTCTGCGTCAAGAAGCCCGTTGCTGCCCTGAAGCGCGAGTATCTTGTGGCCTGTTGCCTCGATTGCGCCGGACTCGTGAACGTTGATGTGTCCGGACGTTACAGCTATTACCCCCTCGCATGGAGTGAGAAGGTGCTTGATGACCGTTGTGTTGGTCTGGGTACCTCCGGCCATGAAGTATACTGCGGCGTTTGGACTGCCGACTTCATGACGGATTAAGTCTTTTGCGTGCGAACAATGGGGGTCTTCGCCATAGCCCGATGTCTGCTCAAGGTTGGTTGACATTAAGCGTTCGAGAATTTCTGGGGAAGCTCCTTCCTGATAGTCCGTCTCAAATTTTATTTTTTGCAACTACTTCTTCATCTCCTTGATATAATTCTTCACAATCTCAATAACAAACTTCTGGCAGTCATGGCCGATTTCCGGGATAAATTCTTCACCTGTCAGCACAGAGTTTGAAATTATGCGCACTCCCAGAAAAGGAACGCCGTAAACCCTGCACACTTTAGCCGCCGCAAAAGTCTCCATTTCCTCGCATGATGAGCCGAATTTTTCGTGAATGAATAATATATGGTCTACCCTGTTTTCCCATGCGTCGGAAGTTGCGATACGTCCTTCGACAATTTTCCCGCCTGAATATTTTCCCTTCACCGCAAGAGCTAAGGCTTTCAGTTTCCCGTCAGCAGGAAGAAATACAAACTCTTCTCCGTTCTCGTATTCATCATAAAAATTAACGTCAAGAAGGGTTATGTTATGATAATCGCTCCCCTCACCCCGTTTGGCCGGAAGTGCTTTCCATGCTGCAACGTTGAAGCAGTCTGACGCTATCACAATATCGCCGCGCCTCAATTTCGGATCATGCGCTCCTGCCGTACCCTGATTAATCAATGCGCAAGGGTGGAATGTTTCAATGGCTAATGCTGTTGACGCAGAAGCATTTTCGACACCGCACCGTGTTATGTTGACGACAACAGGATAACCGTCAATTTTTCCCGCAACATAGTGCCAGTGTCCTGCAGCATAGTCCCGCGACTCAGTGAGAGCCGAAACCAGAACATCTGTCTCAACATTCATTGCCCCTTGAACAATTATAGGAGGAAATTCACTCTCATAGACAGGAAGAGCCTCGCAACAGTTTGCAAAAAGAATGAGAGTTACAAAAATCATTGCTGTCTTTCTCAAAAGGTATAACCTTCTTTCATCGTTATGTGAGTTTTTCAGGTATTGTACTACGGATAAGAAAAAAGCGTCTTTATAAGAAAAAATCACTCATTGGATTTAATAACGGGTAACGTTATTAGCATGTTTCATGTCAACAGCCCCCAAAAGTAGCGTAGTAAAACATCTTATACACAGTTTACTTGACAGACCCGAAAATAATATACCTGATTTGAGACAGAAACTTTCTGAAATTTTGAACGCATAAAATCTTCTGTTGTATAATCGCGAATACAAAGAAACCAACAATTTATTCGCGAGGAAACTTTTTCACACATGCAGGACGATAAAATCACTAATAATTTCTGGTGGACAGTAGAGTTAAGTGTACCCGTAGCACGTTACAACCGCCCCTACAACGAGGAACGCCTCAGTACTATAGCAGCTCTCACAGATTCCATCGGTTCAGAGATTACAACCGAGCAGGACTTCTGGGGAAATGACAGGTTGTTCCTCAAGGCAAATTACAGAGGCTCTAAAGGTATTGACGAGGTAGTGTTTGAGCTTAACTTCGTTCTTGAGGATACTGACTTCGAGGGCATCTCCATTACCCGCTGCTATAAGGTCGAAAATCAGGAATGGGAAACCCAGCATTATGACGCATTCCCGCCTCTCCCTGTCGGTAAAAGCCTCATAGTCATGGCTCCTTGGCACGAAAAGGAAGAAATCCCAGAAGACAGAACTCCAATTTACATTTACCCCGCAAGCGCATTCGGGACAGGATACCATGAGAGTACACAGATAGCGTTGACATTGCTTGAGGAAGTCGTGAAGTCAGGCGATGTAATTCTCGATGTTGGCACAGGAACAGGAATATTATTCATTACTGCCTTGAAGTTAGGGGCTGACAAGGCAATAGCAAGGGACATTGACCCAACAACTCTCGCCGAAGCAAAACGAAACATGAACCTTAACGGCATTAACCCCAACGTCGTTGAACTCGTTGAAGCTGACCTCCTAAAGGGTTTTTCAGGACAAGTCAACATTCTCACAGCCAACATTCTCCTTAACCCTAACGTCACACTTCTCGTTGACGTAAAACGCGTCCTGAAGCCGAAGGGTTTTGCAATATTCTCAGGCATGACGCACATAGAGAGTTATACTTTCATTTCCGTGCTTAACTCTTCCGGCCTCATGATTGAACGTGAAGTTCGTATCGGCGACTGGTGGGGCTGCCGCGCTATAAAGGCATGGGGCTAGTATACA
>CALAUZ010000105.1 GCA_937892105.1 uncultured Fretibacterium sp. | reverse complement strand
TGGCTGTAGCGTTGGTGACGCCCATTTCACTGTATGACTTTGTGTATATCTCTGTCAGTTGCTGTGTTGCTTTCTCAAGTGCTTTTTTTGACTCCTTTGAGGTAAGAGCATTTCCCATAACACCGAGATTGCCGAGCGAGATTGTTATGTGGGCAAGTCCGTCAGTTGACATCGCATAGAAAAACGGAGTTTTGCCGTCTCTCAGCTTTTCTAGAGTTGGTGATGCTGAAGGGTTAAGCCCGTAAAGTTGCGCTATTTCCTCACGCGATAATATTTTCCAGTTCTCACTGAAATACGCCCTCACGCCTAACTGCTGATTCGTGTACGTTCCATTACTGACGCGCCCTAATACGTAGCTTTGATCCGCCGCGAATAATTGCGAACATAACAGCGTAACAACGATAAGAACACTTGCGCGAAATTTCATAATGCTTCAATCCCCTTTCATTGTGAAAAACTCAGGCAATACCGCTTCAAGCTCATCAAACGGATATTCCCCGCATGATTTGCCCTCACGGAACAACACAGCCCCTCCAGGAGTCCCGGCGATTCCGAATTGGGCGTGCCTTGCTTCTTTGGGCCCGTTGACCTCGCAACCCATAACAGCCACACTCACACCATCAGGCAATCCCGCTAACATAGGCTCAACGATTTTCACGAGTCGCATAACGTCAGCGCGTCTCCTTCCACATGTTGGACATGAAATTAAATTTACTCCTTTTGTGCGCAAATCGAGAGCTTTTAAAATTTCGTAACCGATTTTCACTTCGCGTTCTGGATCATCAGTCAATGAAACTCTTAAAGTATTTCCGATATTACGCAATAATAAATTTGAAATGCACGCGACTCCCTTCACAATTCCTCCGTCTCCCGGACCTGCTTCAGTTAAACCTATATGCATCGGGAAATCCGGGTATTTATCATGAATTAAAATATTTGCGTTTATGCATTCATTTACGTTTGAAGATTTAGCGGACAAAATAATATTATAAAATAAAATGAGTAGAATATATGACCCTAAAGGTAGTATGTACTCAAATGAAATGACCCCTAAAGGAAGTTATAATAATAATGATGAAACTCAAATAGATGATAAAAGAGATAATCCATATAATTATAATAGGGCTTTTAATTGCCTCGAATTGGCCAGTAATGATTCAGAAAAATTTATATATGAAGGAAATGAAGATATACAAACGAAAATATACAACAAAGGCCAATTCGATTATATAATTTGTGTATTAGTAAAAGATGACTCAGAAGAAAGCAGTAGTAAGTTAGAAGGTACCATAAATACAATTTATAAAAGTCTTCAATCTATGGGAAGTATAGGTATTGGCTCCATAAATACATTAGTTTGTGTATTTGTGAAAAACATTATAAAATTCTCTTTGTTTAATTCAGAGGATATTCAAACCCAAAAAGATAAGGACTATTTCTTATATTTAAAAGCAAATAAAAAAGAAAGTCAAACATCCACAATAAATATATTTACAAAGCCGAAGGGACTAACTGATATAGGGGCTTTGAAATGCTTTTACTTAGGTATAGTCAATCAAATAAAGGAAGCAAATAAGATTTTATTTACATCTGTGATTACTGCAGGGGTATCCCCCAGCTCATTAAAAAATTTAATTTTATCAGCATATAATAAAAAGAATAATAATGCTGCCTCGGTAGGAGTTATTAGTTCTGAAGGAGATGGCATTTTTTCTATGGTTGAACAGTATGAAAGAATTCATTTCAATATATATGATATGAATTTCTATGGAATGTCTGCTGTAGTTCCATTAAGTAGTTTATTATCAACAATTGCCGTTAATGATAATTGTTTAAAAGTTCTAAAAGACTATTATAGTAAAGCTGATGAATACCAAAAAATAGACTATCATGATTATAATGTGGCTTTATTCTTATATAAAAATAAAATAAACGTTAAATTTTATTCTGAAGAAGTTGGAAGAGTAAAATATAATGCTCTCGACTATTGTGATTATCAAGAAATTTGGGTTAATAGATATTCTGGATATTATGGAAATTTTTTTGCGTTATTAAATGAATTCTTAAATTGTGAAAATTTTAATATGTTAAAAAAAGTCATTTTAATTTTCCAAATTATAGGCATTTTAATAGAATTTATTTATCCTTCATTATCTTCCATGGTTATTTATTCAATATTATATGAAGCTTTTGGAACTATTGATTATAGGATAGCTACATTTTTCACTATGCTATATATTTTTATGATAATAGCAAGCGGAATGTGTTCCTTGGTTACTGATAAACCTAAAGAAATGAAAATGGCAAATTACTTTCTATATATTTTTATGGAAGTTTATTATCTGTTTGTACTAATATGCTCGGTTATAGCAATGGATAATTTAAAAAAAAATAAAACAAAGAATGAATATAAATTTAATAATTCAGCAATTTCCTGTATAATTATATTTACTTTTATTCCTTATATATTTCCCATGCTATTAAAATCAGGATTTATCATTGACAATCTTTTGAATATGCTAACATATTTGGGCCTTGGCGCAACTTGTTCTACTAGTAATTTCTTGATGGCTGAAGTTTTTAATGCTGCTGCTACTCCTGGAGGAACTGAAATAGATGAAAGGAAAGGTATTGTTTTAATAATATTTTTTTTGTATAACTTATTTTTTGGATGTTTGACATTCTATAATATAAATAGAAGAAAAAGAGCAGAATGTGTTATGGGCTTTGGCATTTTTTATTTATTATATAACTTTTTTAAAATTTTAGGAATTATTATAAATATATTAAGTAAAGATGAAGCAGTTGACTCTAATAAAAATAGTTCAATTATTGATTCACTCAAAGATGAAATAGGAAAAGATGAAGATGATTTGAGAAGTGAATCAAAAAAGTTAAAAAATAGTAATCAATATAATAATCATATTAATAATGCTTATGATATTAACAATAATAATTTTGAAAACAATGATGAAGAATACAATAATAATGATAATATCAATAATGATGATATATAAATTTTAGAGGCATTTAGTTTAGAATAAAAATATATTTTTATTTTAATTCTTACTAATTAATTTAATTTAAAAAAGAAAAATTATTATTTTATTTAATTTGATATTTCCTCATCATTATTCCAGAATTCTTCACAGCGCATCTGTTTTTCTTTTTCAGTCATGTTGCTTTATCTCCCCGTTATTATTACTCATATTTATCCTGATGATCCAATTATACATGAAATCCGTTATTATTCAATGCGACGCCCCTGGCTGATCAGGCAGAATACAACTATCGCGACCGAAACCGCTATTACCACCGGATAAGAATATTTCCATTCCAGCTCGGGCATATAGCGGAAGTTCATTCCATACCAGCCTGCGATAAGTGTAAGCGGCATATATCTCCATGGTGTTTTTCCTTTTTATGTATTCATAATTCGTAATAATACAGGCAGATGTTTTCGAAATGACCGTCTTTCATCCTGAAGCCGCCAGGTATAGTACCCAGTGGTTTAAAGCTCAGCCTTTCATAGAGATGTCTGGCATGTATATTGGTTTCCACTACGGCATTGAACTGTATAAGCCTGAACCCCAGCTCACGGGCCTTTTTCAGACTGTCTTTTACCAGATGCTCCCCGATATGGGCAGATCCTCCCCTTGCCTGAGAGGCCACAGCATAGCTGGCATTTCCTATATGACCGCATCTGCCTGTATTGTTAGGATGGAGAATATATAATCCCGCAATCTTCCCATCGATTTCAGCAACGCCCGTATAACTTTGTGAGGAAAAGAATGCTGAACCACTTTCCAGATCGAGACATTCTTCCTGAGGAAAAGCGATACCTTCTTCAACCACTTCATTCCAAATGCGAACCATATCAGGTATGTCACATTGTGTATATTGTCTGATCATCTGATTACCTCCTTCAAATAAAATCTCAATTTGTCATCTCATCTCCCCGGATGGCAAAACCTACCGAATTGACGTTTCCAAGAATCATATTACCTACCAATGTCCCGTCTGCAGAGAGACTTCAATTTATAAGTTTGATCAAACCAGTGAAACTCAACATTCAGCCGATTTTAACATATCTACCGAAGTCACAACCCCAAAGTTGTGCTGGGAACACGTCATAATTACTACAGTCTTAAGTGTGTTAACCTCGAGTGTTCGGATTGCACATCGGTAATTTTTGATTACATTTTAGCCAAAAGTGTCTCTGTTGATATGTTCCCCTATACGTGTATGTTGTAACGGGATACAGACATAAGGTCTTTTAAACACCCTGCAAATTTCTCGCAAAGCCTTATAAATCAAGGGTTTACGAGGGTGTTACTTTCGAGACATGAGCACTACCGTCTCGACGTGCAAGGAGGTAATCGATTCTATATCAAATAATTAGTATTTGCACATGAAAAAGTGTACACAAACATTCCAACTATGCGTTAATTATGTGTACACTTTGAACTTATCTTCTGTTCTAGCATATCAGACATTGGAGA
>CALAUZ010000104.1 GCA_937892105.1 uncultured Fretibacterium sp. | reverse complement strand
GGCCGTCTTACTCACGACTAAAGTCGCGAGAATGCGACGGCCATTGTTCAAAAAATCAAAAAAGTGCAGTATCCGCGCTCCTGCGTCCTCGTCAAAAAGTAAGTTACGGGCTTCCCCTGTCTGCAAATCTCTTACATGCCGTTCGCAAAACAGCCTCACCCATTTACAGACCGTTATCTTTCCTTCTAGCACATCACGGATATACTGTCGGGCTACACTCGGGTTATTCTTCAGCGTTGTTGACAAATTCGTCAAAAGCCGCCACCTCTCTGTCGGCTTTTACTTCCTCCGATCCTCGCAAGCGCATCCGAGCCGACGGCGTTAATCCAAATTGCTCCTCATATCTCAACGCTGCAAGTGAGTTATCTCGGTGTATTTGTAACGCGGGGTGCTTATGCGGTATTCCGTTTTTGTCAAGGCTGATTATCCCTTCATTCCCTACTATTCGATCCGCTTCATACGCTATTCGCAAGTGCTGGACATATCTCGCAAATGGTTCTGCATCACATGGATTTAATACCCCTTGCTCACGTAAAAGTTCTAAAGTCCTTTCAGCTCGTTCTACAACGTCATTCGGCAAATCCTTGAATATCTTTTTATCCAAATCATTATTTGTCATCTCTCCAAAATCTACAGTTTTCCCTTTCTTTTTGTGAACCCTCCCGCTTAACTCTAAGATTTTTCGCGGCGTTGGCTTCCTCCCTCGTATCGCCAAAATTCTCACTTCCCTTGACTTTACTTTTTTAGGGCGCGTTCACGCAACCCTCCGCGCCGGTGTGGGCAGCAATCCTGCCAGACTTTTTTACCCCCCCTACCATCGGCGTGCTTCCTGTTGTGGCACGCTTTACATAGCGATTGTAGGTTGTCAAGCTCAAATACTGCTCCCCCTTCTTCTATAGGGACTATGTGATCCACTAGTTCTGCTGGGGTTACTCGCCCCTGCCTCAAACATTCTTCACA
This sequence comes from uncultured Fretibacterium sp., assembly GCA_937892105.1. The sequence continues at coordinate 1,008 of CALAUZ010000104.1, read as the reverse complement.
CAATGGGGTCAAATGTCTTTTGTATTCCCTTAGTTTCTGCCAACGCGTCGTGTTGTATATCTTGTGTCGGGCTGGGCGTTGCATGTCGTAGGTCCGATTACGCAAGTATCTCATTCGATTACTAGTTCTCGATAATGGCTTATATGGCATTCCTACTCTCCAATAAGAAATATATGTTTGTATGTTTGTCGGTCTGGATTCTTGTAAGGAGCTCTATACTCTATCTCGAAAAAATAAAATTAGTAGGGGAGATACCAATGGGACAGTTAGGGCATTACATAATGCTCTCATAGCTATCTCCCCGAAAGGATAGTTACCACATATTTATGATTATATTAGTCTAACACGTTTTTACGGCTTTTTGTCCAAAAAAAGTACAAAAATTGTAAAGAATTTGTACAATCTTTTCACACGCAACCCATATACCCCATCAGCATTTTCACTAATTCTCGCCGGCGGTTAAACAGGCTTTGACGACTAATATGAAGTTCTGCCAAAATGATTGCTGTGCTGTTCTGTCCAAAATAATAAAGCTCCATCAGTGAATACAATTCTGCTTTCGGCGATCCTTCTCTTACATAGGGAGCGTTAAGGTCTGAGATTAGCTGGGTTACTGGTTGCGTGTAACGCTCCAACTGTTTTATTCGTTCTTCCAATCTTTCTATCCGTATTATTCGGCTTTGCACTGGATTAGACGGGTTCCCTGTGAAATTCAATGGGGCATCGTAGGTTTGGGCTTGCACGTCTGTCGCGTTGTTCTCGGTTCGCAAGTCTTCCCTCAGGATTTCTAGGCAGGCTATATTCCTCTTGTACTCGTATAGGCACTTTTCCGCATACTTAAACATATTTACTTCCCTATCGCTCACAATTATGCCTCCAGTTTGCAATACCTGATTTTTGCCTTCTATATTCCCCTTACCTCAATTTTTGTGCTGCTGGTCTCACCCGCTTTTCTCAACGCCAATATCCCAGATATCTGGCTGTCGTCTTTGATTACTCCTCCATGCG
>CALAUZ010000103.1 GCA_937892105.1 uncultured Fretibacterium sp. | reverse complement strand
GATGGGGAACGCCATGGAGATGGAATGGATAGAGGGCTGCACCCTGCGGGAATGGTTGCAGCGGAGCCCTTCTGCAAGGCAGCGGGAGGCCGTTCTGGACGAGCTGCTGGATGCACTGGCTTATATGCACCGCCGGCAGGTGGTCCACAGGGACTTGAAGCCGGAAAACATCATGATTACAGACCGGGGCTCCCATGTGAAAGAAGGGTAGGGCGTGGAACATGGACAGTGTTCGGGAAGCCTGTAAACTCATTGAGGGACGGCACAACTTCAGGGCGTTCTGCCGTGCTGTGGAGTGTCCGGAAGATCCCTACAGGACTATCGACAGCCTCAGAATACGTAACAGGGGCAAGCTCTCCATCATCAGCATAAAAGCTCAATCGTTCATGACCAACATGGTGCGGATTATTGTCGGGAACATTGACGCTGTTGCGCTGGGGAGGAGAAACATTGAGTGGCTTGGGGGGCTGTTGTCGGGGAGTGAGAGGGCTGAATCGGCTATGACTGTTCCGGCGTGGGGGTTGTGGTTCTGGAGGGTTAATTATCTGGATAAAAAGAAATCCCTCCCGCAATACTAACAGGAGGGATAATGTTTTCGTCTCTCAGTGTATAGGGTTAAACTCCTTCCCCAAAAGCTCTCGGAATGCCTCAATACTCATACTGCCCAAATCACCTTTTGAACGTTCACGTACTCCGACAGTCCTGGCTTCCTTCTCCTTGTCGCCAATTACCAGCATGTAGGGTACTTTCTGCATTTGAGCGTCCCTAATCTTGCGGCCTAATTTCTCGTTCCTGTAATCTGCCTCAGAACGCAGCCCCCATTCCGTGAACATGGCCTGAAGTTCTCCGGCGTAATCAGCGTGGCTGTCGGCAATAGGCACAATCTTAACCTGAACAGGTGCCAGCCAGTAAGGGAATGCTCCGGCGTAATGCTCTATCAGTATCCCCATGAACCTCTCAACGCTCCCGAATACTACCCTGTGAAGCATTACAGGCGTATGTTCTGCACCGTCCTCGCCGATATATGTTACGCCAAAACGTCCGGGCATCTGGAAATCAAGCTGTATTGTTCCGCACTGCCATGTCCTGCCGATACAGTCCTCAAGGTGAAAGTCTATCTTCGGCCCATAAAATGCTCCATCGCCTGGATTGATGGTGTAGGGGGTATTAGTGCTTTCGAGGGCATCACGCAATGCAGCTTCAGCAGTCTCCCACTGTTCATCTGTTCCCATAGAGTCGTCCGGCCTTGTCGATAGTTCAACGGTGTACTTGAAGCCGAATACATCGTTATACACATAGCGGTCAAGCTCCATTATGCGCATAACTTCGTCCTTAATCTGGGAATGCTCTATGTACGTGTGTGCATCGTCCTGCGTGAAGCAGCGCACCCTCATCAAACCGTGAAGAACCCCGCTTCTTTCGTGGCGGTGAACACAGCCAAGTTCAGCAAGCCTCATGGGCAGATCCCTGTAACTGCGTAACTGCGTCTTGTACACGAGGATACTTCCCGGACAATTCATGGGCTTAATGGCGTAAGGTTTCTCGTCAATTTCTGTGAAGTACATGTTTTCGCGGTAATGATCCCAATGTCCCGAACGTATCCAGAGTTCACGGTCAAGAATTTGCGGTGTCTTAATCTCCGTGTAACCTCTCTTTGTATGTTCACGCCTCCAGAACTCAATGAGAGTATTCATTACCGCTACACCTTTGGGGTGGAAGAACGGGAAGCCCGGCCCTTCCTCGTGAAGGCTGAAAAGGTCTAAGTCTTTGCCGAGTTTTCTATGATCGCGGAGTTTTGCTTCTTCCATGCGGCGAATGTACTCTTTAAGCTCATCAGGTGTTGCAAAGGCCGTACCATAAATCCTCGTCAACATTTTGTTGTGTTCATCACCGCGCCAGTATGCCCCAGCGATGGAGAGGAGCTTGAAGTTGTGGAGACGTGAGGCATCTAGAACGTGAGGGCCTCTGCATAAGTCGGCGTATTCACCCTGTTTGTAGACAGACACGGTTGGAGCGTCAATATCCGTGATGAGTTCGGTCTTGTAGGGGTCATTGGCGAAAAACTTTAAGGCTTCATCTTTCGTCATTTCCTCGCGGGTTACTGGTTCACCTTTGCCTGCAATTTTGCGCATTTCGGCCTCAATCTTGGGCAAATCTTCCTCAGTGATTGCTCCTGCAGCGTCAATATCGTAATAGAAACCGTCCTTTATCGCCGGGCCTACCCCAAAATGTGAACCAGGATACAGCCTTAATACAGCCTGAGCCATGAGGTGAGCTGTGCTGTGCCTAATGATTTCGAGACCTTCAGGCATGTCGGGAGTTATTGGGGAGAGTACGCCTGATGTGCTGACAGTGCGGGACAAGTCCATAACTTCACCGTTGAATTTTGCGGCAATGGCTTTCTTGTCGAGGTTGAGGGACTTCAAGGCTTCGTGAAGAGTTAAGCTGTCCCTGTCAATGCTGATGGTTTTGTCGTCGTGATGGAACTGTAACAATGATATACCTTCCTTACAAATGTGATTGATATTTTGCGTGAAAGGATAGCACCTAAAGTTTTTCACCGCAAGCAATCCTTAACAGCCAGATAATAATTCCTTCTGGAACATATGATAGATTACAACAGACACAACAGTCATCATTATATCAGCAACAACCTGCGTCCAAACAATGCCATACATGCCGAAAGCATAATTCATCACGAACAGCAACGGAATGTTAAATACTACCCACCTCGCTGAGCCTAACGCAAGAGCCTTCATGCCATACCCTACAGCCTGAAAGAAGTTGACCAGGTGAAAGCACATGAACATGAATGGTGTAGCAAGGCTTCTCGCCCGAAGAAAATGCGTTCCAAGCTCAACAGTCTGCGCGTCAGCTATGAATATCCTCATGATATACGGTGCAAATATCTCATACATTGCCACACTCGCAAATCCAAACACTAACCCGACAATACGCGAAAAGTTCACAGCCTCCCTCATTCTCACAAAGTTGCCGGACGAGTAATTGTAGCCTGCAAGCGGCATCATTCCTTGACACAAGCCGATACCGATGTTCAATGGCAGACGTTCTGCCTTCAAGACTATGCCTATTGCCGCAAGGGGTATGTCCCCGTAACCTGAAGCCAGCTTGTCAATTATGATGTATGTTACGTCGAACAGCGTTACAGCGATTGCCGCAGGCACACCGACAGCGAAAACTTCACGTATATTTCTGCCGGACGCAGCTATGTTTCTTGGCGACAAGGATAATATACTCCCCTTCTGTCTCAGGATAACTGCAAGGAAGTATACGCATATAATGACGTTCGAGAGCATTGTTGCTATGCCTGCTCCCAGAACCTCGTAACCTCCCGGCAATAACACGAACATGAACAGAGGATCCAGGAATATATTGATAATGCCTCCCATTGAGACACCGAAACCGGCCTGTTTTGCGTAACCTGTTGAACGCAGGAAGTTGCTCATTGTCATTCCCAGAATAGTAGGTACAGCTCCGAGAACGATAACGCAGAATGTGTACTGTCTGGCAAATTTCATAGTGTCATCGCTTGCACCGAGTGTTCGGAGTACTGGTGTCATGAAAACGTACATTGACAGCGCGAATATACCGCCTGCAATGATGGTCAGCCAGAAGCAGAATGATGATACTGTTTTGGCCTCATCATCACGTTTTGCCCCCATAAGTCTGGAAATGAGAGTTCCGCCGCCAATGCCGAAAAGATTAGCGAACGTTATGGAGATGTTGAAGACTGGAAGCAGTAACGATACTCCCGCAACCATGAGGGGATTATTTGTGCGGCCGATGAAGAACGTATCAGCGAGGTTATAGACGAGAATAATCAGCTGGCCGAATATCATTGGGAGAGCAAGTTCTGTTAATGCTTTAGGGATCGGCCATGTCTCGAATATTTCGCGGTTATTGCTATGTTTTATGTTCATGGAATTATCACTCCTTTACACGAGGTATCATAGCAGAAGATTGAACATGGTAGAATATAGTACAAAAGGAGAGTGAGCAGCGATGGCAAGCGATGATATTTACGTGAGGAAAGATGTATACGAGGCAGACCAGCGGGCATTAAGGGCTGAAATACGGCTTGGCAATGAAGAAGTACTGAAGGAGTTACGGCAGTTCAGGGTTGAGATTAACGGCAAAATTGAAGAAGTCAGAACTGAACTTAACGGTAAAATCGAAGAAGTCAGAACCGAGCTTAATGGCAAAATCACGGAGTTCAGGGAAGAAGTCAACAACAGATTCGCGAAGGTAGATAGCAGGTTTGACAAGCTGGAGGCAAAAGTCGAAGTGTTGACCGGAAGGGTTGATGGTCTTGAAATGAGAATTAATGCCCTTGACCACAGAATTGACAGAATAGAGGGCTATGTTGGGACGGGTATAGCTTTCATTGCAATGCTGGTAACTGTTGTAGTGTTTATTGAGCCGATTTCGCGGTTCGTAAGAAAAATCTTCAAGCCTGAACCCACAATTACCATCGAGCAAATAGAAGCATTAATAGACTCCAAACTTAAAGCCTTGCGTTAAAAATACTCTCCCGCAATCACCACAGAACTGCGGGAGACCAGCATTTAACTTTCCTTCTTCACCTTCGCCCTTATCCCTCCCGTAAGCTCGCGCAATCTCTCGGGTTCAATCGGAAAGAACTCGTGATCCGTTCCTGCGGCAGCCCATATAACATTGTGCGTGAATATATCCTCATCAATCACTGCCGGCATATCCCCGTCATAACCCAGAGGCGGCACTCCTCCAACATGATAACCGTAACGTTCGTAGACTTCTTCCGGCGGCATCATTCTTGCGCGGTTCCCCCCTATTGCTTTAGCGGAGAGTTTTGCGTCAACCTTATTGCTTCCCGACATCAGTACGAGGAATGGAGTTTTCTTGTCTGCAACGAGTATTAAATTCTTTTACTTATTTTATGCTAATATGTTATGATATAATCAAAAAACTTTAAAAATAGAATAAATAATATCATCAAAATTTTGAAAATATGGGAGTAAATCAGTGCTTCTTTTCTTCAGCCAATGCCAGAAATATTCTATTGGATTTAGCTCGGGTGAATATGGCGGCAGAAATATTATTTTTATTCCATACGTCTTCGCTATGTCATTAAGCCTCTTCTTGCGGTGAAATGAGGCGTTATCCATTACTACAACTGTTCCTGGCATCAATAATGGAACAAGATGTGCTGCTCAAACCATGCTTCAAAAAAATAGCGAGTGCATCATACCTCTATGTTGCAAAGGTGCTATTATATTTTACCGTAAACCTTTTACAACATACGTATTGTCGTGATAAACACCTATCTATGCCAGTATCATCTATGTTGGTATTACTCTGATTTTGTTACGATATTCTTTTATCTGCTCAGTATACT
>CALAUZ010000102.1 GCA_937892105.1 uncultured Fretibacterium sp. | reverse complement strand
AGCCGGTCGGCCCCGGTGCAACGTTCCGTTCATGCGCCCGAGCTATTTAGCAGAAGATACATCAAAAACTATTGATGTTGTTATACACGCTATTCAGATGCTCAGGGCAAGTGGAAAAACGTTTGACACACTTGTATTGTTACAGCCTACTCAACCGCTTAGAACATCAGAAGATATTGATGAGGCAATTGAGGATTATATGAATTCAGACTGTATCTCCTTGGCATCTGTAAATTTAGTTGATGATCACCCCTTGTTGATAAGGACTATCTCACAAAGAGCTATCTCACAGAATAATAGCAAGACCGATATAACTGATCAGACTAACAATAATCAAGCTACTGATAAAGCAGTCACGACAGTTAAGACAGTGAAAACACTGAAGCCTATGCTAAATGCATCAAGTACATGTCGTAGACAAGATATGCCAATATATTATAGAGTAAATGGTTGCATTTACATTAATGAAATTGATTCTATAGATGAAAATACCAGTTTCAATGACAATTCCTTACCGTTTATCATGGATAACAGTCATTCTGTTGATATTGATGACTATAAGGACTTGTGCGTAGCTGAGTTTTTCCTAAGGAAGAAAAAGAAAAGAGAAGAATTACCGATAACGGGCTTCTTTTAACGGCTTCTTGGACTTGTTTTGTAGCTTGTTTTATGCCTATGTTTCTTCTTGTGAGAGTTTCTTGTGATTTCTCCATTGATATGCAGAGTTAATGTGTAGTAAAGAATGTTTTAGACCGTTTGAGAAATATTGAGAAAAGACTTTATCACACGGGCATCTTGCAAGAGGAGAAGCTACATCGTGAAAAAAGTAGTCGTTATTGGATTAGGCTCTATGGGGAAACGTAGAGTTCGTTTGTTAAGGAAGAATTATCCAGATTTAGTAATTTATGGAATTGATGCACGAGAAAATCGGCAGGAAGAAGCTCATAGACTTTACAGCGTCGAGATTTGCAGAGACATAGATGAAGCCAAAGAGCTTGGTGCAACGTGTGCTTTCGTCTCTACATCACCACTTGCTCACGCAACCATAATCAAAAATTGTCTTGAACGCGGATTTCATGTCTTCACAGAATTAAATGTCGTGTCTGATGGGTACACAGAAAATCAAATATTAGCCAGAAGAATGGAGAGAGTTTTATTTCTCTCGTCAACGTTTCTCTATCGCTCAGAGATTAAATACATAAAACAGCGAGTTGCCGAAACTGGCGGGAAGTTCGTTTATTTCTATCATGTCGGTCAATGGCTTCCTGATTGGCATCCGTGGGAAAGTTACAAGGATTTTTTCGTGTTCGATAAGAGGACGAATGGGGTTCGAGAAATTATGGTTCGTGAACTTCCATGGCTGACGGAAACGTTCGGAGATATCACAGACTGGCATATAGAAATGAGCAAAATTTCTTCTCTTGGCCTTGATTACCCTGATGTTTATTGCATGATTTTGAATCATCATAATAAGGGAGTATCTGGAGCTACAGAAGAAGATATGCACAGTACAGAGGGAACACAAGGCCTACACGGTGCACAGGGCGTAGAAACAACAAGAGGCGTAGTCCTCATGGACGTTGTTGTAAGGAAATCTTCCATAAATTTGGAAGTTATCAGCGAGAATCTTTACCTGACTTGGGACGGAACGCCGACGGGAGTTAAGGAATATAACCCTGAGACAAAGGAAGAGAAAGCAGTTTATCTTTATGATAGTTTTGAGCATAATGAAAATTACGCCAAGAACATCGTTGAAGATGCCTACGGGAATGAGATAAAAGCATTCTTTGATCAGGTGGAGCATGGCATTGAGCCTGTGTATAATTTTGCCAAAGATCAGCATGTTCTTGACATAATGGACGGCTTAGAGGCAGGGCTTGCGAATTATGCATAGAGAAGAGCGCATAAAGCGTAGAAAAATCGCATTTTGTGGTTTAGGCTCAATTGGAACGAGACATTTGAAAAATCTCAGAACCGTTCTCGATGAACGTGGGGAGACTTACTCTATTGATTGGATTTCAACTGCTGCGACAGTACCTGCAAACACAGCAGAAAATATAAATAAGCAAAATCAAGAAGGTATAAGGAAACGCTTCAGTTACGAAGATGAGATAGACCACGATTACGACATCATTTTTGTAACTAATCCTACATCGAAACACTGTAAAACCATAGAAAAGTATCAATGGTACACAAAAAGCCTTTTCATTGAGAAGCCGTTGTTTGCATTTCCTGATGAGCGTCTCAAAGAAGTCAACCCTGACTGTTTGTTTTATGTAGCCTGCCCAGTCAGGTATAAAAGAGTTGTTCAATATGTAAAAAATCACATCAACCCCGAAGAAGTTCTCTCGGCCATGACCGTCTGTTCATCATACCTGCCTGAATGGCGGAAAGGGACGGACTACCGGAAAGGCTATTCAGCCATTAAAGACATGGGCGGCGGTGTTTCTCTTGATTTGATTCACGAACTGGATTATCTTTCCTACTTATTAGGAACTGTCAAGAATATATACAACATCAGGGATCAGGTCTCTGACTTGGAACTTGACAGCGATGATGTCTCTGTGTATATTGCAAAATTAGACAAGGCAGTGGTTCAGGTTTACCTCGATTACTTTGGCAGGAAAGATATAAGGACGCTAACGCTGTTCTGTAAAGAAGACACAGTGTTGGTTGATCTTTTGGGAAACACAGTTGAATACCTGAGCACAGGAGAAAAGATAGAACTTCCCGAGGAGCGGGATGATTTTCAGAAAAGAGAATTGAGATACTTCCTTGACATCATTGACGGAAAACAGCCTAACACAAACGATGTAAATCGGGCGTATCAGACATTAAAGAATTCCTTCGGGAATGTTTGAAGCCTGAAAATAAACTGTAAAAATGCACGAAAAGCACGAATTAAAGAGCGTTAGAAAAAAAAGAAGGTGGGGAATTTGAATTACTTATTCACAATTTGCGGTAGAGCCGGCTCTAAGGGTTTAAAAAGTAAGAATATAAGCAATTTTGACGGAATACCGCTTGTTTACTATACGATTGGTGTCATGGGACGTGTTATGGAAATCTTGGCTTCTCAGGGGCATCGTGTGAAAGCCACACTGAGTACGGATAGTGAGGCATTGGCCAACTTAGTCTTGGCACAAGATGTTGTTCCGTTCTTTCTCATCGAACGAAGTGAAGAACTTTCTGGTGATAGAGTTGCTAAAGTATCAGTGATTAAGGACGCACTGATACGGTCTGAAGATTTTTTCAGGCTTCAGTTCAACTACGTCATCGATTTAGACATCACAGCTCCATTACGAACCGTTGATAATGTTTTGACGGCAATCCGTAAAAAGCAGAGTCGGCAGGACACGGATTATGTTTATTCACTGTGTCCGTCAAGGAAAAACCCTTACTTCAACATGGCCAAGAAAGTTGAAAAAGCTAACGGTAGCTTCTATGAAAAGGTTATTAAGGCAAACTTCGTATCACGGCAAGAATTGCCATCTATTTACGACATGAATGCTTCAATTTATGTTTATGAAGTTCAAGCACTTATGGATAAAGAGCCAAGCGGTTTCTTCAATGATGGCGCAGACGCAATAGTAATGAAAGACACAGGTATTTTAGACATAGACTGTGCAGAAGATAAAGACATGATGGAAGTCTTAGCTAAAAATTATTTCTTTGAGAGAGATAGTGATTTCAAAGAAATGAAGGAGTTAGCTAAGAGAGTTCTTTATTCGGTTGATTCTCTGTCAGGTTCGTCTGCGGAGAATGAAATTGTCTCCGATGATTTTGTAGAGGACACGCCTGATGAAGCCATGAGAGATGTTGCTGAAATCGATAATGTCATGCGTTAAGACTTTATAGGACTTTACGAATCCTTCAAGCACTTGACAAAAACGCATTACAGCTCGCTGTCCAAATCTCCTCTTTGCTCAATGCCCTTAACAGCCCTGCTTTTCGCTGATTGTATAAAGACGCATATACAAGCAATTCTTGACATGAAAGAGCAAGATGTCCCAGATCGCTATATACAGGCTATCATTCGTGGTATTTGCGAACAGGTAATAGAGTCTATTTATCTCTATCACAATCAAAGCAGCAATCTCAACCTCTTACTTGAAGTAAGCGTCAAAGCGACGCATCTAGATTAAATTAAAGT
>CALAUZ010000101.1 GCA_937892105.1 uncultured Fretibacterium sp. | reverse complement strand
GTACAGAACAGGAACAACAGCAACAGCAGGGAACTCCTACAACGTCTAACACTCCGACATCACAGGATAGCACGCCTACTTCGCAGGACAATACGGCAACACAAATCAGCTTCAGCGTACTGACAGGGACATGGACACCCTCGAACGGTACAGGGACAGCGACAGGAGGCGGAGTGAACGCAACACTGACCCTCAAAGGCGGCCAAGTCGCACTCACAAACGCAAATAACAGCGGGACAGTACAAGTATTCTCCAATATATACTGGGATGCTGTTCAGGGCGGCTCAACAATTCTCTCAGATGTCCGTGATAATTTCGGCGGCTCAGGGACAAAGACTTTCACCAATGTGAGCGGGAATACCTGGCGTTACAGCGATACTGATTCTGACGGCCCGCAAAGCACAACAATAACCCTCACGTCAGCGGCAACAGCAAACGTTGAGAGAGACGGCTATTATTCGGACGATAATTTGTCAGGAGTACACTTCCATATGACTTACACAATAACAAAGCAGTAAAAAATCAGGCGAAACCTCACAGCAGGCCGGGAAATTTTCACCGGTCTGTTTTTTATGGCTTAAACTCCGGTTTAATATGCTATTATCCATAAAATGTACACTATATGAGGGGGAATAATTATCATGTCATACTTGGGCGAGGAAATAGGCAAACTCGGCTTCGGTCTCATGCGTCTTCCAAGAGTTGCAGGCAAAGAGGACGTTATCGACATTGAGCAGACAAAGCAGATGGTTGACGAGTTTCTTGCGGCAGGGTTCACGTATTTCGATACAGCGTGGGCATATGCTGGAAGTGAGGACGCAATCCGTCAGGCACTAGTTGAGCGTTACCCCAGAGAGAAATTCCAGCTCGCCACGAAAAATGCCGCGTGGATTAACTGTAAAACCAAAGATGACGCTCTCGAACAGTACAGGACATCTCTCCGACAGTCAGGGGCAGGATACTTCGATTTCTACCTTCTCCATAATCTTGGAGATTCCCGCACCCATGTGTTCGATGGCTTCGGACTTTGGGATTACTTCCTCAACGAGAAGAATGAAGGAAGGATTAAGCACTTGGGCTTCTCGTTCCATTCAACACCGGAACAGCTCAACGATATACTCACTAAACACCCGGAGGCTGAGTTCGTACAGTTGCAGATAAATTATGCTGACTGGGAAAGCCACGCCATACAGTCGCGCAAATGCTATGAGGCCGCACGCAGACACAATAAGCCCGTCATCATCATGGAACCCGTCAAAGGCGGAAACCTCGCAACTCCTCCCGACAGTGTGGCAAAAATCTTCAAGGACGCTGACCCTGACGCTTCATGCGCATCGTGGGCGTTGAGATTTGCTGCTGACCTTGAGGGAATAATCACGGTTCTTTCGGGAATGTCGAACATTGAGCAGATGAGGGATAACCTGCGCTTCATGAAAGGCTTTACCCACCTTACGCCCGAACAAAAGGCCGTTATCCAGAAGGCAAGCGAGGAACTTGCACGTATACCTATAATCCCCTGCACAACATGCAACTATTGCGCAAAAGTCTGCCCAATGGACATCGGTATATCAGGCTCATTCGGTGCGCTGAACATGTACACTCTCTACGGAAATTATAACCTTGCGAAACACAGACAGAATTGGGACGTTATAGGTCAGGGCCACAAGAGAGCAAGTGAATGCATAAAGTGCGGCGCATGTGAGGCGGCTTGTCCTCAGCACATCGAGATACGCAAAGAGCTTGAACGCGTTGCAGAAACTTTCAAGGACTAACAGTAATCTGGAATTTTCCCCTTGTCTTTAACGGCAGGGGGATTTATTTTTGTTTCATGCTGAACTCACTAATCATCACAATAACTTTCATCTCAATCATACCCGTACCTTCACGCTTCATGCCTGAATGGAACTTCCATAACCTGCGATATTTTCCCCTGATGCTTCCCGTTGCAGGAATAATCTTCGGTTTTCTATGGCTCACGGCCTGGCAAATTCTCACACTCATTCCCGCAATGTCAACAACACTCCGCGGCTTCATTATGATGTTCTTCACGCTGGCAATGACTGGAGGGCTTCACCTTGACGGCCTAATGGACACATGCGACGCTTTATTCTCCCACAGAGACAGAGATACACGCCTCCTCATACTCTCGGACACTCACGCAGGAAGTTTTGCTGTTATTGGCTGTGTGGTTATCATGATGGCGAAAACATTATTATTCTCCGAACTCCTGATGCATTACCCTGACGTTCCCACGTTGTCATTAATCCCCGTATATTCACGTCTCGGAATGGGAGTGTTGCTCACAAACCTTCCCTTTGCGAAGTCCGGCGGCCTCGCTGTAATGCTGGGGAAATCACGGAACAGTCGCGACAACATATATTTTGCCGTAATGTTCATGGCACTCTCAATTCTGAACATGAGCGTTGTCTCAATCATCGCGATTTTGTGCCTTGCATTTCACGTGGTAATATGCAGAAAAATTTTCGGAGGCATAACGGGAGATCTGCTCGGAGCGTTTGTTGAAGCCTCTGAAGTTATTATGTTGATGGGAATGGTGATTATCGGGTGCATTTGATACTCGGCGGGCGTTACATGGGAAAGAGAGATTATGCCACGAGATTATACGGAAGTTTCGAGGCAGTCTGCGATATGAATAATGACAGTCCTGACAGCATGGCCGGATTTTGTCTTGTCGCAAACATTCATGAGGGAGCAAAATCACTTCTCATGCGCGGCATTAACCCTGTGCAATTCTTCTCGGAACGTATCGGGGCATTAAGGCGGTGTGTCATTACTGGCGATGAGATTTGCGGCGGAATTGTACCTGTTGACGCTTTCGGGCGGAAATGGCGCGATGAAACAGGCAGACTCTATCAGTATCTCGCGAATGAGGCAGATATTGTTGACCGTGTATTTGCAGGGCTTGCGATGAGGCTGAAGGGGTAGTCATGAAATACATATTCTTTGACATCGACAATACTCTGGTCAGCCACAGGGGAACTCCTCACATTCCCCCCGACACTCTGAGAGCAATATCGCTCCTCAGACAGTCCGGCCATGTTCCTGCAATAGCTACGGGAAGAGCGTCATTCCTCACAATTACAACGGCAAGGGCATTCGGAATTGATTATCTCGTATGCGCAGGAGGCTCAGAGATTTTTGTTGAGGGCAGGAAAATTCACACAGCGTACTTTCCTGACGAACATATTGGCGCATTCCGTGAGGTATCCTCGAAATTTCCGGAAATAACTGCGGCTGTTGATGATGAATATTTGTATGCTGACGCGGCATTTGACCCTTTCAGAAATTACTTCAACTCTCAGGCAGGCTATGACTGTTTCCGCCCAATGAGCCAGCTTAAACGCGCGATAATGTGCTACATCATGCGTCCTCACAAAATGCTTACACCCGAACACGGCATATTCTCCTCGCCGCCTCAAGGCGTAAGGCTCGAATTAATGCGCGGCTTCACTGAGGCAAGGCATGAGGCTTCGACAAAATGGAACGGAATAGAGATTATGATGAACTGTCTTGGTGCTGACATTGGGGACGTTGTAACCTTCGGGGACGGCCCTAATGACGCTGAGATGTTGAGGCGGGCGGATATGGGTGTTGCTGTGGGGATATGTTCGGACGAGGCGAGGAATGCGGCGGATTATGTGTGCGGTGATATTGATGATGGAGGGATACTTGAGGCGTGCAAACACTTGGGGCTGGTATGACGTTTCCACTCTGTTGCCTTTCCATGTAATATTCCAGCAATAAATAATGCCTCCGCAGAGACCGTGTAGTGAGTGTTCTGACCCGTCCCTAAAACGACATGAAGTCTGCGGCATTAGCCTGGATAGAAGCGAGTGTTGGCTCAGAACTTAATCAATATCACGTATCCCGCAGGGGCATGTGGTAAATTATAGCAGGTTTCACAAAAATTTTGATTGCGAGGTATTAATTCTTAATGTCAAAAACTTTCAGGCGTTACAGCATTGCAATATTGATACTGCTGCTCAGTGCAGGCATATCATCAGGAGCAACAAGGTATGAGTTCCTGACCGGTCTCCTTGCGGCACGCGGAATAGACTGGGGAAGTTCACCCGAAGCACCCTATAATGACGCTCCAGGCTTCCTCCTCAGAACTGGCTATGTCTCTGACACTGTGAACAAAATGGACGGCCAGGTTACGAGGCGGGAAGCATTGAGGTGGTGTATTGAGAGTTTGGGAATGACGTTTGAGGCCGGACTTCTCACGGATTACCCCACAGGCTTCAAGGACGAGAAGAACCTTACTGCGTTTGAGCGGGGCTGTCTTGTCATTGCGTCAAACATGAACCCTCCCATATTCCCAAAATCAGACTTCAAGGGCGGCAAATTCGCAGGAGCTACAACGCTCAAACTTCAGGAAGTGCGCACAATACTTCAGCGTTTAGGCAGCGCGTCCCGTAACTTCACTCTCGACATCATTCGCAATCCGGTTAAAGGTCTCCGTGTTCATATTCACCGAGAGGGAGTGCCTTCCGGTATACCGTCATGGAGGTTTTACGCTGACGGCATAAAGTCCAAAACTGCGGCAGAATACTTCAAGAACTCGCTGAAATCTGAAGGCTACGAGATGAGCATAGCAGGTGTGAACGGAAGCTACAGCGTAAGAAGCCAGAAGCTCGAAGATTACGGCGACATACGGAGGCTTGAGGCTATTGCAAAGGCAAGAGGTCTCACAACAAGAGTATTGCCTTCAATGACAAATCCTAAAACTCGAATAGTCCCGCGTTTCTGGATAATGCTAGTTATAGACCCAAGCTATTTCCGCATTGCACCTGTGGCATCTCATAACGGGCCAAGCGAATTGCGTACACTTACTGCCATATGCTCCCAGAACAGCGTAAGCGCGGCAATTAACGCTGGATTTTTCGGAACTCAGAAGGGCGGCAAAGGTTTCCCTATAGGTGCGCTAAGGGTAAACGGAAGGAATTACTCTATGCCATATGATATGCGAGGCTGCATGGCGTGGAACAATGATGATGAGGCAATGTTTGCTGTTGCGGAAGGCACTGAAGAGGCGAACTATTGGCCTGAGATGAGCAATGTAATACAGGCGGGGCCTATGCTCATAGATGATGGGAGACCTGCAAGATATGAGGAGAGTTTCAACAGCGGCTTTATTTCGGCGAGACACCCCAGATCTGCTGTGGGCCTGAACGCTGAAGGTTCATGGGTATTTATGGTTGTAGACGGGAGGAACGGTATGCATTCTTCAGGGGCAACTATAAGCGAGCTAACGGAGATTATGAGCGGTCAGGGGCTTCTCTATGCTTTGAACCTTGACGGCGGAGGTTCAACTGAGATAATCATTGACGGAAAAATATACAATATCCCATCTGACGGCTACGAACGGAGAATAAGCTATGCTCTTGGTGCTGTACCGTATTAGTCGAGATGTGTTACAATAACCGCGATAAAAAACATGAAAGGCTGTGCGTAATAATCATGAAAAAATTTGCAGTATGCGCTTTAATCATCGGCATCATCGCAGTAATGGCTGTTCCATCAATGGCATGGGACGCGGCAAAGCAGAAATCACTCGGACAGGACAAGAACAAGATGACATGGTATCTCCTCGATTACGGCAAGGATTCCGATGGAGTGCCCTTTGCAGTCTCCAGAAAGTACTACACGAACACGACAATAAAGAATGAGACGATAGAGCTTCTTATGTCGAAGTTCGCAATCACCCCCGAAGTAGCCGGAAGCCTTTACTTCACAGAGTACAGATACGAGTACACGCCTGACGGGAAACAGTTTGCGATGAACTATCTCAGGCATTACGACATGCTGGGCAACCTCATTCACGGCACGGAATATGACGGAAGCACTGAGGCAACCCAGAAGACGTTTGCGGCGATACCTGCCGGATCAATCCCCGCAAAGGGCGTGAGCTATGCGCTTGGAAAGAGCGTTGCGGCTTCATCAGCTCCGGCAAAGTCAGCCACAACAACGAAGAAGGCCAGCAGCACAGTCCCTGCGAAAAGGGTAGTGCGTGCAAAGAAAGCCAACTAGTAGGGATTTATCTTGCTCCTCTGCTGAAACATGCAGGGGAGTTTTTTTATGGATAAATTACCTCTAAGATAATATGGCATGAACAGCGTGAAGCAGAAAGTTCGATACGGAATTGTGTTAAGACCTTTTGCGTGTGAATATAATTATGATTGTCCTGATAAGTATTACGAAGTCAAGCCATAAAGACCAGTTGCGTATGTAAAATAAATTCATCTCCGAACGTATATCCTTGTCGTTCTCCATCTTGCCGCTTATCTGCCAGAAACCTGTAATTCCAGGCTTTACAAGACATATCTTCCCCGCCATCTCCTCTCCGTATGCCCTCCGCAAAGCCGTAATGGACAATGGCATTGGCCCAACCAAGCTCATCTCTCCTTTCAGAACGTTGAAAAGCTGTGGCAGTTCGTCAATATACAGCCGCCGCAATAACTTTCCCGTTTTCGTCAAGCCCTTGCGTCCAGTGTAACTCGTCCTGAATTTGTACATCGTGAACGTATCAGTGTGAAATCCGGCACGTTCCAATGATGATAGTACATTTCCTCCGTCATCATGCTTTATCTTCCATGCAGCCCATATCATGAACGGTGAAAACATTATTACCGCTGCCAATGCCCCAATGTAATCCGTAATGTTCTTTATCTTCCTGTTAATCGGCCTCATAAGTCCCTGCGACGCTGCTATAAGCGGCATTCCCCCAACGTCCCGTACTGATGATGAAAACGTTGTCAGCATGTACATATCCGGAATGTAATGTACCTGCCTGACGTGAAACTCCACGATGTCGAGAATGTGTGCCAGTAAACTGCGAGATGCCGTAGAGATTGCCACAGCAGCCTCGTCAATGTCATATGCCATGTATATATTGATGAAGTCTTCAAGTGTTCCGAGAACAGGAAAGCCCGCGATGATTTTCCCCTGTTTTTCCGGGTCATCGTCAAGAAAACCGGCAACTTTGCAGGCCGTAAAGGGATAGGATATTATTTTTTCCGCGAATATCTCTCCTGTTTTTCCTGCGCCAAGAATTATTATGTTCGTTGCCAGTATGTTCATTGCAAATAGCAAACGCCTTAACACGTAACGTTCTATAATGCACAATGGAACGAATATTATTATGCCTGCAGCCAATATAAATCGTGAAAGTTCAAACTTCTGTGAGTAAAGGTATAGGATTATCACAAGGAGAATAAGAAGCGAAGATTTTATTACTGCCTTTATCTCGTCCCATAATATCCAGTTTTTGAAGCTGTACAGTGAGTTGAAATAGAAGACGATAAGCATAGTGCCTGTAAAAAATATTTTAAGTCCGTACGTTAAGATGAATGAGTTTTTTCCGGAAAAGTACCACATCATAATCAGCCCAAAACCCAGCCAGTAAACAGTTACGTCAACAGCGGCCTGTAATAATGCCAATAAAGTTCTGATAAAATTTTTGCGATTAGTCATAATATTTAAGAGTATATCATGAAAATGTGCTTGCGGTTTATAATGAACACACTTACCATTAGACAGGAGAATTAATACATGCACAGTACAGCCCAAGATGAAAAGCTCATAATGATGACCACAAAGCCCGTAAGCAAGTTAGTATGCCGTCTCGCAGTCCCCTCCATAATCACAATGATGATAAGCGCAATATACAACATGGCCGACACATTCTATGTTTCAGGGCTTGATGTACAATCTCCTGCTGCTGTAGGAGTAATATTCCCGTACATGGCTTTAATCCAGGCTATAGCGTTCTTCTTTGGACAGGGCAGCGCAAACTACATTTCACGGGCATTAGGAGCAAGGGACAGGGATAATGCTGAACTCATAGCGGCAACAGGCTTCTTCACGTCATTGTTCACTGGGATAACGATTGCATGTTTCGGCTTTGTATTCATGGACGAGGCTTTAACCCTTCTCGGTTCAACTGAGACAATAATGCCATATGCCCGCGCATACTTCAGATATATATTGCTTGGCACACCGTTCATAATGTCGTCATTCGTAATGAATAACCAGATGAGATTTCAGGGCAACGCTTTTATCTCAATGATGGGAATTACGGCCGGAGCTTTGCTGAACATCATACTCGACCCAATATTTATATTCATCTTCGGAATGGGCGTATCAGGTGCATCACTTGCCACGATGATATCACAAATGTTGAGCTTCGTTATTCTGGTGAGGCTTTCTGGACGCAAGGACGGTATTCCTGTGAGTATACGCAGTTTCAGGCCATGTTTTGCGCATTACAGGGAGATTACAGCGGGAGGGCTTCCAGCGTTGGGGCGGCAGGGTCTTGCAAGCATTTCAATGGCATACATGAACCATCTTGCGGGGTTTTATGGTGATACGGCAATAGCGGCACTCTCTATTGTGTTCAGGGTAACTATGTTTGCTACGGCGATGGTGCTTGGTTTCGGGCAAGGTTTCCAGCCTGTATGCGGGTTCAACTTTGGGGCGCGAAAGTTTGACCGTGTGAGGCGTGCGTTCTGGTTCAGCGTGGGAGTTACGACGATATACTGTGCTGTACTGAGCATTACGGGGTATGTGTTTGCGGAGAGGGTGATAGCGTTGTTCCGGCCAGATGATGCGGAACTGATATCGCTTGGGTCGATGGCTCTCCGTTGTGAATGCCTGGTGTACTGGTCTGTGTCGTTCGTAACGATGTCCAACATGTTCCTTCAGAATACCCGCAAGACTATACGTGCTACAACGTTATCGGCATCGCGTCAGGGTTTTATGCTTGCACTTGCGCTGTACTTCGGGAGAATGTTCTGGGGGCTTGAGGGGATAATTTCCGCACAGCCTGTTGCTGATGGTTTGACGTTTGTGATTGCTGTGCCGTTTACGTGGAGCGGTTTGCGTGAACTTAATGGCAAGATATAGCTTTAATAACTTGAATGTTACAATGATTATTGTAGAATACAAAAATCTCATATTTGGCACAATAATATTTTAGGAGGATTTATATGTTTACACTCAAAAAAGCGGCAGTTTTTATGCTTGCCGTAATTATGTGTGTGCTTATCTTATCTCCTGGATATGCAGAGACTTCACCGAAAAACGCAGAAGTTGTGCCTGGTGATGTCCTTGTATCTTTCAGGAGATACGGAACAGTGAGAACTTCAGGGTTCAGTGCTATGGCTGAAAAAGTACGAATGAACGTATTTGCAGCCATGACAGGTGCTAAGGTTGCAAAAACTTATCCTGCTTTATCGGCGGCAGGAGGACAGAGTTTTGTACTTCTCCATGCCAGCGGGAAATCAGAACGTGAGCTTATGAATGAGCTGCGCAGAAATCCCGAAATGTTGTCTGTTTCGCTGAACTACAAGCTCCATGCCTTAGGTTCACCAAATGACGCAAAATATTCACAGCTCTGGGGCATTCATGCAATTTCTGCCGACAAGCTGTGGAATGAAGGCATTACTGGCGGTAGTAATGTTTATGTTGCTGTCATGGATAGCGGAGTTGCGTACAACCACGAGGATATTGCCGGTAATTTCGAGTCTGACGGTTATAGCCGCAATTTCACCACATCTGACATACAGGAATATATCGACAGATATGGACATGGAAGCCACGTTGCAGGCACTATTGCAGCAGTTGGGAACAACAGCAAAGGCATTGCAGGTGTGAACTGGAAAGCGAAGATAATTGCCTTGAAAGTTCTTGGCGACGATGGGAGCGGTGAGTTTGCATGGACGACTGAGGCGATGAACTACCTTTGCGAACTCATTGACGCACACCCCGACATGAATATTGCTGCGGTCAATTTATCTTTAGGCGGATGGATAGACATAAGCCCGCAAGATATGATCTCCCAAAATAATTTCATGTGGGTGGCATTCAAGGCATTAAGCGATAAGAACAAAGCAGTTATATGTGTCGCGGCTGGCAATGAAAGCTCGGAAGTAGGAAAAGCATCACCAGAAGGCACTTATGCATATCCTGCATCGTTCCGCAATATCAACAATATGATAGTAGTAGCCAATGCTCAGAATAATTCCAGCTATTCCAGTGATTTAAGCAGTAATTACAGCAAGACTTATGTTGACGTTGCGGCACCTGGCACAGGGATACTCAGCACAACTCCTGGCAACAAGTACGAAAAATATACCGGCACATCAATGGCCACACCTCATGTCGCTGGTGCAGCTGCACTGCTGAAGTCAGTATTCCCAGAGGCCAATGCATCACAGATTAAAGCAGCCATCAAGAGTGGAGCGAACGTGAAATACGCAAAGAGTTACACTGCGAATGGTTTACTTGACGTGAAGAAGGCAATGCAGGTTTTGGAGAGTACGACAGCCACAAACCTTCCTCCGCAGATATTAACATCGTCTCTGGTAAAAGGTATTGTGAGTGATGACTATGATATCAGGTTTTCTGCAAAAGGTGCCAGACCTCTGAACTGGACGTTATTAAGCGGTGATCTGCCTGTAGGTCTCAGTCTGTCGCAAGATGGCAGGCTCAAGGGAAAACCTGCGAGAGCAGGAGGCTATACATTCACTGTAAAAGCCGCGAACTCGAAAGGTTCAGCGTCAAAACAATTCACCATGACAGTAGCGAGTGGAAAGCCCGAAATACTTACTGGAGATCTTCCCGACGGGTCAATACAGTCTGTGTACGATGGGACGCTATCGGCTAAGGGAGTGAAGCCTATAACGTGGAGCTTGAGTAGCGGAAGCCTTCCACCTGCCTTCAAGTTGACTTCCAGCGGAAGAATAAGCGGCGCATACTCTAAGCCAGGCACTTGGACGTTCACCGTTAAAGCGACCAATAAAATAGGGAGCACCACGAAGAAAATAACATTGAAGATTGCAGGGATAGCTCCGTCAAAATATGCTGATTACAGGTTTTTTGCTACGGTGGGAAAGCCATTCACCAAAAAACTTGAGGTTATAGGCACGGGGCCGATAACTTGGA
Source organism: uncultured Fretibacterium sp. (assembly GCA_937892105.1). Next base: position 9,648 of record CALAUZ010000101.1, on the reverse strand, counting down.
GTGTAGTTAGCAGACCAGGCTTTATCCGATTTTCTCTGCCTGATGGGCTGACGTTGAACTCGTCAACTGGAGTAATAACTGGAACGCCAAAGAAACCTGCCCCAAATTCTGATTATTACAATGACGGCAAAAACGGCATGGAACACACCGGTTCTGGACTAATAACCTTCAAGGCAGAAAACAAGGAAGGGTATTGCCTCATAGACTGTGTTATGGTGCTTAATGATCCAGCCACATCATCAGATATCAATATCCTGACAGATGAGCTGCCCTTGTGCATAGAGGGTATCCCTTACAGCACAAAACTTCAAGCCTCTGGGTCGTCACCAATTCAGTGGAGTGTCGCTCGTGAAACTATGAACAACTGCAACCTTCCTAATGGCATAACGCTTAAAAACGATGGCACGATAAGCGGAAAATATACGCCTAAAGATCCAGATTTGCATTATGGGGCTTCACCAATCCTGATTACAGCAAAAAGCAGTAAGGGGGCAGTATCTAAATACTTTGATTTCCACGTCGTTGAAGTTGAAAAGAAAGCCCTTACTGAGACACTGCCTGACGCTGTAAAGGGGAAAAGTTATGAACACTACATCTTTACAGCAAATATCCTCAGTTACAAAGTTGATATTATCAGTGGTTCACTACCAGAAGGTATGCTATTTCAGCCAGTTAATGCCGGTAATTACGGTGGATGTATCACAGGCACGCCATCAAAAGCAGGAACATACACGTTTACTGTGAGGATTGATGTAGGTGAAGCGAACAGTTTTCTGGTAAAAGAGTACAAGCTCACAGTACGCAATGCTCCGGTTAAGCCAGCTATAACCACAACGAGCCTTCCAAATGGCACTGTAAAAATTCCTTACAATTTCGTGCTTTCATCATCTGGAACAGCATCCATTGATTGGACTATAACAGGACTTCCTTCAGATATCGGAGGAACAATCTATGGTTATATTACTGGAACGCCTACGAAAGCAGGTAATTACAACATTGAGGTAAACGCAAAGAACAGTGCTGGCTCAGCGACCAAGACATTGACACTAAGGATAGGAACAGGTACAGCCCCTAAGGTAGCGACATCATCGCTTACGGCAGGAATGAAAGGTAAGTTATACACTGCCCAGCTCACGGCTTCAGGGGTTAAGCCAATGACATGGAGCCTCTCTAGCGGGAAGCTGCCCAAAGGCCTCACACTTTCATCATCTGGGAAGATTTCAGGCACTCCAACAGAGGCAGGCACATTCAGCATCAAGGTAACTGTCAATAATATTGATGGGTCAGGCACAAAGACATTGTTGCTGAAGGTGAACAATCCTGTGAAGCCAACAATAACTACGTCGGGCCTGAAAACAGGAACGGCAGGAAAAGCATATAGTGTACAGCTTGCGGCACAAGGAACTGCCACCATAACATACAGCATTAACAGCGGGAAGCTGCCCAAAGGACTTACGCTTTCATCGTCAGGTAAAATTTCAGGCACTCCAACAGAGGCAGGAAATTTCACCATTAAGATAAAGGCTAAAAATCTCGCGGGGTACAGCGTCAAGACATTCAAGCTGAAGATAAATGCTGTGAAACCAACAATCACAAAGGGCGCAAAACTTTCCAGCGGAGCGTTGAAGCGGTCGTACTCTGTAACCTTGAGTGCATCAGGTACGAAGCCTATCACATGGACGAAAACTAGCGGTTCTCTTCCTCCTGGATTAAGGTTAGCGAATACGGGAAAGATAACTGGTACACCGACAAAGGCAGGCACATACTCGTTTGTAGCAAAAGCCTCGAACTTTGGCGGAAGTGCGTCAAGGACATTCTCCATAACGATAACGAAACCTGCAATCTCAGGTACATTCGCTAACGGCACAGTGGGAAGTTCATATACCCGTAGCGTTACAGTGAGTGGTGGAACAGCACCATATAAGTGGACAAAGTTATCTGGTACACTTCCCGCAGGCTTGAAGCTGAAATATTCAGGAGCTAAGGCCACACTTTCAGGCACACCAACCAAGAAAGGGACGTATACATTTACTCTCAAGGCAACTGACAAGAATAACGCTGCCGTAACTAAATCCTACACAGTGAGGATTACGGAAGCCACATCATTGCGCAGTTTATTCACTAACAGCAGGACGGCCATGACAGGCAAGTCGTCATATCAGACAACAGCCGTTAATACCACGCTTCCTGTTATAACGGTGCAAATGCTTTCAGGGCTTACAGGAACAGTTACGGGCCAGTTTATTCTTCCTGTAGCAGTGTATGTCTTGAGCGATGATATTCTTGAAGCCTATGAAGGCAGGGACAGCGACATGGTTAAGGTGAAGGCAAATGAGCCTGTAACATTTATCATTGGCGACTGGGGCGTGAATGTATCAAGCATTACCGTATACGTTGACGACAAGGCTGTTGAAGGTGTTACGGTGTCTGGCGATGGAGTGTTCACACTTCCGGCAGAGATGGTACATGATGACTTCAAGGTCAATGTCAAGGCATGGCATGAAGATATCGAGCTTGTGTCTGAGGAACTTTACATCATCTCCGAGTGACATAAAACCACAAAAATAACCCCCTGTCCAAAAAACAGGGGGCTTTTCTTTCACTAAGATTTCTATATCTCGTTCACCGTTATGCTTGAGATTGAGTTGTTCTTGTCAAGCTGTATCGCTAATCCGGTCTTGCCACTCTCGTTATAGTTCATCGTCCTACCGTTCTGGTTCGAGGGATATCCCATAATCTGAAGCAATGCCGTCTGGCTCATTCCAGTTTTCAGACCGTTCTGCAACTCCCTGTTCGGACTGGTCAGGCGTATCTTCGTGATGTCCTCACCCTTCAGCGTCGCTGTCAAACCAGGCCATTCCGCGCTCGAACTCGTACTCCTCGTTGGATTTCCCAATGCCTCAACCAGCTGGCTCTTGCTGCTCCCAAACGTCTTCAGCAACGCATTCGAGTACCCCGACGGAAGCCCTGAACCTACAGGCTGTACGTACTTCCCGTATACCCACCCTTCATTACCGCCCGTCCTGATGTTGTACCATATTCCCGCATATTGCCCCGATGTTACGTTGAACGTACCGATAATATCAACCTTGCTGTTCACCTTCAGGCGCGTTACTCTTGATGAACTGGTCGTGTGATCCGCTCGTACATTCACACTGCTTCCCGTGATTATCCCGCTCTTTGGCGTGCGTTCAGGCGTGAAGTTGGGCAGTACGTTTTCCGCAACTACAAGGTCTACAGGTTCGGCAACAACATCTGTATTCTTCACTGGCGGCAGCGCATTGCTCACAGAAATTGTATCGTTCGTCTTTACAGGTTCCGTTCCTGGAATAGGAGGAAGTTCTCCGGGCGGAAGTTTTCTTAGTCCCAGAAGGAAGTACAATGCCCCTCCTACCGCCGCAACCAGTAGCAACATGCTCAGGACTTTTCGGCCTGCAGAACGGCCCCGTTTCTTTGCACGGCGAGTATACTTCGAGAACTCCTGGTATGATGAAGCTGCTTCATCGTCAACTGGAATATTATTCTTTGCGCGGGAACGCGGCGCACTCCTCATAGTATCACCGTATTCCTGCTCGTTCCTCTTGGGCTTCACAAGCACCCTGTAGTTCGGTACAGTCTGCGTAGTACTCATATCATCACCATCACTAGAATTAATATTTATCGCCTGCACTGGAATATCTGCACCCTGTATTCCGGCCTGCAATTCATCTTCCTCAATGCTTCCTGCCGGCATCAATAACTGTTCGTTGACGCTCTGAATGTCAATATCATCGTCTGACGTAAGGTTAAGTTCCGCTTCTTCCGGCATAACTGACAGTTTCGCTCCGCATGTTGGGCAGAACCTGTTTTCACGCGATACTATAGCACCGCATTCGGGGCATGACTTCGACATTCTACGCCTTAAGCGCGGCGGTTCATTGTTTATCTGTAGAGCGTCGTTGACCGTAATATCTGCATCAACAGGGCTTTGCGGTATATTCACAGGTCTTACGGGTATATCATCGCTGTTATCCGGCGGCACAGAAGCCTGATCATAGTAGAAATCTGCGTCATCAGGATAGCTTCCTTCCTCGTCATAATCCCCATAATCGCCATAAAGAAGCTCTTGTTCCGTCTTCTTAGACTTCAGGAAGAAACAGAATAATCCCGCAAAGAAATACAACCCTCCGTAAAGCCACGTATCACGCGTCGGCACACATAATCCCAGTGATATAAACAGGAACAATGCACCCCATTTGCTCTGGTTGAAGGCTATTATTCCTCCTATCATGGCGATTATTCCCGATATCACGGGAAGACTTGACAGCATTGTTGACGGAATACCAAACATCGCTCCACCGCTTACATGCAGTGAGCCAAACAGCATAAATACCCCGTGTATGATTGATGTTATTGACGCTCCGAGTGATAGTGCCAGAATTATCCAGCTCATTTTTCCACATTCACTCCTTCTTTGTATATATCGGATACTATTATATATGCACAGTCAGAGAAAACTGCAATAGTTTTACTGCTTATCCCTCTCCTGACGCACGCATTATCCTGTCCCTCAAACCCTCAGCTATCCCCGCGTTTCCTTCCGGCCACTGCACCACTATGCACGAAAAACCTTCCGCCTCAAATTCCCTGAAGCCAGCGAATAATCCATGTGCATAATTTTCCGCCGATGTGAACAGAATTTTTCCTGCAACGCCATCGCTTTCAGGGTCATCAATCCCCATGTATGCCGCCGCCTTAACGTCCGGAAACTTCTCCCCATCATCTCTATGCCAGATTATAACGGGTATGTCCGGCGAATAATGCCTGTACCGTGTTCCAGGCGATCTCTTCATACTGTCTGGCTCTGGGGCTTCAATCTTCATGTGTACAGCGTCCTCGATGGCTTCCCGCGATGTTCCGCCCGGCCTTAACATTAGTATCCTTTCCTCAGACGTAACATCAATCACTGTACTCTCTATCCCAACTCCTGTACTCCCTGCATCAAGAATGAAATCTATCCTGCCGTTCATGTCTCTATACACTGCGTCCGCGTCTGTAGGGCTTGGCTTTCCGCTGAGATTTGCGCTTGGAGCTGCAAGGGGTGTGTCCGCGTACTTGATGAGAGCCTGTGCAACTGGATTGTCGGGCATACGAACTGCCGCAGTTTCCAGTCCGCCGCGAGTAACCATCGGGACACATGGCCTTGACGGAAGCACCATAGTAAGCGGGCCTGGCCAGAATTTTTCCGCCAGCTTCAAGGCTGTATCGTTCATGTATACAAGCTGGTATGCATGGGCTACGCTGTAGACGTGGAGAATGAGAGGGTTATCTGACGGCCTCCCTTTAGCCTCGTATATCTTTCTAACTGCCTCAGCGTTCAGAGCGTCAGCACCTAACCCGTAAACTGTCTCTGTTGGGAAAGCAACAAGACCTCCAGACTTTATAACCCTCGCAGCTTTTGCTATTACGAAAATGTCAGGGTTCCATCTGTCAATTGTCGCTGTTGTAGTCATCATGAAATTTCGCCTTGAAGTCTTCCATAAAATCGGGGAATGTTCCATTGATTATGGCTTCCCTTGCGCGTTCGGCAATACTTATCGTGAACCTGAGATTATGCCACGTGAACAGCCTTGAACCTAATATTTCACCGCACATTGCAAGGTGTCGAAGGTATGACCGTGAAAAATTCCTGCAAGTGCAGCAGTCGCATTCCGGATCTAACGGACTGAAGTCATGAGCGTATTTCTGTCCCCTCATGTTAAGCCGTCCCGTTGACATGAACACTGTGGCATTCCTGCCGTTTCTTGTGGGCAGTACGCAATCGAACATGTCAATTCCCCTCGCTATGCCCTCAACAATATTCAGAGGGTAGCCAACTCCCATCAAGTATCGCGGTTTATTGCGCGGCATTACGCCATTCAGGACATCGAGAGAGTGATACATTGCCGTGTGGCTCTCTCCTACTGACAGGCCGCCTACAGCGTATCCAGGAAAATCCATCGCTGTAATCTCCTGCGCACTCCGTATTCTTAGGTCATCATACACTGAGCCTTGAACTATCCCGAAGAGTGCCTGTCTTTCAGTGTCGTTATGAGCGTTGAAGTATTCCAGCGAACGTTCAGCCCACAATGTTGTACGCCTCACAGCTTCTTCAGCCTTCTCATGTGCCGCAGGGTATTCGCAGCACTGGTCGAAGCACATGGCAATATCAGAACCTAACACTCCCTGCATATTCATAGACCATTCTGGGGACATCTCAAGCAATGAGCCATCAATGTGGGAACGGCATATGACTTTCTCGTCCATAATCTTCTGAAGCTTTGCCAGCGAGAAAACTTGAAATCCTCCGCTGTCGGTGAGTATTGGCTTCTTCCAGTTCATGAAGCTGTGAAGCCCTCCTGCCTCCGTGATAATCTCTGAGCCTGGACGCAAATAAAGATGATAAGTGTTGCCGAGTATAATCTGTGAGCCTATCTCCTGAAGTTCAAACGGGGACATGGCCTTCACCGTAGCGAGAGTACCTACGGGCATGAATACGGGAGTGTGAATAACTCCGTGCGGTGTAACGAACTCTCCTGCCCTTGCACCTGTAACGGGACACTCAGCTATAACTCTGAACTCAAACATTCCATGCTACTCCCACCCGAAAAAGCGTTTTGCGTTGCTCTCAACAATGCTCTCCAGTTCTTGAACGCTGATACCTCTTTCGCGGGCTATCGTGCTGTAAACGTAGCTGACGTATGCGGGTTCATTGCGCTTTCCCCGTAACGGTGCCGGTGTCATGTAAGGCGCATCTGTCTCACACAGTATGTTCTCAGCAGGTATCCTCCTCACGACTTCGCGAAGCTCCTCCGAAGCCTTAGTATCCCATGTTACAGCCCCGCCGAAAGCACACATTCCCCCCATGCCGACAACCTCGTTAAGGTACTCCAAGCCTCCGCTGTAGCAGTGGAACAGCAGCTTCAAGCCCCTGTGTACCGTCAGAATTTCCATCGCGTCATTCATTGCTTCCCGTATGTGAAGGATTACAGGCATGTTGGTTTCTTCAGCAAACTTCAGGTGCAAGCCAAACATTTTCTTCTGCACGTCTCTGGGAGAATAGTTGTAATGATAGTCCAGCCCCGTCTCTCCTACAGCAACAACCCTCTTTCCCTGTACTATCCTGCTGAACTCGGAGGGAATATCATCGTATCGTGATGCCTCGTGCGGGTGAATGCCTATTGAAGCGTAAAGTCCTAACTGTGCGAAGTCCTCTGCCATTGCCGCAGCCTCGCAGGAGTCCTCGTAATCACAGCCGACTATAACCATTTTGCGCACTCCAGCGTCCATAGCACGGGTAATTACTGCCCGTGTATCTGGCCGAAGCTCTTTAGAATTTATATGACAATGTGAATCTATCAGCATGTATTTTATTCTTCTTCTTATATTAACTTTATGATTTCAGGTGTAAATGTTTTATGTGAGCTGTATACTTCTTCTATGCGCTTTACAAATTTCAACGTATCTTCCTGTCCCATCACCTCCCCGTAAATTTTCCTGCAAGTCTCTGTGTCCTTCGTTATTCGGGATATCAGAGCTTCTTTGTCCGCGAAAGTTATTATATCCCTTACCCTTCCAAGCATAAGCACAAGCAATTCATCACCGTATATATTCCCGCTGAAGCCGAGTATGTGAACTTCCGCCCTTGTGCCCCTAACATCATGGAACGTAGGGTTATTGCCGATGGACATTGCACCGCAGTGCCACTCATTGTTCGCAAGCACAGCACAACAATACACTCCCCATGCAGGAATTACGCGGCCTTCGTGAATATCAAGGTTAGCTGTCGGGAAGTTCATGGTTCTTCCGCGTTCGCTGCCGTGAATTACCCTGCTCATCATCAGAAAAGGGTAGCCCAGAATTTCGAGTGCAATGTTCATGCTGCCGGCACTGATACATTCCCTTACGTTTGAGCTTGAGTATATGGGTTTGTCGAGGAGGTCAGCGATGAAGATTTTGCGCAAACCATCATGTTCCGCAAGAGACTTCAGGCATTCCGCATTCCCCGAACGTCCCCTGCCGAAATGAAAATCACTGCCCATAACAAGGCCATCTACATTAAACCTCTCCCGCAATAACGCCCAGAACTCTTCGGGGGTAAGGTTCATCATTGCTTCATCGAACTTCAGCACGTTCATGTGAGGTATTCCGAGAACCCGCCGTATAAGTTCCCTCTCCTCAAGCGTGAAAAGCGAGTGCCTCATGCTGCCCAGAAACTCCGAAGGGTGAGGGTAGAACGTAACCACTCCCCAATTATCGCCGTCTGCATTCCTGCGGCAAATGTCGAGCAGTTCCGAGTGTCCTCTGTGAAAACCGTCAAACGAACCTATAGTAATTAACATAGCAAGTCTTTAGGGACAACAACAACAGGCCGAACGTAATCATAGCCCGCATACTGTCCTACTCCCAAAAAATCATCGCCCTCAACGAATATGCTTCCCTTTTCGCCGTCAATGCCCCTTGAGACGCTCACTGCCTGCCTCAACAATATACTCATGCCGTTAGTGAAGCTCTTTGCGTCCTTACGTGAGACGTATATGCGCGTGAAGCTGCGTGCCAGCTCGCTCAATGGAAGCGGTGTGAACTCGTCATCATTTGGGGAATTTGCACCGTCAAGAGTGAACAGTCCTACAGATGTCCGCACTAGGGATTTAACGTATGCACCGCAGCCGGCGGTTTTCCCCAAGTCATGAGCCAGGCTTCGTATGTATGTTCCGCGTCCGCATGAGACTTCAAGCGATATTGTTCCGTCATCAGGATTGTACGGTGAAAGAACTTTAATTCGCCGGAAAAACACGGGGCGTTCCTTCATCGCAACATCAACTCCTGAACGTGCGAGTTTGTATGCCGGCTGACCATCAATTTTCACGGCGGACACAGCGGGAGGGGTCTGAAGGCGGTACCCTGAGAACCTCAGCAGGGCATTCTCCAAAATCCCCCCGTCAAATCCATCATAGCCTGGACTGGATAATACTTCTCCCGAATAATCGTAAGTGTTTGTTTCCGCACCGAACTGTATGACCGTTCTGTATACTTTGGGCAGCGACATAATATATTCGCAGAAACGCACCGCACTCCCTGTGAGAATTACGAGGAGACCTGACGCAGTAGAGTCCAGTGTTCCAGCATGGCCGGTCTTTATGCCGCCCAGTTTTTTGCGGACAATGGAAACACATTTTGTGCTTCTGAAGTCTTCAGGTTTATTGATGATTACTACAGCATTCATGATATTTCCTGAGTATGGCTGTCTCAAGTTCCCTCATAACGTCAGAGGCAGGGAAAGAGAACGTACAGCCTGCTGCCCTCTCATGTCCTCCTCCTCCGAACATTCTTGCAAACTCGCCTGCTCCAAACGGACTTCCCTCGCGGGAACGTATGCTTAAACGTACAGTTCCGTCAGGGTATTCCGTTGCAACGGCGATAAACCTTATTCCGCGTATACCCATGAACATCTGCGACAGGCCCTCTGTCCCCGTAAGGTCTGCACCTGCATTCTTGAAGTCTTCAGCGTAGACCATTGAGACGGCAAAGATGTTTCCAGGCCCGAATACCTTAACCCTCGACAATGCACACGACCATACCTTTAAGTCTTCTGGAGCTTTATTCTGTGTTATGCGGTCAGTCATGATG
>CALAUZ010000100.1 GCA_937892105.1 uncultured Fretibacterium sp. | reverse complement strand
ATTTAGCCATTCAAATCATGAAGCGACGGATCCGGCACAACCTCCTCACACATCCTACCCCTCCTCAACCACGCATTACGTCCCGCCATAGCAACCATCACGGCATTATCCGTACACCTGCCCAAAGACGGAAGCCATACCCTTAACCCCTTCTGTCTGGACAACGCCTCCCTCAAGGCACTGTTAGCTGAAACGCCACCGGAAGCTGAAACGCGATTTATGCCGGTTATTCTGGCCGCAAGATTTACCTTCACGCACAACGCCTCAACTACTGCCCTCTGAAACGAAGCACACAAGTCATTCACGGGAATATCCCCTCCAGCCTCCTCAAACCTCTTTACCTGCCACAGTAACGCTGTCTTCAATCCGCTGAAACTGAACTCCACACTGTCTGTATTCTTCAGTGGAACAGGAAATTCAAACGCGTTAGGGTTGCCCAATTTCGCAAGCCTGTCTATCTCTGGCCCTCCCGGATACTTCAGTCCCATAATCCTCGCCGCCTTATCGTATGCTTCTCCCGCAGCATCGTCCCTCGTCTGGCCAAGAAGCTCATACTTCCCGAAATCATCAACACGTATAATCTCCGTGTGTCCTCCAGAAACTATCAGCGACAAAAATGGCGGCTTCAAGTCCTCTGCGTCAACCAACGGCGCAAAAAGATGGCCCTCAAGATGGTTTACCCCAGTCAACGGCACTCCCCATGATTGCGACAATGCTCGGGCTGTCATTACTCCGACTATCAGCGAACCCATCAAGCCTGGCCCGCGCGTTACGGCTATAAGGTCAAGTTCACGGCCTGATATTCCGCATTCACGAAGGGCAGCGTCAACTAGTGGAAGCAAGTTCTCAAGATGTTTTCTAGCGGCAAACTCAGGGATTACTCCGCCAAATCTCGAATGGTCGTTAATCTGGCTGGACAGTAACTCACACAGTACCTCACGTTCATTCCGGATTACCGCAACTCCGGTATCATCACAGCTTGTTTCTATTCCAAGTGTCAGCATGGCTATTACATGAACGAGTTATCTTCGACAAATTCCGGCCATGAATGTTCAACAAAATCATCATAGGCATCAAACAGCGACGGCATCATAATATCGTCATTGAAGATATATTGCTCAAAACCGTTTAACGCTAATTCCCCAAACCATAATTTACTGTCGCATTCCCTGTTATGCCTGAACGCTAACATAACTCCATCACCTTCCCTAATGTAGCAACCGCCCGGCATGTCATGCACAATCCCTTTCCAGCGTCATCAAGGTTTTCAGCCGATTTGAACTTTACGTTGAACGGGAAAAATTCTCCAAGCCTGCTCATAATCTCTTCACGATAGCCGTTAAGTCTCGGAACCTGTGCCGTCAATACAGCGTCAACAAACTCAACCTTCCAGCCCTCATCATTCACACGCCTCATAACTTCACGAAGAAGCATAACGCTGTCAGCCCCACGAAAACTCTCATCGCTTGCAGGGAATAGATTTCCTATGTCGGGAAGCCCTGCCGCTCCTAGTATCGCGTCCATAACAGCATGTGTCAGAACGTCAGCGTCGGAATGTCCGAGCAATCCCAGCGTTGAAGCAATCTCCACTCCACCGAGAACAAGCCTTCTGCCTGGAATTAGCCTGTGAATGTCCCAGCCAATTCCTGTCCTCGTAATCTTATTTTCCGTTAATGCGCGCGCTATAGTCATATCTTCTTTCACCGTTACTTTGAAGTTAAGCCTCTCGCCGTCAACATAACGCAATTCATGGCCAGCTTTCTCCCACGCTTCAGCCTCGTCTTTGGCATTGGGACAGCTTTTTACCGCGTCGATAAGCATTATTCTGGGGAAGACTTGAGGTGTCTGCGTAATGTACAATCCTTCACGTTCAACGCAGGATATTTTTGCTCCGTCAATACGCTTCAATGCATCGCTGACAGGCAGTACGGGTACAACGCCTGCCTCAACGCTAACAACAGACATTAACCGCCGGAACATCTCAGGGGCTGCGAAGGGTCTTGCGGCATCATGAACCATGACGTAATCGCATGTGGCCGTGTTCAGACCGTTCAAAACGGATATAGCGCGTTCAGAGCCTCCATGAGTTATGCGCAAGGGAATATTGTCGTTATGCCAATCGGGGGATATGCTGTCTCCTTCTGGAATTACCAGAACAATCTCTCGCATTCCGAAATCATAGAGGCTTCCAGCACTGTCCGCACTCCAACGCCATAACCCGCGCCCTGAGAGTGTCATAAACTGTTTCTTTGCGCCAAGCCTTGAACCTTTGCCGCCTGCTACTATAACGAACGAAAAATTCTTCATCACATTATCTGCCTTCTAGCCTCTAATGCTGTGTGAAGCGTCATTCTGTCAGCAAACTCAATGCTTCCACCCAACGGCAAGCCGTAAGCGAGACGAGTAACCTTCTTCACTACAGGGTTCTGTAGTATGTCCAGCATAGTGTAATATGCCATGTCGCCTTCAACTCTGGGATTTGTCGCTATTATCACCTCATCGGGCTTCAAGGCTTCAACATGCCTCCTTAGAAATTCAGCAGCCTCATAGCTCAGGTCTGCCCCCTTCAGAGATGACTGTCCTCCCAATACATGATACAGTCCGTTATATATTCCCGACTGCTCGAACACCGACAGTGCTTCAATGTCCTCAACAAGACATAACATGTTTCTGTCTCTGAGAGGGTCAGAACATATATTGCATGGGTCTTGGGTGGAAATGTTGCCGCATTCGGAACAGGTTATCAGTCCTTTTTTGAGAGTGGCAATTAACCTGCCTATGCGTTCAAGCTCCGAATTGTCCTGCCTCATGAGGTAATATGCAATTCTTCTTGCACTCTTTAGACCTATGCCGGGAAATTTCTTCAGGGCATTAACGAGATTGTCGAGGGCTTCCATAGGATTTTAGGCTATAACCCCATGCCCATAGCACTTAAAGCTCCGGTAATTCCGCCCATCTTCTCGCTCATAAGTTCGCGGCTCTTTTTGAGGCCCTCATTCACTGCCGAAATTACAAGGTCTTCCAGCATTTCCATGTCTTCGCCGTCAACAGCAGCAGGATCTATTTTGATGGCCTTCATATCTCCCTGTCCCGTGAACGTTGCAACGACCATTCCTCCGCCTACGCTGGCTTCAACTGTTTCGTTCGCAAGGTTCTCCTGTATCTGCATCATCTGGGACTGCATTTGCCTGGCCTGCTTCATGATATTGTTCAGCTTCATTAATTGTTACTCTCCTTATTATGACGATTGGTATAAATCTACGCAGTCAATTCTATCACGCGTTATAATTACCCGAAAAGTGAAGGAGCATAAATGTTTATACGATGACGGAAATATTCAGGACATTGCCAGCGGGAGGAACTATATTCAATTCGATAGCCGTAATTATTGGCAGCACAGCAGGATTGCTTATCGGGAAATTCATACCAGAGAGAACGCAGGGAACAATCTTTAACTGTCTTGGACTGTTCACGCTATATGTAGGAATAAACATGACGATGAACACAAAACATTCCATAGCTGTACTTCTCAGCCTTGTATTGGGGACAGTAACGGGGGAATTACTCGGCATTGAAGACAGGCTCAACTCTCTTGGAGACATCATAAAGTCAAAGCTGAATGCTTCGGATTCAGGTTTCACGCAGGGGTTCGTCAATGCGACAGTGTTATTCTGCGTTGGCTCAATGGCGATAATCGGTGCGATTGAGGACGGTCTGAGACATAACCCTGACATTCTCATGACCAAAGGGGTAATGGACGGTATAGCTTCGGCAATGTTAGCAGGGTCGATGGGCTTTGGGGTAATATTCTCGGTTGTGCCGATGTTCCTGTATCAGGGGGGTATAACGTTGGGAGCTTCATGGCTTGAGGCGTTCATCACTGCTGACATGTACTCTGACATTTCAGGACTTGGCGGCCTGATGATTATGGGTATAGGTCTTAACCTTCTGAAAGTTACGAGGCTTAGGCTTGGTGATATGCTGCCTGGATTGGTGTATGTTGTATTTTTCACGATGATGTTGGCGCAGTAATGGGAGGCTGAAAGTATGGATAAAGATAACGTGCCTGTTGTGTCATTCTGCATACCCGTGTACAACAACGCAGAAGGTGCGGTTAAGATAGTCAATGCGCTGCTGATGTCTGAGGATTTGCGCTTTGAGGTTGTAGTCAGCGATGATGCTTCAACGGATAACGTAAGGGAACTGCTTGCGGGGATTAACGATTGCAGGTTCAGATACTACAGGAATGATTGCAATCTTGGTGCGCATAAGAACTGGGAACATTCGCTGGAACTTGGGAGGGGTGAGTGGCTGTATCTAATTATGGGCAGGGACATGATACATGGTGAAAATGTCAGTGCACTCATTGAACGGCTCATGTATGCCAGCGAGAATGGTATTACATTCCTGAAAGATAACGGCCATAAACGCGAGGGTTTCAGTATTTCTGAAGGTATTAACGCGATGATGAATTTCATCACGTACAATCACCCTACAGGCTGCATATTCAAGGCTGAATTGTTCAGGGCAATACCCAACAGAACACGATATTTTGAGATTTCGGACATGTATCCAGAACTTTATGTTATGCGAGATTTGCTCATGAAGGGGAAGGGAGCATTTATTCACAGCGGGGTAAACTACGGTGGATTTGTTACGAATAAGGCAGAGAAAAAATCGACAGTTGAGCAGAACAGGGATATATATAAAGCATATTTTGCGCCTGCAAGGAAGACACTACAATTTTTTGAGCAGCTTGATATGATAGAACAAGATTTACAGGGAGCGTTCACTCAAAAGGAGCTGGACAAGTATTTCAAGCACAGGTTCACAACTCTTCTGGAACATGTATCATACTGGTGGCGAATGTGGTGCAGAGACGCTGTACAGATGGCACACTACGGTTATGAAGTCAGGCATATAGGCATTTCCGAAATGTTAAGGAACATGCTCAAAGCATATCATGACACGAAATCGCATATACAGGAAACAGGCACATACACTCCCCCAAGACACAATATAATGATACTTTGCACGACAAAGGCAATAATTCACGTCAGCATAAAATCATCAATTCGGGCAGTGATTGAACCATTAGGCATATGGAAGATACTGCACTTTTTCAGGAATTATTGATAATACTATACTTAATTCATTTTTCACTTACAGATAGTGAGAGACTTCTTGATGATTATGTTACAATTTCCGACATCACTAAAATTTATCGAGAGCTGATGACTATAAGTGGGGGTAAACGAATACAAAAATTTTAATACTCTCAGATTTACTAAGCGGGACTGCACCTATTTCCGGAAAAGTATACCTATTCAGCCTTATATAGACTGTGCACACATAACTTTCTGAATTCTGTATGAAGCTCATTTTGTAGTCTGACCATAGAAAGAAACTGTGTCCATTTGTCTTCTACTATGATGTGTCGGCTTTGTGCCGTTTTATGGCGATATATCACGGAGTAATAATAACAGAAAACCCGCTTATTAGGCAGG
>CALAUZ010000099.1 GCA_937892105.1 uncultured Fretibacterium sp. | reverse complement strand
TACGATTGCGAGTACATCCCGTTCGCTGAATATTACGAGTTCTTCGCCGTCAAGTTTTACTTCTGTTCCTGCATACTTGCTGAATATTATCCTGTCGCCTACTTTGACTTCTACGGGCTGTTTCTGGCCATTGTCGAGAACTTTGCCTGTTCCTACCGCGAGAACTTCACCCTCTGTCGGCTTCTCTTTTGCTGTATCGGGAAGGAATAATCCGCTCTTTGTCTTCTCTTCGCGCTCAAGTACCTTCACTACTATTCTGTCGCCTAATGGTTTAAGTTTCATGATTCACATTGCCTCCTGTTTCTTAATGGCACTCAGTCATAAAGAGTGCTAACCAAACAACGCGGGGAATATTAAACCTTTGCACATAAATTTGCAATAGTTAATTTTACTTAGGCATAAACAATCCCAATATGTTGCGTGATATGTTGCGTGAGGCTTTATATGTCAGTCAATACCGGTGAAATGAATGACATGATACAATGTAATCTGCCATATGAACTGCGGGAAGTAATGCCTGTTGAGAAGGCGTAAGGCTTGATAATGCGTCAAGGTTTTGTGGAGCAGTCTTCGATTAAGCAGGAAGCCCACACTTCATAATAAGCAGTGGCAGCTCATTATCCATATTAATCATTATACGGGGTGATTTATCAATGAAGAAGTTAATCACTGCATTACTCGTTGTTGTAATGGCGGCTTCATGTGCCTTTGCGTGGTCGCCGTCGAAAAATGTTACCGTCATTGTGGCCTACAAAGCAGGCTCAGGGACGGACAACACGGCGCGTGTACTCTCGAAATTCGCGGGGGACAAGATAGGAAGGACGATCGTCATTCAGAACCAGCCAGGCGGCTCAGGCTCTATCGGTTGGACAGCACTCTCAATGGCAAGACCTGACGGCTACACTCTGGGGTTCGTCAACCTTCCTACTCTGTGTTCAAACATAGTGGAGAAACTGGGGGACTACAAGATTGAAGATTTCGTGCCGATCTGCAACCATGTGAACGAGACATCTATGGTCATGGTGAGCAAGTCCAGTCCGTTTAACACGATTCAGGAGCTTATAGCCTATGCAAAGGAAAATCCCGGAAAGCTCAAAGCCTCTACAAACGGAAAGAAAGCCAGCAACCATATCGGCGCAGAACTTTTCGCAAAATCGGCGGGCTTCAAGTACATGGACATACCTTACGGCGGAACGGCAGACCAGCTTCTTGCACTGAGACAGGGAGAAGTTGATTTCTCTGTTGCAAAAGAGGCGGATATCGCTTCAATGATGAGTGAAGTGAAGGTGCTTGGAGTTTTCGCGGAAAAGAGAATGCCCTCATTCCCTGACGCTCCTGCACTTGGGGAACTTGGGCTTTACAACAAGTGGTACGGAAGCGCGAGAGCCATCGTTGCTCCCAAAGGTACTCCGGCAGAGATTATTGCGTTCTACGAGGAGGCTTTCAAGAAGGCAATGGAAGACCCTGAATATATCGCGGCGGCTGAGAAAGCAGGGGTTACAACCCTCTACATGAACGCAGAGGATACAGCAAAACTCATCAACCAGCAGTATATCTTCTGCACCGATGAAGTATCGAAGCTCTGGGAATAAGTGAATAAAATATTCTGCCCCGCTGTGCCGTAAGTCATGCCGGGGCATTTTAGGCTTGATCCACATATTTCTGAAAGGAGATTTACTTTTCACATGAAGAAATCTGATATTGGAGTATGCCTCGTTATGTATGCTGTATGCGCGTTCTTCCTGTACATGACGATACAGCTCCCAAAAGCGGCTCAGGTCTATCCGTTGTGTGTAATAACACTTCTTGCCGGTCTTACCACCCTTCACGTACTGAACATGATACGCGGCGCATTGCGTGAGGGAATAACCAGCGGACTTGAGGACTTCCGGGATTTTGTGCCATCACAATTCTTCGTACTCTTCGCAATGATTTCTGCCTATATTGCTTCTATGCCGTATCTGGGATTTTACGCAGCAAGTGTCCTGTTCATGAGTGCAAGCCTGTTGTTCCTGAAAGTGAAAGTATGGCAGGCAGTACTCGCTGAAATAGCAATTTTTGCGCTGGTATACTGCGCTTTTACACTGTTCCTTGAAGTCAGGCTTCCTTCAGGGACAATCTGGGGGATATAGCAATGAGTGAGACTTTATCGCTTATGGGACTGGGCTTTGTGAACGCCTTATACCCCGTCAACCTTCTGGCCATGACAGCGGGAGTAACAATAGGGATAATCATCGGCTGTCTTCCCGGGCTGTCAGCGGCTATGGGAGTTGCGTTATTGCTTCCCATGACGTTCTCGATGGAAGCGTCTACAGGAATGATAATGCTTGGTGCTATATACTGCGGTGCGATATTCGGCGGCTCAATATCGGCAATACTGATACACACGCCGGGAACTCCTGCGTCTGCCGCAACAGCAATCGAGGGCTACCAGATGACACTGAAGGGGCAGGCTGGGAAAGCTCTTGGAACAGCCTGTATTGCGTCATTCTTTGGCGGACTGCTCTCTTGCATATCACTCTACTTTTTCGCGCCCGTACTCGGACAACTGGCCATGAAGTTCGGCTCTCCTGAATATTTCTGGCTGTCGATATTCGGCCTCACAATAATAGCCGGAGTGTCATCAAAATCTATGGTCAAGGGACTAATGAGCGGTGCGCTGGGTTTATTGCTGTCAACCATAGGAATGGATCCTATGGAAGGGGTAAAACGCTTCATGTTCGGACAGTCATCATTATATGAGGGAATAAACGTAACATGCGCGTTAATCGGCTTGTTCTCGATGAGCCAGGCACTTGTACTTGCTGAGGCAAAAATACGGCAGAGGGCAAAAGCAGCGAAATTCACCGACAGAATGCTGCTTACCCGTCAGGAATTGAAGGAGATTGCCCCGACAATAGGACGCTCATGGATTATCGGGAACTTAATCGGAATATTGCCTGGAGCAGGTGCGTCAATAGCGTGCTTCATGGGGTATAACACTGCCCGTCAGTTCTCGAAGCACAAAGAGGAATTTGGACACGGAAGCTATGAGGGGGTAGCAGGAAGTGAGGCCGCCAACAACGCTGTAACAGGAGGTTCGCTTATCCCAATGCTGACACTTGGCATTCCTGGAGAGAGCGTTACGGCTGTTCTCATGGGAGGGCTGATTATACAGGGACTTACGCCCGGCCCAAATCTTTTCGCTGGTGATAATGCATTGATGACGTACACATTCTTTGCTGGGTTCGTGCTGATACAGTTTTTCATGCTGGGAATTGGACTTATTGGGTGTCGGGGCTTTGCGCATATTGCGAGGCTGTCGGACGCTGTGTTGATACCGTCAGTAACAATCCTGTGCGTTGTGGGTTCATTCGCAATACACCAGAATTATGTTGACGTTGTGATTATGCTGATATTCGGCGTAATAGGCTGGCTCTCACGGAAATTCGGCCTTAACAACGCGGCCATAGTTCTTGCGCTCATACTCGGCCCGATTGGAGAGAAGGGGCTTAGGCGTTCATTGCTGCTTTCGGGGGGAGACCCAAGAATATTATTCTCGACACCTGTTTGCTGGGTGCTGATTGTCCTGTGCATTTTGGGAGTTCTGTCTCCAATATTGATGGACAGAATGACGGCTAAAGCTGAAGAATAACTAATTGCCCTCTGGTTAATCGCCGGAGGGTTTTTGTTGAAGCACCCTAAAATCACGAACTTATCAGGACTTTCCATACCGAATAGCCAAATTTACGCAAGCCTTAAAGTCAAGTGTAAAATATAAAATCTTAAAAAATGCAATGTTTATCAGGAAGAAGGCAGATATCATGACAAATTCAAACAAAGTTTTCGAGAGCAAACCCTCAAACATCACCCTCAGCCCCAAAGGTCTCCACCTCGCTCCAGACGGTCAGGAACTCAGCGTCTTTCCCATCGGCAAACCCAATGACGCGTTTGCACAATATTTTGATGGACATAGCTACCTCGCTCCGTTATCGCTCGAACAGGCAGGTATCTTCAACGTAACGTTTGAGCCTGGCTGCCGAAACCACTGGCATATTCACCACGCAAAAACAGGAGGAGGCCAGATACTCGTTGTTGTCTCAGGACGCGGGTACTATCAGGAATGGGGCAAACCAGCTCAGGAACTCAAGCCTGGCGATGTCGTCAACATTCCAGCAAACGTAAAGCATTGGCATGGGGCAGCAAAAGATTCATGGTTCCAGCACCTTGCGATTGAGGTTGGCGGCGAAGAAACATCAAACGAATGGTGTGAGGCCGTTGATCCGAAGGAGTACGCGCTGCTGAAGTAATTATGGACAAAGTTATTCTCTATGTTCATGGTAAGGGCGGAAGTTCTATTGAGGCTGAAAACTACAGGAATGACTGTCCAGATTTCGACATTATCGGCGTGGATTACTACAGCTCTTTCCCGTCAAAAGCAAGAGACAGTATATGTTCGGCGTATGACATGGAACGTCCCTACAGAAATATTGTACGCTGGAAGGGACAACATTACTTCACGCCGTACAGTCGATGAGTTCGTCAGCAGTCATAAAGCTGGTCTTACAGTCATGGAAGATGGAGAGCATTGGTTTCACACTGATGAACAGCTTGCTTTCCTGAGTGAATGGATTAGGAGGTATTATCATGAAGAAAATATTAATGGGAGTGATTGCAGTTATGGTTATGGTTACAGGAGCTTGCGCAAACGTTGAGGAGTTCAGGAAGACAGATACGGAATTTGCGGAGTTTTTCGGGAATTTTGCGGGTGTTGAAGTACCGGCACAATCGAAACTTGACCAGCGTACAAGGTACATGGCCATTCTTGCGGCATTAATGGGCTGTCAGGGGATTGACGAGTTCAGGGCTGTATTGCCGGAAGCACTTGACGCAGGGGTTACACCGTCCGAAACAAAAGAGATAATCTATCAGGGTACTGCATATCTCGGTATCGGCAGAACAAGGCCATTCCTTACGGCAGCAAATGACGTGTTCACAGCAAAGGGCATAACTCTTCCTCTTTCTGACGCGTCAACAACAACTCCTGAAACCCGCATACAGTCTGGCAATGACGCACAAGTTGAGATATTCGGCGACGGCATGAAGGGATTTCAGGACTCAGGGCCGGAGGAAACTCGCCACATTAACCGCTGGCTTGCCGGAAACTGTTTCGGCGACTACTACACGCGAAAGGGTCTCAATCTCCGTGAACGCGAGATGATTACATTCTGCTACATCATGGCTCAGGGCGGCTGCGAACCACAACTCACCGCGCACGCAAAAGGCAACATGAACATGGGCAACGACAGGGCATACCTTATTGACGTTGTGTCCCAGTGCCTTCCATATATCGGCTACCCAAGAAGCCTCAACGCAATAACCTGTATCAACAAGGCGGCGGAATAATGAGACTGTCAATAATTTTTGCGGTGATTGCAATGATGGCTGGCAGTGCTTTTGCTGGAGAAATGGTCAGCGTTAAGGGCGGAAAATTCCTCATGGGAAGCCCAAAATCCGAGAACTGGCGCAGTGATGACGAATTGCAGCATGAAGTTACGGTCAGCGATTTTGAGATTTCGGCACATGAAGTTACGCAGTCAGAATACAGAGCGTTAATGGGCGATAACCCTTCGAGTTTCAACGGGGATAATCTTCCTGTCGAGAATGTTACGTGGCTTGAGGCTGTAAAGTTCTGCAACGCAAAAAGCGAACATGAGGGCTTAACTCCCGCATACAAGATTGACGGTGCAAAAGTAACATGGGACTTATCGTCTGACGGCTACAGGCTCCCCACAGAAGCAGAATGGGAATATGCCTGCCGTGCCGGAACATCAACACCCTTTAACCTTGAACACTCAATAGGAGCTGACGAGGCAAATTTTTACGGCCACTATCCATATGAGATTGAGGAGAACTATTTTTCACAGCACAAGCTCACTACAAAGCCGGGAATATATCGCGGGGAAACAGTGAATGTAGGGAGTTTTCCGCCAAACAAGCTGGGACTTTACGACATGCACGGGAACGTAGGCGAATGGTGCTGGGACATCTACGCTGATTATGACGTTTCGGCAAAAAACAATCCTACAGGCCCAACATCAGGAACCCGGCGAGTGAACAGGGGTGGGGGCTGGAATGATTTTGCGAAGAACATGCGCAGTGCTTACCGTGCGGCAGCTCCACAGGAACGAAGGCTCTATAATGTCGGGATAAGGCTTGCCCGCGGTGCAACAGGTACAGGGTTAATCGCGTCTCAGGCGGTACAGGAGACATCTAGAACGGGTAAGAAGGTGTTAATTGCATATTTCACATGGAGCGGAAACACTCAGGGAATAGCTTACGAGATACAGAAGCAGACGGGAGCGGAAATATTCGAGATTACGCCGGAAAAACCGTACTCGGAGAACTATAACACTGTTTTGCGGGAGGCTCAGAGAGACCAGCACAGCCAAGCTCGTCCAAAGCTCAGGGAACACGTAAAGGACTTTGCGGATTACGATGTTATCATGCTGGGTTATCCGAACTGGTGGGCAAGCATTCCTGCTCCGATAGCGTCATTTCTTGAGGAGTATGATTTCAGCGGGAAAACGATAATGCCATTCTGTTCACACGGCGGCGGACGTTTTGGGCAGAGTTTGACGGCAATAGCGAAACTTGCACCGAAGGCCGTAATCACTGAAGGACTTTCCGTACATTATTCAGGAGGCGGAAGGCTGAAAGACGACATATCAGGCTGGCTTGCGAAATTGAGATAACACTTTAGCAATAAGACAATGTAGAATAATGGCCGTGCCTGTAAAATTGCAGGTGCGGTTATTTTTTTGGGGAGTGATATACATATGTTAAGCGGAATATTCGAGTTCATGTACTCATCAGGCGCAATAAAATATCTAGGCGCATTCTTCTGGGGAGTTGCGAGCGTTCTTCTCAGCCCATGCGGAATAAGCCTCGTACCTCTTGTCGTGGGATATGTGGCAAACACCGATAACCCTTCGCACTTTCGGGCATTCAGAATATCATGTGCATTCTGCGTTGGAATAATCATCAACCTGTCCTTAGTGGCGTTCGTAACGTCCGGTATTGGTATGTTGCTTGGAGGGTACGAGAGATTTCTGACGCTGATAACTGCGGGAGTGTTCATCGTAATGGGGCTTCAGATTATGGGAGTGATAAGGCTGAAGTTTCTTGCGTTCGGTTCGCGCGTGAAGGGAACCGAGTCTCAGGACATGAAGGGAGCTGTTGTGCTTGGGATATTGTCAGGGCTTGCCATTGGGCCATGCAACATCGCATACGTCAGTCCAGTGTTATCGCTGGCAATGTCGGAGGCTTCTGGCGGAATTGTAGGGGCGGTAATGCTGGTTCTGTGCTATGCGCTGGGGTATTGCGCGGTGCTTGTGGGTGCCGGGACGTTTGCGCAGATATTCTCGGAGTTTCTGCACAGCGGGGAAGATAGTGTGCTTTCTGGAATGGTGAAGGCCGTGAACATTCTCTGCGGTATTGTGCTGATTATCGGGGGGATTTACCTTGTTTCAGAAGTAAGGTTTTAGGGAGGCATAACGTTAATACTAATTCTGGATAACAAAAGCAGAGGCAAGAGATATTGCCACAGACCGCTGGTAAATCTTAAATTTTGGAGAAAGTATTTCATATTTATTCTTCGCTTAAACGCTTGTTAGGCTTTATTGCAGGAAATTTCAACTGCCTGATATAATTTCCGACAGATATTATTTTTCCTAAAAGGAGGAAATCTATCATAATGAGACGTTACTTATCTGTCATTTCCGTATTCGTCCTTATTTTGTCCTTCATTGGGACGGCTTTCGCAGATCCTGAGTTTAAGGGTTCTTACCTTATGGCTACGGCCAGTGCTACCGGAAATTACTACAACTTCGGAAGCGCACTCTCCGCTGTCGTCAACAACGTTACAGGCGCAAACCTGACCGTAACTTCAACAGGCGGTTCAACCGAAAACGCAAGGCTCTTGGGTGAGGGCGAAAATGAGTTTGCGATGATACAGTCCGATGTCTACAGCTACGCACGCACTGGAATTGAGTTATTCGCAGGCGACCCTATCACAAACATTCAGGCAATCACAGCGTGTTACCCCGAGATGGTGCAGATCGTAGTCCGCAAAGACGCAGGTATCTCATCAGTAAGCGACATGAAGGGTAAAAATGTCTGCGTTGGTGCTGTAGGTTCAGGCTATGAGGTAGCTGCACGCCAAATTCTCGGAGTTTACGGAATGACCTATGACGACATCAACGAGACTTTCGCAGACCAGGCTACAGCGAAGAATGGTGTTCAGGACGGTACGTTCGACGCGATGTTCCTTTGCTCAGGATATCCTAATGCCAACGTCATGGAACTTTCACTGAGCGGGAAAATCAGCGTCCTTTCAATCGACACAGAACACCTTGAAGCACTGCTGAAGAAATACCCCTTCTACTCAGCTTTCACAACTGAGACAGACGAATACAATCTCGGAAAGCCCGTTACGAGTGTTGCGGTAAAATGCATGTTAATCTGCGTTGACACATTCTCAGAGGACAGTATTTACGCACTTACGAAGGCCATTTACGAGAACTTAGGCTCAATCCGCGAGATTAACGCGAAAGCCAGCTACATGAGCTTAGAGAGCGCATTGTCAGGAATTCCCAGTGCATTACATCCCGGTGCGAGAAAGTATTACGAGGAAAAGGGTATAGTTATTCCCGACCATCTTAAATGAGCAATCAAGAACAATTAAAGACTACGAAGCTGGACGAGCTTGACCGTGAATCAAAGTACAAAATATTTTCAGGCAAAGGAAATATTTTCATCACTGCTTTATTGACGGCGTGGGCTTTGTTCCAACTTTACGCTTCACTCTCCAATAAAGTCCCGTTACAGATTTTACGTTACACGCACTTAGGTTTAGCCATCTCAATGGCATATATCCTCTACCCCGCAACGAAAAACTCTGACCGTCATAAATTGCCCTGGTATGATTGTGTTCTGGCCTTAATGGTCTTGTGTGTGGCAGCATATTTCATCATCAACTACAAGCCCTTACAGTTCCGGGCTGGAAGATATAACATGCTTGATACTGTAATGGCAGGTCTTGGAATTGCGTTAGTACTTCTGGCATGTTGGAGGGTTGTGGGCGCACCCATTGTGATTATTGCAGTATGTTTCTTCGTGTATGGAATGCTGGGGAAATACATGGGAGGTTTTCTTCAGCACAGGGGTTTCAGCCTGAAACGCATAATCACTCACCTTTTCATAACAACTGAGGGAGTAATCGGAAATCCTTTGGGTGTCTGCGCAACGTATATATTTCTGTTCATACTTTTCGGAGCATTTCTTGAGAAGACAAGGATCGGGCAATTCTTCATCAACCTTGCGAACTCTTTAGCGGGCTGGGCTTCCGGAGGGCCTGCAAAGGTTGCGGTTCTGTCATCAGCACTTCAGGGGACTGTTTCGGGTTCGTCAGTTTCAAACACAGTTTCGACGGGTTCGTTCACAATTCCAATGATGAAGTCTCTAGGTTATACTCCTGAATTTGCGGGAGCAGTTGAGGCAGCAGCTTCGACGGGAGGACAGATTATGCCGCCAATAATGGGATCAGCCGCCTTCTTAATCTCCGAAACCTGCAATGTCCCATATAGAGAGCTTATGCTGATAGCGTTAATTCCTGCTGTTCTTTACTTTACAGGGATATGGATTTCGGTACACCTTGAGGCAAAACGTTTGGGGCTTAAAGGAGTTTCAAGGGAACAGCTCCCTAAACTGCTTCCATTGCTGAAGGAAAAAGGACATCTTCTTCTGCCCTTAGTTGGAATTATATATTTAATGCTTTCAGGCTTCACGATAACCAGAGCTGCTTTGCTGGGCTGTCTGCTTTGCATTATAGTTCCATACTTGCGCAGGGGAACAAGAGTTCCTTTCCTGCAAATCTTCACGGCACTTCCACAGGCTGCGCGCAGTGTAGTTTCAGTAGCGACGGCATGTTCGACAGCAGGAATAATAATCGGAATGGTAACACTTACCGGATTAGGGCAGAGGATAGGGACAGGAATATTCGGGCTTGTTGGGAACAGTGTATTTTTGTCATTGTTATGCGCGATGTTTACGTCATTGATTTTGGGAATGGGAGTGTCAACTACTTCCAACTACCTCATAACATCAACGATAGCTGCTCCAATCCTGATTAAGGCTGGTATTCCGCTGTTGGCATCGCACATGTTCTGCTTCTACTTCGGGATTGTGGCCGACATAACGCCGCCAGTTGCGCTTGCTGCTTATGCTGGTTCAGCGATTGCGGGAGGAAACGCCTTCAAGACGGGAGTGAACGCGACAAAACTTGCGATAGCTGCATTCTTAATCCCCTACATGTTCGCCATAAATCCCAAAATGATAATGATAGGCGGAAGTTTTTACGATGCTTTGCCTATGGTATTGACTGCTGTCTGGGGGCTTATAGGGATTGGAGGAGGCTTCATAGGCTACCTTAACGGGGCTATGAATATGCCTTTAAGGATTGCTTCATTTGCTGGAGGCTTGTGCATGGTTATTCCTGGAACTATGACGGATATTATCGGGGCATTAATAATTTCTGGTGTAATACTGATAAGCTACTTGAAGTCAAAGAAGTGAAATACCTTTTGAAATCATGATATGTGATGAAGACTTCAGACGGATAACTCAACAAGATTAACTGTAATAAAAACCCCTCTGTCTCGCTTTAGACGGAGGGGTAATAGTTTTTAGCGGTTCATGAAGTACACCGCAACAAGAAGCACAAATCCCGCAATAGTCGTCGCAGGCCACACCGTAAGGCACAACACCCCTGACACCAGCAGCAGGACGCGCATTAACACGTTAATCGGCTTCTTTATGTACCCCATCCACATATACGCAAACGAGAATACAGCACCAATTCCGCTCAGTAATGCCCAGCAGATCTGCACCCATGAACCCTGCATCAGAAGTCCAGGATCATAGCAGAACGCAAACGGTACAACATATGCCAGAAATCCAAGCTGCATGGCCTGGAAACCTGTCTTGTTGGGATTGGAGTCAGCTATCGAGCTTGCAGCATAGGCAGCCAGTGCTACAGGAGGCGTAATGTTCGAGATTATCGCGTAGTAGAACACAAACATGTGTGCTGCTATCGGTGGAAATCCCAGCTTCACCAGTATCGGTGCGCCCAATGCCGCTGCAAGTATGTATGCTCCTGTCGTTGGCAAACCCATTCCCAGCAGCGTCGCTATCAGCATTACCAGTACCAGAGCCAGCAATGGCATATCTCCCGCGAACGAGATTACAAACCCTACCAGCTTTCCGCCAATCCCAGTAAGTGATACAGCACCCAGAACTATTCCGGCTGTGGCACACGCAACGCATACCAATGGTATTCCCTGCGCTCCCTGCGCGATTGCGTCAATGAAATCGCGGGTGTTCATTCCTGGATTGAACCACGAGGCCGCAAGCATGTACACTCCAACTATAACAAACTGCATACCAGGCTTAATCCCCGCGAAAATCTCAGGCTTCAGTGTGAGAAGCGTACCAAGTCCAAGAGAGATTAAAGCAACGATTACGGCTCTTACCTTCTGACCGCTTGTAGTATCGGGCTTGAAGTTGAAGAATGATACAAGCCACGCAAGTCCTATTCCCAAAAGTGCCGCCCTCATTGGTGTATAGCCTATCAACAGGAACACTATCAGTCCCAGAATTGGCGCAATCATGTAGAACTTGCTTAGAACATCATGCTTTGATGGAAGCTCTGAAGGGTCAAGCCCGCGTAATCCGGTCTTCAGGGCTCGAAGCCTCACCATCAGGAATAATGCTCCGTAGTAGAGTAATGCTGGGAATATTGCGGCTATCATTATCTCCCTGTACTGCAATCCCAAAAATGAAGCCATCAGGAACGCTCCAGCTCCCATAATCGGAGGCATTATCTGTCCGCCCGAACTCGCAACAGCTTCAACTGCCCCAGCAAAGAATGGCTCGTAACCTATCTTCATCATCAACGGAATTGTGAATGTTCCTGTTCCGTAGACATTAGCGACCGCAGAACCTGATATTGACCCGAAAAGGCATGAGCTTAATACCGCAATTTGTGCAGGGCCGCCAGGAGTTGTTCCCGTGAAAGCCTGCGCAACACTCATGAACCAGTCTCCTGCGCCGGACTTCTCAAGAAATGCGCCGAATATCAGGAAAATCATTACGTATGTTGCAGAAACTCCTAAAGGCGATGCAAAAATTCCTTCATCAGTTAAATATAATTCTTCAATGACCTCCGGAAATGAAAACGGAAAACCCTGCAACAATCCCGGCAATTTATAACCGTACAGCATGTATAACCCAAATAAAAAAGCTATCAACGCTAGCGGAAGCCCGACAATTCTGCGAGTACCTTCAAGCAACAAAATCACGAGCAATATACCCAAATATAACTGCGCTGTCGTCAACGGATCAATTTGCTGTATTCTTTCAGTGATTGCCGTGTAATTCACCATTGAATAAACTCCGGGAGCCGCCGCTAAAATTGCAAGTATCCAATCATAAAACGGGACGGAATCTTTTGGAGAATTTTTCGTCATAGGATAAAGCACAAAAGCTAAAGGCAACACCCACGCTAAATGTATGCTTCTCTGTAAAAACGCCTCAAAATTTCCGGCCGAAGCTGTATACAAATGGAACACGCCCATCGCCAAGACGTAAAGCCAAATAAATTTTTTAACGTTTCCTGATAGTTTACGCATTGTTTAATTACCTTCTGAATCTAAATTTATAAATTTGCTCCAGTATTGAATTGAACCCGCATGCGCCGGAACTCTCGCAGGTAATGCAATTTCCGGAGTTAATTCCGACATATCTTTAACGGCTGCGATCATTGCGTCACGATGTTCCCAAACTGCTTTATTTAATTCATAAACCAAAGTGTCCGGCAAATCTTTACGAATTACTATGCACGTGTAATCTCCAACCGCTTTTACTGGTTCTGCACCGGCTGGAACTGATTTATAAATTCCAGGATCGATCGTTAATGTAACTGTTCCATATGCTTCCGATAATTTGTCGAGCGCTTCCTGTCCAACTGGTAATAAAACTATATCGAGCTGGCTTTCAATATTCATTACGACTGAAGCAATTTTTCCGACTGAAAACGCGAAGCAGTCAAGATGATTGTCTGACAATAAATCCGCTCCGCCCTCATATGAAGCATATTCAACAGTTCCGCCCCAATCTTTGAAAGTTTTTTTATAATCGAAGCCGTAACCTTTATTAAATAATGCGTTCACTATAAATTCAGAACTTGTGCCGGGCTTAAGAGTTGCGAATCTCATCGGCAATTTCTTCGCGATAATATCTTCAACTGATTTAATATTATTTTTTTCGGCGAAGTCTTTACGCATTATAAAATATGTGTATTGCGTGTATAAATTTGCCATAATAACGGCGTTATCGATTTTACGGCCTTTGAAATCTGCTTCACCTTTGAGAGCTGCTCCCAACAACGATGTAACAGAAAATCCTAAATCTCCGCGCTTCATGTTAGCATTTAAAATATTTGAAACTCCACCACCTGATGAACTTGTCGTCTGCGGTAAACCTTCGGAGGTCCACATTTCAGAAAGAGCTGTGCCGAGTGCGAACCAGTTTCCGCCTGGAGGGCCTGCCATAAATCTTAATTGATTCGGCCAGTCTGATTTATCGACCGCGTAAACCGGAGAAATTAAAATTAAAGCGAGTAATAAACTTATTGAAACGAAAAAACGAGATGACTTCATTTTGAGATCACTCCTGAAAATTAAAATTTTTGAATTTTGGAATTTTAGCATTTAAAAAATTTGCGTAACAACGTAAAAATAACAATATAAATTTATTTCGGTGCTATAATTTCGGCGAGTTTCAAATTATTTTAACTTGAAATTTTGAAAGGAGTTTTTAACAGAATGGCGACAATTGGACATTACGATCCAGAAAATTTTAAAAAAGTTTATCACGCCCAACCGCGTACAACCATCGAAAGTTTATTTTATGGCAATAACGTTAAAAAAGTTTTGGATTTAAAGGAAGCATATAACCTCGCAAAAAATAGTCCCGGCACAGTTGAACTTACAGGAATGCCAGTTTATAAACCAACTGAACAAGAATTACCGCAGGATGCAAACGTATTATTATTTAATGACGGTGCAGTTTTCGGAAGAACCGCAGCAGCTCGCAGAATAGTCGGCTATCCTGATGTAAACGTGACGAAATTATGTAAAGTCGTCCGCGAAGCAGTTTTTAACATGCGCGACAGAACTTTATATCAGGCTGATGCATTTGTCGGGCTTGATTTAGATTTTATGACGCATGCACATTTGATCGTGCCGGAAGGTTATGAGAACAGTTTATATAACTGGATGATAAATTTCCAGTATGAAAACGAAAAATATAAAGCAATGTATAAAAATTCCCGGATGATTTCTGATCATGACGGCGATATTTTTATTTTTGCTGATCCCGAATGGCCGCACGGAGACCCGGAACTTAAAAAAGAATTTCCGCTCGGTTTAGCGTTTTTCTCACCTGAAGAAAATTGCGCGGCGGTTTTAGGTTTAAGATATTTCGGCGAACTCAAAAAAGGAACTTTAACGCTTGCGTGGGGAATTGCTGCCCGTAATGGTTACGCTTCATGTCATGGAGGTTTGAAACGTTACACGACTAAGGACGGGAAAAAATTTGTTTTAGCGGCGTTCGGGCTTTCAGGTTCGGGAAAATCTACGATAACACATGCAAAACACAGCGGAAAATATGATGTAATGGTGTTGCATGATGATGCATTTGTCGTAAACGTAAAAGATAAATATGCGATTGCTCTTGAGCCTACATATTTCGATAAAGTT
>CALAUZ010000098.1 GCA_937892105.1 uncultured Fretibacterium sp. | reverse complement strand
ATTCGGTTGGGGTTGACATTGATGCGTGCCATCCGTCAATCCCTCCCCTACTCTGCCTTCTCAGCTTTTGCCTTAAGCAGCGGGTTCAAGTACTTCTCTATGTATGCGTCCCTGATACGCTTCAGTTCCTTCACAGGAATCATCGTCAGCAAATCCCATCCGAGCTGCAGCGTCTCCTGAATCGTCCTGTTCTCGTACTCTCCCTGACGCACATACTTATCCTCGAACACGTCAGCAAACTTCGCGAACGCCTTGTCCTCGTCTGACAGTGCACCTTCTCCGAGAATTACCGCAAGCTCTTTTGCCTCTTTGCCTCGTGCATATGCTGCAAAAAGCTGGTTCATGAGGTCTGCATGGTCTTCACGGGTCTTGCCCTTGCCGATACCCTTATCCTTCAGACGCGAAAGTGAAGGCATAACGTCTACAGGCGGATATATTCCCTGACGGTGAAGGCTTCTGCTCAGGATAATTTGTCCCTCAGTGATGTAGCCGGTAAGGTCAGGAATCGGGTGCGTCTTGTCATCTTCAGGCATTGTCAGAATCGGAATCTGTGTGATTGAGCCTGATTTGCCCTTGAGCCTTCCAGCACGCTCATACATTGTCGCAAGGTCAGTGTACAGGTAGCCGGGATAGCCGCGTCTGCCGGGGACTTCTTTACGTGCCGCAGAGATCTCACGCAGAGCCTCGCAGTAGTTCGTCAAGTCCGTCAAGATTACGACTACGTGCATGTTGCACTCAAAGGCCAAGTATTCCGCCGCAGTCAGAGCAATTCTCGGTGTGGATATTCTCTCGATTGCGGGGTCATCGGCCAAGTTGATGTACAGCACTGTACGCTGAAGTGCTCCTGTCCTCCTGAAGTCCTCCATGAAGAATGACGCTTCCTCGAACGTGATACCCATTGCCGCAAACACAACCGCGAAGTCCTCATGTCCGCTGATGACTGTAGCCTGACGAGCTATCTGTGCCGCCATTCTGTTATGAGGAAGTCCTGACGCAGAGAATATCGGCAGCTTCTGGCCTCTTACCATTGGGTTAAGTCCGTCGATAGTGGATATTCCGGTCTGTATGAACTCCGAAGGGTAATCTCTGGAGAACGGGTTCATCGGCATTCCATTAATGTCCAAGTTCTGTTCGGGGATTAAGGCCGCTCCGCCGTCAATAGGCTCACCGCGTCCATTGAAGACTCTTCCGAGCATGTCTTTGCTCACCGGGAGGGTCAACACCTTACCGATGAAGCGTACTTTTGTGTCCTCGTTCTCTATGCCTGACGTGCCCTCGAAAACCTGAACTAATGCTCTGTCCTTCTCGATCTCTAGGACTCTGCCTCTGCGCTTCTCACCATTGCCGAGCGTGATCTCGACGAGTTCATCAAAGCGTACGTCCTGAGTCTTCTCGACCATCATTAGGGGGCCGGAAATGCTTGATATTGTCCTGTATTCTCTAGGCAGCATTGTTCTCACCTCCGACAGGGATTATCCCGTTTATCTGCTCCTTGATGGTGTCCTCGAGCTTGTCTATCTGGGCAATATCTTTCTCCTCAAGGTAACGCATTCTCGCTATCTGTTCACGCACTGGAAGGTTGAAGAGCTTGTTCATAGGTGCTCCCTTGTGAAGTGCATCGAGTCCGGCGTGATGGAAGTTCACGATTGTACGCAGCATCTTGAACTGCTTATCCATTGACGCATACGTATCTATCTCGTGGAACGCGTTCTGATGGAGGAAGTCCTCACGCAAAGACTTGGCCGTCTCCATGACCATACGCTCATCACGTGAAAGCGCATCGATTCCGACAAGCCTTACTATTTCGTTGAGCTGTGATTCCTGCTCAAGGAGTCCCATTGCTTCAGTGCGTAATCCGCTCCACTGGTCGTCGAACTTCTCATCCCAGTACGGGTCGAGTCTCTCAGTGTAGAGTGAGTAGCTGTTAAGCCAGTTAATCGCCGGGAAGTGTCTCTGATACGCAAGGTTAGCGTCAAGTCCCCAGAATACTTTGGTAACGCGCAACGTGTTCTGAGTAACTGGTTCGGAAAGGTCTCCGCCGGGAGGTGATACTGCCCCTATGACTGTGATTGAACCCTCACGGCCGTCCTTGCCGTTTACGATGCAGCGTCCTGCCCTCTCGTAGAATGATGCAAGACGTGTACCCAAGTATGCGGGATAACCTTCTTCGCCCGGCATTTCCTCAAGTCTTCCTGACATTTCGCGGAGGGCTTCTGCCCAGCGGCTTGTCGAGTCGGCCATGAGTGCCACAGAGTAGCCCATGTCCCTGTAGTATTCTGCAAGGGTGATTGCTGTGTAAACGCTTGCTTCACGGGCAGCAACGGGCATGTTTGAAGTGTTTGCGATGAGGGTAGTCCTCTTCATGAGGGGCTGGCCTGTCTGCGGGTCATCAAGCTCCGGGAACTCAAGAAGAACGTCCGTCATCTCGTTTCCGCGTTCACCGCAGCCGACATACACAACGATTTGCGCCTGCGCCCATTTCGCGAACTGGTGCTGGATAACCGTCTTTCCTGAACCGAATGGGCCGGGTACGCACGCTGTTCCTCCGAGTGCTACGGGGAAGAATGCGTCAACAACACGCTGTCCGGTAGTCATGGGTACGTTGGGAGCGAGACGGGTTTTTACGGGTCTGGGTCTTCTGACCGGCCAACGCTGGAGCATTTTGACCTCATGCTTTGTCCCGTTGTCATCAATTACAGCGATTACATCTTCGATTGTGTGTTCGCCCTTTTCGATTTTCGCGATCTTGCCTTTAATTCCGTAAGGCACCATTATTCTATGTTCAACAACTACAGTCTCCTGAACTGTTCCGAGAATATCTCCGGCGATTACTTCTTCTCCGACTTTGACTTTCGGGGTAAAGTCCCACTTCTTTTTGCGGTCAAGTGCCGGAACGCTGATACCCCTTGAAATGTAAGGGCTTTTCGCGGCATTCTCGATTAACTCAAGCGGCCTCTGTATTCCGTCATAGAACTGCTCGATTATTCCAGGCCCAAGTTCAACACTAAGAGGCTCTCCCATTGACACAACGGGTTCACCGGGCATCAGTCCTGAAGTCTCCTCATAGACCTGTATTGATGCCTTGTCGCCGTTTACCTCCAGTATTTCGCCGACTAATCCGAGTTCGCCGATATGCACAACGTCCTGCATACTTGCGCCCTCCATTCCGCCAGCGACTACAAGAGAGCCGGAGATCCTCTCTATTACTCCTTTAACTTCTTTCTTATCAGGCATTTAATATCTCCCGCCTCCAAATTATCTCTCTGCAAATATATCCATACCAACAGCCTTTTCAACGCTTCCCCTTATCGAGGCAAGCCCTGCACCTGTCGCACCCGAAGGGCCAGGAACAGGAAGAACGCTGGTATGGTATTTATCGTTGATTTCCTCGACTTTCTCCGTGAACTCAACGAACAAGTCCTCCTGAATGAACACGACCGCATAATCCTCGCGCGCGAGCTGCTCAAGTGTCGCTGGAAATGTCCCGCGAGTCTGGGGCGTAAGAATTACACTGCGCACCCCAACAGCCTGGAAGGGCAGGGCCATTTCATAGCTTCCTATTGCGGCCATAGGCTTGTTATCTGCCATTGCTTAACAGCCTCCTCCCAAATTCGCGGTCAAGTCCTCCCGCAACGCATACAAGCGCAACCCTCATGTTACGGGTCTCAGCTTCCTTAGTGAGCAGGTACAACAGAACATTAGCCGGATCGTCCATTGAGTATTTCGCTCCCTCAAGCACCTTTATGAGATAGTCATCGAGGGATTTCGACACGTCAGACAGTGAAGCCTTTATGTCGCCGGATTCCTGCAATGCTCCAAGCACCGCGCCAATGTCAGTATGTGATAAAAGCCTTCCCCATGTCTCCTGAGGCTCATTGAGAAGCCTGGCCATGTCATCAGCCCTTATCGTCCCGCCATCATGGAAGAAGGGAAGTGCCTTTGCGCTGTCATACTTCATGCGTGCAAGCCTTACAGCACTGCGCAGGTTCTCAGCGTCAATCCTGAACTTAACCCAGCTTGCTATCGCGGGCATTTTCAGACCTTCTGCAACATTCAGCATTGCCCTGAACATCTGGTGGTCAATCAACAGTTCAACGGCCTGTGCGTTCTTCGTTGCGTCCCATAACTGCCAGCACTGCGGGATTAAGTCCGTAAGTCCATAGGGCAGGAAACCGTATTCCTCCGTCTCGATTGCGTTCGTAAGCTCGTCAGTGTCAATCGTTCCGAGCTTTGACAACAAATCGTAACGCCGTCCTTCCTGTTCACCGCCTCTGACCTTGAACAGTCCCTTCAACAGAACCTTGACGTTATGGAAGTCATAGGGAAGCCTGAAAATGCTGAGCAATTCCTTATCCGGCACAAATGATTCCAGCTCCTCGCATGTCGCAAGCATTTCTGAATCAATGGCCTTGTCGAAATTGTTCCCGTTCTGCGATATCCACTGCGAATAACTCGTCTCACCGAGTGCCTTCAGTGCGTCGTCAATACCTGCGCTGTCCATAAGGCGCGAGAAAAATGCCGTGTCCAGTATGTGATTTTCCATACCCCGCAAACGTGCTACGGTGTATACGTAACTCACGACAACAGCACCTCCCTACGCAAACAGCCGCTTGACTACTTCGGTCTCAATGTCGGCGCGGGCATCAGCTATGAGCATTTCCCACGAGCAATTAGTGTCAATCCTGTCGTTTCTCAGCACAAAGCCGCCGGAAATAGGAAGCCTCTCGGACGAAAGCGTCAATGATGAGCTGTGAGCTGCGTTGTAGCCGTCGAGCCATCTCTGATCCAGGTGCTTCTCGTTCTTTCCGACAAATACTGTCTCTTTGCCAGTAACTACTGCCTGAGCAAGAAGTTTGTCCGCAAACTTTACGTACTTGTCGGGAGCCATTTCGGTCATCTGCTGGAGTGCCGTATCGAATGCCTCACCCATGAGACGCTGGCGTACTCCCAAGTCAATGCGTTTCGCGTCAAGCTCTGCAACGATCTCGCGTCTTCTCAGAACTTCAGGCTCTTCCTTCACCAGTCTGGCATTATAAGCGTCCTGAACTTCCTTGATTTCGGCGTTGACCTTGCGGCTTATCTCACGGACTTTCGCGTCATTCTCTGCCTCAAGTGCCTTTATCTGCGCCTGTGCTTCAGCTTTTATTTTTGCTTTGATGTCAGCAAGTGCCATTCTTCAACACCTGCCCGTTTAGCCCACCTGTACTCCCATGAGCATTAATATACTCGTAAGAAGTGCAAGGACTGCATAAGTCTCGACCATTGCAGGAAGGATTATAGCTTTGCCCATTGCTTCAGGCTTCTTGCTTATCATCTGGATTGAAGCTGCTGACGTTTTGCCCTGCCAGATTGCCGAGTACCAGCCGACTACTGCGATGGGAAGGCATGAGGCCAGTATCTGAAGACCCTGATTCCAGTTGAGTGCTACTGCTCCCGCTCCGCCGAGAAGCCCCAGCTTGTTGAGGACGAAGAAAGCGATTAACAGTCCGTAGATGCCCTGTGTTCCGGGAAGTGCCTGAAGGATTAAGCATGAGCCGAACTTGTTGGGGTCTTCGGTCATTACGCCTGCCGCCGCTCCTCCTGCCACGCCGATGCCGATTGCTGATCCTATACCGGCCAGAGCTGCCGCAAGTGCCGCGCCGAAAAGTGCGAGTGAGAGTCCTAAAAGTTCCATAATGATTTACACGTTCCTTTCATGATTAAAATATATTGCCTTATGCTTTCACATTCACAAATTCCTGTGAGAGCGTCAGAGGGGTGAATGGTTCGCCGCCGCCTGAGTAAAACTTGCCGAAAAATTCTACATACTGAAGCCTTAACGGGTGTACGAATGAGCCGAGAATGTTTATTGCTATGCTGAAGATATGCCCGCCGATAATCACGACCACAGCCACCAGCCAGCCCACATAAGGTATGTCAGCCGCAAGTCCGCCAAGAAGGTTTATGACCATTCCGATGA
Organism: uncultured Fretibacterium sp.; assembly: GCA_937892105.1. Next base: position 19,395 of record CALAUZ010000098.1, on the reverse strand, counting down.
CTGCTGAACCGAAACCTAATGCAAGCAGTCTGCTGTAACTCAGTATGTCGCCCAAGTATGACGTTGAGCCGTAAAGAGCAAGAAATCCGTTGATTACCTTCTTGAAGTAATTAGGTTCGCCCTTGCCCGCGTATATGAAGATTATCACTGCTCCGAGTATTGCCATTAATCCGCCAATCTGCACGAAATGAGGAGGCAGCATTCCGCCAAGTCCTACACCGTACAGGCAGAGGCCGACAATCAGCAGGAACCATGATATATCGTTCCCTACAGCGTCAATGAACTCGCCATGCCTCAGTTTGTCATATGCCGCGATTAACAGCCCGAACATGAGGTGGATAACGCCGAGCAGCAGCGATATTCCCAAAACCTGCATTGGGTTTGTCATCGGGTCAACAAGCATTAAAGCATTCTTTACGGGGATTAGAACCGGCACGAAGCTGTCGATGAAATTCCCGAAGAATGAGCCTGATATTACGCCGTAAATGAACGTTGACACCGAGCAGAACAGGAACAATTGTATGAAGTCCTTTACGCCTGGTGCAATCTTCTTATACTTTCTGAATACATAGAGAATTGTCCCGAAAACCACAAGAGCATATCCCGCGTCTCCCAAGCACATTCCGAAGAATATCCAGAAGAACGGCGCAAGAAGCGGCGTAGGGTCTATCCCTCTGTAAGTCGGCGATGAGTAAAGCTCCGTGAGAATGTTGAACGGTCTTACTGTATCACCGTTGTTGAGCAGTGATGGAGGCTCCTCGTCGGGTGCAGGATCAGAGAGTGTAAGCTCAATCTCCGGGCTTATTGCCTCGATTTTGGCGCGTATATCGTCAGCCTTAGCTGCGGGAAGCCAGAACCTTGTAAGCATTACCGATTCCGTCTCCTCACTCATGGCCGTACCGTTGTAGCGTGTTGCGAGGCTGTTGTAGTAGTCCGAGAGCTTCTGCACTGTTGGAACATTATTTTCCGCAAGCTCGTTCATCTTTGCGGCAAGTTCGTTCTCTTTTGCCTCAAGCTCTGAGATTATGCCCGCGAACTTCTCGCGTTCCTCCTCTGCCGTCCCTGTGAATGACGCAGGGATTTCGACCAGTGAGAGGCCATTTTTCGCGCAGACTTCCTTGATTTCCGCCTCGATAGTGCGCGAGTATATCAATGCGGCGTAAACGTCTTGAGCTTTTTCCTTCTCGTCAAAGGGTGCGATGATTAGTTCGCTGTCTTCCTTGTACTTCGAGAAGTCCCCTAATGCTGCGCGGAAAGCACTGACATTACCGGCCTTCAGTGTCCCGATTAAGCCGGTTAAAGTCTTTGTCCCTTCCGTGATGGCTGAGAGAGGGTATGGGAAAAAATCCAGAGACGACAAGATTGACATGTTCAACCTTGCTTCTGAGAGTTTAAGCCTGACTTCCCCCGTCTCGTGTTCAACTGCGCGTGTCTTATCGCAAACCGCTTTGAGATCCGTCTGTTCAGCCAGTTCCTTCAGCTCCGACATGGTAACTTCGGGGCGTTCACCCAGCATTCTGTCGAGTGCAGGAACGGGGTCAACGTAATGCGGAGTTAGTGTCCTGGACAGGTAACGGACATCAGCGAGCTTCTCATCATTGGAGGAAATGAGAGCTTCAACATCAGCAGGACGGGGTTGATTTTCTTCCGTAGTGCTGATTATCTGACAAGCTCCTGTTTCCTGGAGAGATGCGGCTATCTGCTCATGAACGGATTTGTGATAATACAGTTCTGCCTTTTTAAGCCTGGCTACTCCCATATTTCTTGATCACCTCTTCCGTAATGAATGAAGCAGCTGCCGGAATCTTGTCCTTATGCTTGGTGTAGAAAGCCTTTGCATCAGATTCGCGCTTTGACAAAATAGACTGAGCTTTTGTTTCGGCTGCCTCTTCTGCCCTGCGAATTTTGTCGCGGTACTGACGGGCTGCATTCTGTCGTGCTTCCTTGAGTGAATTTTCTGCGTCTGCGCTGGCACGGTTAAGTTTTCTTGCCGCGTCCTCTTTGGCTTTCTGAACAGATTCTGCCGCCTGTGTTTCAGCAGTCTTTATCTCAGCGATTGTTGGGTTGTCCGCCATAGTTATGCTCACCTCCCTCCTTGATATCTTTCTTATGAAAAATGTTTACTTGTTGTGAAACAGTCTGAACGAGATTAAATTATACATAAAAAAGTTTTGTGTTCAATCCAGAAAACCAACGGGCATTCAACAAACACAATATTTGCATAGGCCGTGTTATATAATGCTCCATGAAAATCCCATATCAACAATTTCACATGGAGGTTAAATTTTGAGCAGTGAAAAGATTAACAGCATAATCCAGAGACGAAAACCCTTCGCTGACCACATCATAAACGCAAAACAAAGCCTCGACAAAATTCTCGAACAGTTCATCAGGCTAAAAGGCATATGTTCTTCAGCACTTTCAGACGATGCATTATCACATGAACGCGAAACCATATCCGAAATATTCAGGGGCTTTGACACTCGCAAGGCAGATGAACTTCAAGCCGGAATGTCGAACATTCACCGCAGATTATCCCGCAATACCATCAACATCGCTGTAATAGGTCTCGCACGTCAGGGAAAATCTCGCCTTCTACAATCCATTACAAGACTTAACCCGGACGTTATCCCCGACAGTAACAGGATAGTTTGCACAGGTGTACGTTCCAATATCATTAATGATCCGGAAGCCTCTGATACTTTCGCATACGTAAACTTCTTGAGTGAGGAGGAATTTATCACTAACACTGTAGGGCGTTACTTCAGAGAGTTGCAGAAACACAAACCAGGTATCGCAATTCCTGAGACATTAACGGAGTTCCGACATTGCGTTCTGCCGGACAGAAACACTTTCACAACACCAAACGTTGAGGACGAAACCAGAATGCGCAACTACATCGGGGAACTTGCAAAATTACAGGCTCACCTTTTGGAGTACCAGTCATACTTGGGCACTGGTAGAAGCCAAAAGATACCTGAGAGCGAGATACGCCGTTACGTTGTTCAGAATGATGCCGAAACAAGACAGGAATACTTCGCTCACATGGCCGTAGAAAGCGTGGAGATACATTGCAGGTTCCCCAATCAGGACGTTGGATCGCTAATGCTGATTGACCTTCCAGGACTTGGCGATACTCGAATGGGTGATACAGAACGAATGATTGAGGCTCTGGCGGATCAGGTGGATTTAGTGTTCTTCGTTACCATGCCCAGAAGCACGGGTGAAGATGTATTTGACCCTGACATTAACCTCTACAGCCAGGCAAGACGCGCTTTAGGCCGCAAACTTCCAATAGACCGCTGGAGTTTCTGGGTAGTCAATCACAACACTAATGACGATAACATGATGCAGTGTCAGGATTTTGTCCAGATGTTGAGGAACAAGGATATACATGTTGCGAACACCATCATTGCCGACTGCCGAAACGAGGAAGAAGTTGCAGCAGAACTTATCGAACCTGCCCTGAATTTCCTTGAAGCCAACATAGAACGCAATGACAGGGAATATGCGTCGAGCCTTCAAGATATGATGAATGACGTTGTGAATAACCTTCATGATGTTCTTGACGAGGCAAAAGAGGTATTTTCTGACGGCAGCAACTTTGAACATACAAGTGAACTTCTCGACAGGCTTTTTGACGCGCTGCTTGATGATTTAATTGATGGCCTTGTCGGCAGCGTTGAACCAGACTCGCTTCTGGGCAGAAAGAAGAACGAACCATGCACAGAATTGCAGGAACAGTTCAACCGAACGCTAGAGATTGAGGAGAATGCTGCGGACGAAGGAAAGATAGGCAGTATTACGCCTGAAACTGTCAGGAGAATGATACGCCGTTCGGGAAGTCCGGAGGCAGCTTACACTAACCTCATGCACCAGCTAAGGACGGAACTTAGCGGAAAAATGCAGCAAGACCTTGACGAGACACTTGAACGAATTGTATTAATCCCGATGAAGGAGGAGCTATCCCGCATACTTGCAGAGAGCGGCAGGCTTAACCTTCACTTTTCGGCTGAGGGTTCAGGGATACTTGGGGAGATAATAGCGTTCATTGAGGACGGGAAACAGGAGCTTATGCCGGCAATACTTGACGGTCTGAAGAAACTTGATAATGCAAAGATAAGCTGTCAGAACAGGATACAGCCGTTAATCCGCGAGGCACTGAATTTGCTTGACCCAATGAAGGAAGAGTCCCGGCAGAGAAGGGCAATACTCACTGACGCTGACGGGATATACACATCATTGATAGAAATATACCGTGATACTCTGGCAACATTGAGGGAAAGCCTTGACCGTGAGGAGATATACACAGAGCCTAACGAGTTTGCTTTTGCAATGGCGGATAACTTCGTTGAGGACTTAGTGCGAAGGGACAGCGGTGCATCATCGTCGAACGTCATAAAGATAGATACTCAATGGCGGGCACTGTACAGGTACATACGCGGTGATATATGGCCGGAAGAATTTGGGAACTCTCAGGCAAAGGCAGAAGCGTTCGGGAAGATTACCGGGCCTTTAAGCACTGCTCTTGCACTGTGCGGAAACATGAACTTCACCTTTTCATCGCAGGGGGCATAAGCATGGACATCAACATAGCTGTAACGGGCAGGCCATGTTCGGGGAAGACATCGCTAATTGCGTGCATTTACAGGGCGATGGACGAGAGTATGCCGGGATATTTCAGGCTGCCGGAGACGGAGGACTTTGACGCTATCACTAAGGCCCTGTCGGATATTGAGGCGAAATCGTCATGTAACAGGCCGGGTTTCACGTCATTGTTGACGGGGCATGAAGGAGAGGAGTGGGAGTATGATTTGCTGTTAAAATCCGGCGATGAGAACATACACTTTGCCATTCAGGAGAATGCAGAGAATTTCAAGGACACAAACGTTTTTATAGCTGTGATAGACGCTCCCCTTCTGATGTCCGGCAACGAGAACATATCCGGTGTCAGTGAGGCAGTCGGTACATTCACTGAAGCACTTGAAGGCTCAGACGGCAACAAGCTGCTTCTCATAGTTCCCGTTAAGTGCGAGGGTTATACTCGAAGGGATTGTGGTGCATTCATTACGAGGGTTTCGGCTTCATTCAGCGGCCTTTCGGAATTGTCGAGGACGAAGTACAGGGGGCGTTCCGCGATTGCAGTTATTCCCGTACACACTATGGGAGGAGCATCATTCGAGGGCTTTTCGTATGAAGACGGCAAGATATCAGGTGAGAAGTTCAGGCGGGACAAGAACGTAAATTTCAGGCCGGAATTTGCGGATATCGTCATGCGTTTTGCAGCGAGCTTCCTGATACATGAGGGTGTCATTGCCGGAGACGCTGCCATGAAAATAGCTGATAACAGCGGTCTTAACGATGAGCGTTTCGAGATATTGAGCGGCCATGAACTCCTCGAACCCGTGAAACCAAAGAAGCCTAATCATGCTGTGAAAATTATTGCGGCGGCAGTGATAGCGATTATTCTTGCGGGAGCAGGATATTACGTTTTGAGGCGGCATAACATGAAGACTCAGGAAGCCATAGCTGAGAATACCCGCCAGACGGAAGAAGCATTGAGCCGTGCAGACCAGGAAATCACGGAAGCTCGTAACTCCGAACAGAGCGCGATAACAGAACGTGATGACGCGATGAAGGAAGCACATACGCTTTTGCAAGAGAAGTTACAGGCGTTAAAGAGGGCGGAACGTGCGGAAAAGCTGGAGGAACGTTACAAGCAGCAGATTAAGGCACTTCAGGAGGAACTTTCGAGGGTGAAAGCGGAACTTGAGAGCGTCAGGCAGTCTAAGAAGGAACGCAAAAAGTTTCTTGGCATATTCTAGCCATAAATGGGAGGGTTAATTACGATGAATGAACTGCGTTTTACGGTGCTTGGGCCTTCAGGTTGCGGGAAAACTACACTTCTTGCGTGCATGAATGAATATTTTGGCCGTGTTATGCCTGGAGCATTTGAGGCAGGAGACCCTGAGATATTCAGGAAACTCAGCGATGCATATGCAAACCTGAAAAATGACGCTGAAGATAACGGGCACGAACTGATATTCAGCGGCGGGATTACTGGTACTGACGAGGAGAAGCAGTATCCCTTCACGCTCAAGGGGAGCAGAAGGAATGTCCCGATAAGGTTCTATGATTTTCCAGGAGGGTGGATTGACCTAAGAGACACTGAGAAGTCCGCAAAATTCAGCCGTATCTCCGAGACTGCTGGAAGTTCATCGGTGATTATAGCGGTGATAAATGCGCCATATCTCATGCAGTATGACGGAAAATACAGCAGCTATGCAGGTGTTAATGAGATTGAATACGTAATCGAGAACAGTCTTTCGCCTGACGCTGGGGAGAAGTTAATACTGTTAGTGCCTGTGAAGTGCGAGAAGTATCTGACCAATGGAAAGTATGCTGAAATGTTGCGAGACGCTGTAAAGAGGGCATTTTCGCGGACGATAAGCCTTACCGGGAGCAAATCGCCATATTATGAGAAGCTGGCACTTGCACTAATCCCTGTGAAGACGATGGGGAACGTACAGCTGAGCCGTTTTGAGGTTAGGGAGGGAAACCCATTGCAGGTTTTCAGGAGGATAACCGGAAGCCGTTTTATGCCGGAATACACTGACCAGCCATTACGCTACGCACTCAGCTTTCTTCTCAGACAGTACACGAAATCTAAGAAGGGTATATTCTCGTGGATATTCGGGAACGGCAACCTTGATGATATAGCGTCGCAGATACGTGAAGGCATAAGGGAAGATATAAGGGGTGCTGAGATTATCGCCGGACGTGAACTTATCGGGCTTCCGGAGGGTAAATGAGAATGCGCGGAAAATTCCTGTTCCTCATGAGGACGAGGGATAAGGATTACGAGCTGAGGCAGGATACCGGCGAAAATGCAGACACTTCATCGGAGGCGTATTTTGCGGATATGCTGAGGCTGTCGGGAATAAGGGGAACGGAAGAGCCTTTTAGTGTTCTGATGAATGCTGGGGGAGGCAAATATTCCGTAATTGCAGGAGGGCTTCAGACTGGCAGGAAGGACAGGGAGGGAAGACCTGTGAGGTTCACTTTCCTGATGGAAGCTGGAAAGGACGATGCCGCGAAAATCTTTGCACACATCGTTAATGACTGGGACGATGTTGAGACGTTACTGCGTTCATGCCTTGACGATGATGAATACCGTAGGAACAGGATAGCCTTCAACGAAGAAATGTTCACGGTAAGCCTGAAGGATTACGAGTTTGAGAATATTGCAATGCCGCCTCAGTCTAATATGTTGAAATGGGAGAAGTCATCGGGAGACATTCTGGAATTAAACATTACGTCCCAAAAATCTTCTGCGAAATACGGAAAGAAACTCATTATTGCCGCCCTTGCCGCAGTGATTGCTGTTATAGCATGGGTGGTAATAGATGTTCCTAATGATGATGATTTGCCGCCAATGCCGGAATACGATGAAGCTGTTGCGCTGAAGTCGGAACTGTCAGTGCTTTCGTGGGATATTCACACCAGGTACATGGCCGCAGACAAGGAATATGAGGATTTGGGAGATGAGCTTGACAGGTATTTGCGACGGGATATGACGAGTGCGGATCTTGCGCGGATTAATGAGATTGTGCCGTTGAAGGAGAGGGCGGGAACGAGACGTGCTGAACTTTCGGCGGATATAGCGTCTCTGAAGGAAATATATTCGGACTTTATGGCTTTGTCCTCTGACAGTGAGAAGCTGCACGATATTGCGGGAAAGATTGTAAGGCTGAAGCAGGAATAATGTGGTTATGTTACTCACACTAACTTCTCCGACATATCTACTGCGCTATAATTAGGCAAAAATTTACGGAGGCAAGATATCACTAAATGTTCTCGTTTGAAAAAATACGCCAATACGTTATGCGTTTCCTGAAACCTTCCATCTACATGGGCGGCTTTGATTTCGTCCTCAACATATGGCGCGAATCCGATGCCAAAGACAGAGGCATACTCCTTCTCGTATTCTCCCCAATGTTCATCTGCATGGGCGGTTTCATCTTCACAATAATATACTTCGTACTCTTTGTACTGCCGTCATATCTATTCAGCTTTCTGGGCTGGGGAATATTAACGGCATTGTTCGGTGCCGGCGGAAAATACTGCTACAAACACTTCACAGGCCGCGAAATTAGTACAGCAAACAGCGGCATTATTGACGTTGAATTTACGGAGGGCGCAAAATCAGAGGCTGCTCCAACTCAGGAAGAAGCTCCCAAGAAATCATCGCGCAGAAGGGCAAATGTCCAGTGAAAAACTGATACGTTTCAGCATTACCGTCCCTGAAGACCTGTTGTCGGAGTTTGAGGCAGAATATTACGCTGAGAACAGGCCAAACAGATCCGAAGCCGTAAGAAGCCTCATGAGGGAATACATCTCAGGGGAAAGATGGCGTTGCGTTGATGGCCAGGTCTGCGCAACGGTAACGATAATATATGACCATCATGTTCCGGAACTTACTCGGAGTTTGACATCAGTACAGCATGATTTCGGGGACGTAATAATCTGTGCGACACACGTACATTTGAGCCATTCATCATGCCTTGAATGTGTGATAACGAAGGGAAAATCACAGGATATACAGAAGTTTATCGAGGCATTGAGGAAGGTAAGGGGAATTAAGAGCCTTAACGTCAATGTTACAGTTGAGATTTAGTATTCCTGAAATAAAAGCCGGAGTTTTTTTCCAACACATCGCTCCGGCTTATCAGCATTCATAGTTCATATACTATTCCCTTCAGTTAATTTCCCTGCATTCATCGTGTAAACTTTGTTCCCGTATTTCAGCGTGTCCAAATCGTGAGAGACAACCAAAAGCGTAACACCCTCATTATTCAGTCCAGCAAAAATTCTCATCACCTCATCTGCCGAATTAACGTCCAAATCTGAAACCGGCTCGTCAGCAATGATAATCTCCGGACGATTTATGAGTGCCCTCGCAATTAATGCCCTTCTAAGCTCCCCTCCCGATAACTCCTCTGGATATGACCTTGAAATATGACCTATCCCGAAACGTTCCAGAAGTTCACGCGCGTATTCTTCAGCATCCACGTCATGATGATAGAGAGAGCGGGGAAGGATTATATTCTCCATTACGTTAAGGGCGGGAAGTGCGGAAGCTCCCTGCGGAATGAACCCTATACTGTCGTTGCGTATGCGTGAGAGTTCAGCGTCAGTCTTGCCGGAAATATCCTCGCCGTGAAAGTATACTTTCCCCGATGTCGGCGTAAGCATTCCGGCCATGATGTTAAGGAGGGTGGACTTTCCCGAACCAGAACGCCCGATGATGTTCACGAAATCACCTGCGTTAATCTCAAGGCTTACGTTGTCGAGAGCCAGAAACTTTTTGCTTCCCCTCGCGTATTCCATACATAAATTTTGGGCGGAAAGCATGTCCTATCCCCTCACAAAATCCATAACAATCCCCGTAATCCCCATAGCGGTAATCACAATAATGATTACTCCAACAGCAGGCATTGTTTCGGCACGGCAGGCGTGTTCAGGCATGGAGCATAACCCGAACGGAGAGACAGCGATAATCCTGTTTGGTATGAACCAGCAGGAAAGCGCAAGGCATAACGTAAGCAGCATTCCGGCGGCAGTAAAACGCTTTACGAACTGAAGCAGGAATATCAACGTTCCAATTATTGTTATGAGCATTCCGGAATACCAGCAGGCCATGTGAGAACCGTCCGGCCTCATAGTATCGCAGACAGGAAATATCACGAACGGAACAAGAGCGAGAATTACACCTGCAAGAGCAATAATTTTCTTTAGCAAGAATATCACCTCAAAAGTTATTATATTATAACCATGCTAATGTATCTTTATCCAGCTTTCGGGCAGAAGATATTTTCTGTCATCATATGAAAAAGTGTCTGGCCTGAACCAGAAGTTAATATCAGGAGCTATGACTATCTTATCTGGATTTTCATTGAGCCACGCTCCCCACCAACTGAAAGTACTTACTCCGACAATAACGTGTTTGCATAACGTCATTAAGGCCATATCTTGAGCAGGAGTTTGTCCCTCTATGAATGTGTATTCAGCATTAAGGATATTCGGCAGATTATGCTTGCACCAGTCAATATCATCGCTGAAGACAAAGAAAGAAGGATTTTGCGTTAATGATGAAAGTTTCTCTATTGCGAGCCTGATGTAGTGTTCGTCTGACGCGTAAAGACGGCTGCTCCCGGAAACTTTATCGCCCCTTCGGACGTGAATGGCTATGGAGTTGCAGGATTTTACTTTTTCTGACAGTTCAGGGTTGAAGCATTCTTGGGAAAACGCGAATTTTCTGCGAACAAGACCGGCAATGTCTCTGAATATTCTTTCAGACTCCCAATAGCCCATAATGTAAGTGTTATCGGGTACGTTCTCAAATTCCGGCGACCACGAACACCATTTAGGGAAGTAAAGACCTTTATGATGCAGGAACTTTGCGGCCGTACCGTACTTCAAACGCCACAACATATTCTTCCCCGATTTGAAGTCCTTGAACGCCATCTTCGGGCAAATTCTGAATGTCTCACTGAACGAAGCCTGTTTCTCCGTAATTTTCGGAAAGCAATCCAGCACATAAGGTCTGTCAATTCTTGTGCCGATGTCAAAGTCAGCAGTTCCCAGCCTTAGTTCCGTTCCAAGTCTCGAAGAAATAGAGAGCCCCGCCGCGTACATGAACATCTGATTTCCCATACCGGCAGCGGGCATTATGCGCGTGATAATCATGAATGTAAAAATGCGTTATTTTTTCGTAATTTGATAAAACTTGCTCCAGTTGTAATAAGGTTCGGATAGTATAACATCTTCAGGAGCATCAGCGTTCCATGTGAAGCTCTTTGCTGTTTCGTATCATAATACTACTTCAGGCGTTTTCCTATCTCCGCGAGAAGTGCAGTGTTGAAACCCGCAGGCTTTCCGGCAGTGTCCAATCTTTATTCAGCTCACGTATTACGCGGTTGAACTTCCACACGAGTGAAGCGTTACCCTGACTGAAACCGAAAGCCAGGCTCATTGGTGATTTCAGCATTGAGACACAACATATCTCGTAGCCAATCTCGTGTTTGTCCAATGCCATCAGCATAGTGTTCAGGGAATCGTAGAATTTAACGCCGTAAAGCTCACTACCGTTTGATAGTAGTTTCCAGCCTGTAATTCTGTCGCTGTTCTGGATTATCCGGAAAAACTCTTCTTCTGTTGTGTTCAGCCGTGTAAGGAAACCTACTCTTTCGGTCAGAATAACGTTTGCGAATGCGCAGGAAGACATGATAAGGATAGCTGTGAAGGCAAAAATTATCTTCTTCATTGATGAAGCTCCTTTCGGGAAATATTATGCCATATAGTAGCATATACAAAAAAATTCTCCCCTGCTTTCACACAAGGGAGATGATGAAAATCCTTACGTTAAACGCCTAATCCTTCAGCCCATTTCTTCAGCTCATTCACCGAAACGCTTGAACGGAATAATTTTCCTTCACGAATTTCCGCACCTGGTGCGCTGGGCTTGAGACCTTCAACAGCTTTCCCAAACCCAGAACCTCCTGACGTTGCGAAAAGAATTATCTTCTTCCCGCCAAAATCATAAGCCTCCAAGAACGTGTTGATGATTGTCGGCGCAACATACCACCATATCGGGAAGCCCAAGAATATTACGTCATGACCCGCAATATCTGCCTTTCTGTCAGCAAGTTCGGGACGCGATGACTTGTCTCTCATTTCTACGCTTGAACGTGAATTTGCGTTGTTCCAGTTCAAATCCGCAGACGTGTATTTCACAGCCGGACTAATCTCGTAAAGGTCAGCCCCTACAGCCTCCGCAAGTTTCTTCGCAACACTGCCTGTTACCCCGCTTGCCGAGAAATATGCTACCAACTTGTTCGACATCTACATGCTCTCCTTCAGAATTTCGATTACTTCCCCGCGTGTCAGCTTCCTGTATCCTCCTTCAAGAAGGAATGTCCCGTCAGCAATCCCCTCGTACATATCCGGCGTAACACCAAGTTCCTTAAGGCTGAGAACAACTCCGATTTCACGCATCCATGCTTCAAGAGCTTTTAACCCTGCTTCTGCAAGCTGAGTATCGCTCTTACCTTCTGGATTTACGCCCCATACGTTCACGGCAAAACGCGCAAATTTCTTCAATCCGTCATTCATTATGTGCCTGTAATATGCCAGTGATACTGCCGAAAGCGTCATACCGTGAGTTGCGTTTGTGTATGCGCCTACTGACTGCCCTATCATGTGAACTTCCCAGTCGGTTGACTTTCCTTTTGCGATGAGAGTGTTTAATGCCCATGTTGCTGTCCACATTATATTGCTGCGTGCCTCGTAATCTTTGGGGTTCTTGACAGCGATTTTCGAGGAAGAAACGAGGGATTTCATGAGACCTTCCGCAATGTAGTCCGAAGTATTGTCGTCATTGCCTGAGAAATACTGCTCCATTATGTGCGACATTATGTCGAAGAAGCCTGCTACCATCTGATACTGCGGGACTGTGAACGTGTATTCAGGGTTCAGTATTGAGAATTTTGGGAAAACATTATCGCCGAAGACATGGCCAATCTTGAGCTTCTGAGCGTGGTTAGTGATTACCGAGCCGCCGTTCATCTCTGAGCCTGTCCCTACCATTGTAAGTACGCAGCCTACAGGGATAATTTTGCATTCAGGCTCTTCCATTTTGATGAAGTATTTTTCCCAAGCGTCGCCGTCATAATATGCTGAGACTGACACGGCCTTGCAGTAATCGCACACTGAACCGCCGCCAACCGCAAGAATAAGGTCGATATTGTTCTCACGAGCCAGTTTTGCGCCCTCAATGAGCTTGTCCGATGTCGGGTTGGACATTACGCCGGGAAGGTCGGTAATATTCTTGCCCTCTGCTTTGAGTATCTTCACGATTTCATCATAGAGACCGCTCTTTTTGACGCTTCCACCGCCGTATGTGAGAAGGACGTTTGAGCCGTAATTCCTGAGTTCCTTTGCGAGGCCGTCAAGTGCATTTTTCCCGAAGTATAAGCGTGTCGGGTTGGAGTACATAAATTCGCCTAACATGTATATCTTCTCCCTTATTATGGAATGAGTGAATGATAGCACAATGAACTATGCTTTAATGCAAAGGGCTGGACACTTAACACAGCCTGTCGCCGTTTGTTGTTTCGCCTGGAATATCCGGGACTGCAAGAACAATTCCTCCCTTGCTGTCAGTACCGAGAACAAGTACCTCGCTGAAGAAGTCAGCAATCTGTCTCGGAGGAAAATTCACCACTGCCAGAACCTTTTTGCCGACAAGTTCTTCCCGAGTGTAGAAGTTTGTGATTTGCGCGCTCGAACGCTTTATGCCAATCTCTTCCCCAAAATCTATCGTGAGTTTATAAGCGGGTTTGCGTGCTTTTGGGAATGCTTCTGCCTTAATGATTGTTCCTGCTCTGATGTCGAGTTTTGCGAAATCGTCATATACTGCCATGATAATAACTCCTCCTGTTCTGCCAATAGAAATAGTACACCGTCATTATAAACGCACACAGTATCCACCCAGCAGGATAGCCGAACCCGACAACATAGACATTGCCTGGAATAATCCTCGTAATTACAGCAAGGTATATCTGCCTGAAGAAAACGTGAGTGCAGAGAGTGATAATCATTGGCATACGCGAATTTCCGTCCCCTCTGAGATAGCCTGAGAGTATCTGGTTGAAGCATGTCATTACGGCTATAGGTGTACACATTCTGATGAACAGAGTACCGTACTCTATGACGCTGTAATCAGGGCTGAAGAACGATGACATTACAGGAGCATAGACATACAGACTTAGTGCAATGAATGACGAGATACCCAACATCATGGCCAGAGCCGTCCATGTTCCCGAAATTGCGCGGTCATTGCCTCCAGCCCCTAAATTCTGTCCGGTGAAAACAGTTACAGCCTGCCCCATGCTCTGAATGGGCAACATCATGTACTGGTCTAACTTGACATACACTCCCCAACCAGCGATACATGCCGTTCCGAAAACGTTGATATAGCCCTGAACAAAGACATTTGAGAACGCTACGACTGCCATCTGTATTCCAAAAGGCAGCCCAATTCTGAGAATTTCCCCAGAAAGTTCACGGTTCATGCGGAGGGTAATGAAAGCCCCAGTAGATTTTGCAACGGTATACATTACGAGAGACGCTGACAATGCCTGAGCTATTATTGTGGCTATTGCTACTCCGGCTATACCCCAATGTACTATCCTTACGAACGCTAAATCCAGTGCTATGTTGAGTATGCTGCAAAATATCAGGAACATTAACGGTCTCTTTGTGTCGCCCATTGCACGGAGTATTGCACCGCCTATGTTGTAAAAGAGAAGACCGGATATTCCGCCGAAATATATTGTGAGGTAAACGTCAGCTTCTTCGAGAACGTCAGGAGGAGTTGAGATTTTCTCCAGAAGAAATCGCGATGACGATACCCCAAGCAATGTCAGAATGATACATGCTATGAAGGTTAATATTATTGTTGTGCTTACTGCTTCTCTGAGTTTATCACGGTCATTTGCCCCGAAACAGCGGCTTATTACTACACCTGCCCCTGCTGCTGTACCGTTGAAGAATCGGACGAGCATTCCGCAGATGTGAGTTGTTGCGCTGACGGCGGCCAGTGCTGATATACCGACATACTGTCCCACGATTATGCTGTCAGTCGTGTAGTACAGGAGCTGGAGAAGGTTCTCTAGCAGTAAGGGCCATGTGAATGCAAGAAGAACAGGCCAAATTCTTCCCGATGTCATGTTGAGTTCGTAGCGGCGCAATGTATATTCCCCCCTGAGTTGGTGATGATTAACAGCATTGTAGCAGGGCAGAAAAATATTCCCCCAGCCGTAAAGCTGAGGGAGTGAGTATCCGCGTTACTTTTTGCGCGAGAGGGCGAATGCAAACATTACTGCTGCCATTACTGACGGGAACGCTGTGGAAGTGCAACCCCCACTGCCTCTACGGAAAGTCCTAGAGACCAGTTTAAGCAACAGCCAATCAATAGTTATAAATTGTTAATTTGAAGTTGTATCCTACTAGGCTGGAAAAGCAAACAATAAGTTAGCTTAACAACTTATGATAGCCATTTTGTTTTTGTCAAACACATTCTTACGCAGAAATTATTTTATATATGAAAGATGTTACCATAATGAAGCAGGAAAAGCAAAGGATATATTATAATTGCATGAAAATTTCCAACATAGGAGGTAATACTTTCATGAGCAATGATAAACCTGAAGCATTGATGCAGAAACGCTCATTCTTCGAGAAGTTCATTCGCGCAATCGAAGTCATCGGCAACAAATTTCCACACCCTTTCTGGCTGTTCGTGGTACTGTCGCTGATACTCTTTGCACTCTCACACTGGCTCGCAGGCACAGAAGTAACCTACATGGTCAGCAAGTCCGGAAAAATCACAGAGCAAACCGTATCGGTTGTCAACCTCATTTCGTATGAAGCACTCCGAACATTCTTCGCAGGGTTCGTGAAAACATACGTCAATTTCGCACCATTAGGCTTAATCCTCACAATGATGCTTGGAATAGGTCTCGTTGAACAGACGGGCATGATTTCGGCCTTAATGCGCAAAACCATTCTCGGCGCACCGCGTATGCTTGTTACTGCTGTTGTCGCTATCGTCGGCATTAACGCAAACCTCGCTTCGGACGCTGGCATAATCTTCACTCCCGTAATTGCAGGTGCGGTCTTTAAGGCTCTGGGCAGAAATCCTTGGATTGGGGTAGCCGCAGGATATGCGGCAGGTTGCGGAGGGTTCACGGCAAACCTTTTCATCGCTGGAACTGACGCTCTGCTCTCAGGAATAACCGCTACAGCGATTGAAGGTGTACCCTATATTCCGGAAGGTACTCCAACACACCCCCTCATTAACTGGTACTTTATGATTGCGGCAACGTTCGTTCTGACATTCCTTACCGTCTACGTAACCGAACGTTACACCGTCAAAATGCTCGGAGACAGCGATACAGGCCATGACGAAGACGAGTTACGCAAACACGCCGTTACTCCCGCAGAAAACAGAGGGCTTCTCTGCGCATTCATAGCCTTAATCGCATATATAGCGTTAATAGTTTGGTTCACGTATCCGGAAGGTTCACTCTTCAGGAACGCTACAGACGGAACATTGCTTCCACGTTCGCCGTTATTGAGCAGCGTTATGCCATTGCTGTTCGGACTGTTCTTTGTGGTTGGGATTGCTTACGGAATAGGCGCGGGGGTAATCAAAAAAGGCGAGGACGTTCCAAAGCTGATGCAGAAAGGATTAGTGGGTAGTACTGGCTTCATGGTAGTGGTACTTCCTGCGTCATTATTCGTTGAACTGTTCAGAATGAGCCATTTCGACACAATATTATCCGTTACGGGCGCGGAATTCCTGAAGAGCATGAACTTGGGAGGCATTCCGTTACTGGTTCTGTTCATCATTCTCGTAACGTTCCTTAACATGTTCATGATAAGCGGTTCGGCAAAGTGGCTGATACTTGCGCCAATATTCGTGCCGATGTTCGCAGGGGTAGGGTTCTCACCTGCACTTACTCAGGTAGCATACAGGATAGGGGACAGTACGACAAACATAATCTCCCCGTTGTCATACTATCTGCCCGTAATGATAGGTCTTCTCGAACAGTACAAGCCTGATGATAATACTGAAGTCGGAATAGGAACGGTAATATCTATGGCAATGCCCTACTCACTGTTCTATCTTGCGGGGTTCACTGTGCTGTTAGTGGCGTGGTATATGCTCGGTCTTCCGTTAGGGCCTGGAGTTTCTGCGGGACTTTAAGGGAATTTTGCGGGAGCGGCTATGGAAGCTGTGAGGGCTTCTCCCGCTTTTCAATTATAGCTATGATCGGTCGTACCTTATTCTGCGTACATGAATTGACACAGCCGAACTCAATACGAACCCAATACTTAATCCTGCCAGCGAAATAAGACAGTTAATCCCGTTAATCTCAACCCACGAACGCGCTCCAAGATAAATCCCCGAAATTGCGTAGAAGAACAAATCTCCTGGAATAAGCGGAATTATTGACGGATATACGAAATATGTAGAGGGCTGCCTCCTCTTTACCGCCAAGAACTCAGCGTAAAGTGCCGCGACAGATGCCGAAAGTGTCATATACACCAGTCTGTTCCCCGTAATTCCTGGAAGAAGTATCACCGATAACCTCGACAATGCCCCGCCAAGTCCTGCAAGCCATAAGTCTTTTGGGGGTATCCTGAAGACAATTCCGAACCCTACGGAAGCAACGAATGACAGTATCACCAGAAGTATGGGATTGCTCAGAGGAACAGCAGAATCGTTAATCATTCCTTCTCCGCCGAACATCATGAACGCCGCATATATTCCCAGCGCAAGAGCCATTGTCTCGACAAAAATCTTCAACATCTGCAATATCCCATTGATTTCATGGCTGCACAAGAGGTTACGCATTGCATTGACCAGAGGGATACCTGGAATTACGAGCATTGAGACGGTTATCATGATTATGGCGAAATTTCCGCTGAATCCGGAATATATGTACATTACAGCACATGAAGAAGCAGCCCACATCGTGAAAGCGTTTGTCAATATCCTGTCAATACCGGTTTTCTCAACCCATAACATGAGGAAGTGAATTAGCACCGTAATGCAGGCAACAGGAACAATATCCCATAACCCTGCACCGAATATAAGGCCGATACATAACATTGCGCAGACTTTACCGGCTATGATGACGTATTCGGGGTAATCATTGACATTGAGGGAACGTTCGAGCATTTGCGCCAGAGTTTTGGGGTTAGGTGTGATTTCCGCGACTTTGTAGGATAACTGGTTGAGACATCTCAGGCGTTCGAGGTGTATTCCTGACGGGGGGATTGATGCCTGGCGTGAAGAATAATTGCCTTCATCGTCTGACGCGCTGAGTGATATGTGAGTGCTGAGAATGAATATGCTGACTTCACGGAGACCATAGGCCCTGCAAATGAACTCTATGGCGAGATGTACACGTTCGAGATTTGCACCGCTGGTTATCATATGGCGGCTTAGGTTTACGCAGAAGGCTAATATATCGTTGAGGTTGCTTTTCTTATCCATAAATAATCCTCCTTCATTAATCATAAGTATATCAGGATATCAGGTAAGAAAAATCCCCCCGGCAGTTTCCCGCCAGAGGGACACAATATTACAACTTACGACACTAAAAGTTATTCGGCCTTGTAATCTTTCGTCAGAACAACTGCAACCTGTTTCGCGTCCTCGTAAGGATCCGAAAAATCCGTGAACATCTTGCGTTCCTCATTCACAGTGATACCTGCGCAAATCATGTCTACTTTCCCTGAGTTCACCGCCATGAAGAGCGAGTCGAACGGGTAAGCGATGATTGCAAGCTCCTTGTCCAGTTTTCCGGCAATGAGTGCGCACATCTCGATGTCAATTCCGGTGTAGCCGTCGCCGACTTTGATGTCATAGGGAGGAAAGCCAGATTCCGTTCCAACATAGAGTTTTCCGCCCTTAGCACCAACGTGGAGGTCAATATCTTCCGGCTTTGCGGCTGTGGGGTCTTCCTTGTACTTCAGCATTATAGCCTCAAGTGAACCGTCTGCCTTAATCTCCGAAAGTGCCTTGTTGACCTGTTCCAGTAACTCCTTGTTCCCCTGCTTGAAGCCTATGGCGTACTGTTCAACAGTGAGAGCGTCAGGGAGTATCTTCAGAACATCAGGGTCATTCTTCACGAACTGTTTTGCAGGAGCTTCGTCCATTATTGCGCCCTGTATCTTGCCGACCTTGAGAGCCTGTATAACGTCCGTAGCTTTCTCGTATGTCGTGAGCTGGTCTTTTGCCTTGTCGCCGAGCATGTTCTTCGCAATGCCTTCAGCGATTGTACCGCGCTGTGTGCCTATTTTGAGGTTCACGAACTCATCTGGTTTGGAGATATTGAGGCCCTCCGCAAAGCATGTCCCCGCCGCAATTACCATAATCGCGAGAATAACTGCAAGTTTTTTCATGATTATAATTCCTCCGTCTTCAAAATATGCCGGATATTATACAGCAAATATTTCATGTGTAAATATTGTTTCACATAATTCTATAAACTAAAATTTTGTTCATTTTTCTGCGCTGAGAATTGTTACGGGGTTATTTGCCTTCATCATCGTAAGTTCAGGAGCAAGAGTTTTTGAGGAAACAGCGGAAATCTGTACGGCCTCAAAGTTTTTCCAGCCACGCAGTACCGTGTATGCTTCCGTGAATGTTTCAAGTGTTACGCACGCAATGACAACTCGAACATGGCCGGAAAGTTGCGAGATATGCCCCAGTATTCCGGAAAGTTCACCATTGCTGCCACCGATGAATACGCATGA
>CALAUZ010000097.1 GCA_937892105.1 uncultured Fretibacterium sp. | reverse complement strand
CAGCGAGGTAACTTGGGACGCTAATGCTGCGGAAAAAGGCGGGTTTGAACACTTCATGATGAAGGAAATTCACGAACAAGCCCGTGCTGTAAAAGACACTTTCGGTGCAGTTTATCATTCCGAAAAAATAGACATTTCGGAGATGGGGCTTAATGACGAAAGAATAAAGTCGCTATCACAGATATATATTGTTGCCTGCGGTTCTGCCTATCATGCAGGAGCTGTTGCGCAGTATGTGATTGAGGATTTGGCGGGGATACCTGTGCGTATTGAGATGGCTTCAGAGTTCCGTTACCGCAATATGCCAATGGACAGGAACGCTCTGGCAATAATAATCTCGCAATCAGGAGAGACAGCCGATACACTTGCAGCAATGAGGCGTGCAAAGGAAAACGGTATATCCACCCTCGCAATAGTCAACGTTGTTGGAAGCACCATAGCCCGTGAAGCGGACAGCGTATTCTACACTATGGCCGGGCCTGAGATTGCTGTTGCGACGACTAAGGCATACAGTGCGCAGCTTGTGGCATGTTACGCGCTGGCTGTGAAGTTTGCACATGTCAGGGGTAAAATTGATGATGCTGAAAGTGAACGCCTGATAGGTGAAATTCAGAAGCTGCCGGAGAAGATAGACGAGATACTTGACGAGAGGGGAAGCCTTGAGGAACTTGCGTACAGGTTTGTGAACGCACGCAACGCCTTCTATTTGGGACGCAATATAGATTACGCCGTAGCAATGGAAGGAAGCCTCAAGATGAAGGAGATAAGCTACCTTCACAGTGAGGCCATAGCCGCCGGAGAAATGAAGCATGGCCCGATAAGCCTGATTGAACGAGGAATGCTTGTTGCCGGAATAATGACGCAGAAGGGTTTATACCAGAAGACCGCCAGCAACATGCTTGAAGCTAAAAGCCGCGGTGGATTTCTGCTTGTTGTATCGACGAGGGGTTGCGAATACCTGAAGGAAGATGCTGATTTCGTGTTTCATGTTCCTGAGACGGACGAGCATTTTTCTGCGAGCCTTGCTGTAATTCCGCTTCAGTTGTTGGGGTATTATGTTGCTGTGGCAAGGAAGCTAGATGTTGACAAGCCGAGAAATTTGGCCAAGAGCGTAACGGTTGAGTAGGAAAAAAATTTCCCCCTGTCGTTAATGGGCAGGGGGATTTTTATTGTTTGCTTCAAAGCATTAAAACACGTGATTTATTTTTTCGCACATATCCCCGATAATTATTCTAATACATTCAGTATCTTAGCAGCGAGGGAATGAATAACATGATCATAAATAATAACCTTACAGCATTATCTGCCCTTAACGTAACAAAAGCTACTGATAACATGCTCAATAAGTCCATTAAGCCCCTTGCTTCGGGACTGAAGATAAATTCTTCCGCAGATGACGCTTCAGGCTTGGCGATAAGCGAGAAAATGCGTTCCCAGATAAAGGGTTACGACATGGCCATAAAGAATGCTCAGGACGGCTTATCAATGCTTCGTGTGGCTGATGGCGCATTGGGCGATACCAATGACCTTCTTCATAGAATGCGTGAATTATCAGTACATGCCTCAAATGACAGTCTTACATCACAAGACAGAATACATGTTCAGGAGGAGATAGAGGAACTCAAAAAGCAGCTCGATCATATTTCAGACTACACTAATTTCAACACTAAAAGACTTCTTGACGGTTCACTCGGTGCCCTATGGTCAACTGATGACGTAAGAATGAAAGTCAGGGTTAAAGGTGGTCTTCTCACCACTGACAGCAATGGCAATACTCAGAATGCAGAGGCCAATTACAGAATAGAGATACGCTCAGATCCCGGCAAGGCTCAGGCGCAGAAAAGCAACATTATGAGTGTTACGGAGACTATGCTGGTAAATTCTGAAGATGGCAGCAATGACATTGAAGTGTATTACGACAAGACGCTGAAGGAAATTTCACAGTTCTACACGTCAGAGGGAACGTTCATCGTCTCAGAGCCTCAGAAGCTCACGGTTATACAGGGTGATGGCAGGACAACAAGCATAACGCTGTACGCCGGAGATACGCTTCAAGATACAGCCGACAAGATAAACGCTGCAATCGCGGAAGGTTTAGGGCAGTCAGTATATACGGATAATGCCGGTCATTTCGCGACAGTTTCAGACGGTACAGAAATGACTTCCGAGTCGGTGCATTCACGTTCGGCAGTGTATGACGACAAGGGCAACATAACAGGCTACGACATAAAATCAACCTTAGTGATACGCAGTGCTGTGCAGGGGCGTGAAGGTGAGATATATTTTGCCGGCAATGACGACTTGATTTCCGCTCTGGGACTGAACACAATACAGGACTCTGAAGAAGGGACATTTCGTGTATCAGTGTATGATGCGCACACGGGAGAAGCCGTAGTTACGGACATGAAGATTACTGGTCATGAGTTGAACGGAATAATTCACCCAAACGCTGACATAGATTTCGACCCTATGGCCGGAACTGTAGCGTCATGGAACGAGAACATGAAAAGCTACATTATGTCATCGTCAGGAACGTACACGGCGAATGTTCATCTTGCCAACAATGGTTTAGCTTTCCAGATAGGGACGAATGAGGACGAAACATTTTTCGTTCAGTTTGGGAATGTTTCTGCGGACATGCTTGGAGTAGGCAGGGTTAATGTAATGACAAGAGAGCTTGCTTCAAGGTCTATAGGTTATCTTGACGAGGCGATTGACAGCGTTGTGAAACAGAGGACGCAGATAGTCTCATACGGGAACGCGCTGGAGCATTCAATGGACAGCCTGAAGATATCAGGTGAAAATCTCACAGACTCACGTTCAAGGATATCTGATGCTGATTATGCAAAGTCAGCGATGAGATTCATAGAGTTCCAGATACTGAGCCGTGCGGAACAGGCTATGCTTGCACAGGCTAACCAGCAGCCGGAAGCAGTGTTCAGCCTTCTGGGAAATTCATAAAGTAGGAGGAAATTATCATGTTGTATGGCAATGTTCATAATGAGTTCTTCAACACACAGCTTAAACTTCTGCCTTCACCACTTGCATCAGCTCTCAGGTTTCTTCATGACAATGACATGAAATCGCATGAGCCTGGAAGGTTCGACATTTCGCTTGACGGTACTGCAATGATACTTCAGGTGCTTGACCTTGAGACTAAGCAGAGAAACGAACTTCGCCCGGAAATACACAGGAAGTATATTGATGTCCAGTTTCTAGCTGACGGCGGCCCTGAGAATGCGGCGTACTACAACGATGACGGCACCAATATAGTGAACGAGGATTTACTGAATACTCCGCGCGATATACTGTTCTACGAGAATAATACCAACCTTCGTGAGGGGGTTATATCAATGGAAGTAGGTACGTTCGCGGTATATTTCCCATGGGACGTTCATGTTCCTGCAATTGCTGTTGACGGCAAACCCGCAAAGATACGCAAGATTGTGGTGAAAGTTCCGCTTGAAGCCTGCCTGTAATGGATATAGCAAGGCACATTGAGGAGTTGTCGCAGAGGGATTTAGCTCAAAGAAGAGAGGCATTATCCCGTATTCTTTCACGTGAAGGTATAGTCCATTCACTCGAAGAAGACAGGCAGAATGATATCGTAAATTTCACGTTCACTTCATGCAACAATACGGGCAGTAAGTCAGGCTGCCTTTTCACAGCACACTATGATAACGCACGAGGAAGCTGCGGGGCTAATGACAACATGGCATCAGTCTGCATACTAATAGACTTATGGCGCAAACTTGAAGATGATAATATTAACGCCTGCTTTCTCCTTACTGATGGCGAGGAATACGGCAATGTTGGCGCGAAACTGTACTGCAATACGCATAATGTAAAGGATTTTGCTGGGGTAATATGCCTTGATGTGTGCGGATACGGCGACAGTATAATAGTCTGCGGCAAGGGGCAGGAACATAAGCATGTTTTCAGGAAATTAACAGGCCATGAAATACTCAGAAAATATAACGCAGAAATAACAAGATACATTCCGCCCGGCGATGATGTTATATTCCGCAAGTATCACGTTCCGACTCTGAGCATATCTATAGTGCCTAAATGGGACGTGCAATACATGAAGGCTCTGGCATCATTCGGCGACAGACTTCTTGGCCAGCCTCCAGAGTTCGACATGATATATTCGCAGATGGAGATAACGCAGACAATGCATGGAGGCTCTAAAGACAATCCGGAATACATACAGCCAGAAGCAATGATGAAGATATACGATTACCTTTCAGAGGCAATGACACTGCCGAATGAAAATATACTCGCAAAATTTTCACTTTCAGACATATTCAGGAGGGTATTTATATGAATTACAGGGATATATTCACGCTTGAAGGTAAAACAGCCTTAATCACTGGAGGAACAGGAGGTTTAGGAAGCGAGATAGCAGAGGCATTTACCCAGTTTGGCGCAAACGTAATAGTCTGCGGAAGGAATGCTGGCAGTCTTGAAGGCGTAAACGGCAGGAGTTGCGATCTTTGCGATGAAGAAGACGTTAAGGCCATGTTCGATGAGATTGCGGGGAAGTTCGGAAGGCTTGATATTCTCGTGAATTGTGCTGGAAAGAACATACTGAAACCGGCTGAAGATTACGACACCGCTTCATTCCTTGACGTAATGGGACTGAACGTTACGGCTATGCACATTGCCGCGCGAGAGGCTGGAAAACACTTCATGATACCGCAAAAGTCCGGTAAAATTCTGAACCTTTCTTCCGTCAAAAGCATAATAGGTACTGACAAGGACTATATCGCATACTGTACGAGCAAGGGAGCCTTGAACATGTACACGAAACAGCTTGCGTGTGAATGGGGAAAGTATGGCATCAACGTGAACGCTATAGCACCTACATTCGTCAGGACAGCAATAAACTCATTCCAGCTTGATGATGAAGCATTCTATAACGCTCTGACCAGCAGAATACCGTTAGGGCGCATAGGACAAAAGAGTGATGTTGCTTCAGCGGCTGTGTTTCTTTGCAGTGGAGCGGCGGATTTTATTACCGGCCAGGTTCTTTACGTTGATGGAGGACTGACGGCCAGGCAGTAAAGCAATTCCCCCTGCCATAAGCCAGCAGGGGGCAGAAAACTTAACGTATAAAGTTTGTGAACGTTACTTCCTCGTATTCAGGGTACTTAATCCCGGCATTCTTTCCCGCCTCAATGCACTTCAAAAGCCACGCCATATTCTTGCCCAACGTCCTCATCGTCTGCATACCCTCTATATCCTGCCTGACTTCATCGGGTGTGCTGCCGTGAACCTGGTTCCAGTATTGCGATGATACTACTGGCATGTTGTTGATGGTGAAGTACTTGTTTAGACGGTCGAAAGCTGCCGAAGCCCCTCCCCTTCTGCATGACACAACGCAAGCTCCGGGTTTGCCCTGCCATTTGTCGCCGCCCGAAAAAAACATTCTGTCGAGAAACGCACAAAGGCTTCCGTTAGGCCCCGCATAGTACACGGGAGAACCAACAATAATCCCGTCAAATTCTTCTGCCCTCGCGTTCAACTCGTTCACTCCGTCCTTGAACACGCAATGTCCCAGCTTTAAGCAGCCCCAGCACGCTGCGCAGCCCTGCACCGCCTTTTTCCCGATCCAGAATATCTCTGTCTCTATTCCGTTCTTGTTGAGGCTTCCTGCAACCTCGCTTAACGCCGTGAAAGTGCAACCCTGCTCATTAGGTGAGCCGTTAATCATTAATACTTTCATGGATAGTTTATCCCCTTCTGAAATTTTGATGCCAGACATTATAGCCGAAATTGAAAGCAAGACTTGCATAGAGTACCTTCATAATATTCACACGTTAATGGAGAACTTGCTCATATTGTTTCTGTCCCGTCAGTAAAATTATCACAACTTTTGCGTAAGATTAAGCGATATTGCGGTATACTATTAAATTATTTTTGTGGGGTGTGATTATCATGAATAATATAGAGGGAAATAAATGCTTACGTTAGATAAAGTGTATCACGCTGCTTATATACTCAGAGAATGTGCGAGGAAAACTGACCTCATAGCTGCACCACTCCTCAGTGAGGAACATAATTTATACTTGAAGACAGAAAATTTGCAGGTAACAGGCAGCTTCAAGCTGAGAGGTGCATACTACAAAATCTCACAGCTCACGGACGATGAGAAGGCCAAAGGTATTGTGGCATGTTCAGCAGGAAACCACGCTCAGGGTGTCGCAATGGCAGCTTCACGCAAAGGTATACCGTCAACAATCTGTATGCCGGACAGCGCACCAGTCATGAAGGTTGAGAGTACCCGCAGGCTCGGTGCAAACATTGAGCTTGTCAGGGGAGCATACGATGACGCTCACGACAGGGCCGTGCAGATTGTCGAGGAAACAGGAGCGGCTTTCATTCACCCATATGATGATGACTACGTTATAGCGGGACAGGCAACTATAGGGCTTGAGATACTCGACCAGCTTGAAGATGTTGAAGCTATTGTTGTGCCAATCGGAGGCGGCGGTCTGATTTCTGGGATTGCTTTCGCCGTGAAATCCCTGAAACCTGATGTTAAGATATATGGTGTTCAGGCGGCAGGTGCTCCGAGCATGTACAATTCATATCACGCGCATGAACGGCAGGTTCTCGACAGTGTATCGACATTCGCTGACGGTATAGCGGTGAAAAATCCAGGCGAGACAACATATGATGTAATTTCTCGCTACGTTGACGACATAGTGTGCGTCTCTGAGGACGAAATTGCGGCGGCTATACTTGCTCTCATCGAGAAACAGAAGCTCATCGCTGAGGGTGCCGGTGCGGTTCCTGTTGCTGCGGCAATGTTCCACAAACTGCCCGTCGAAAGAAAGAAGACCGTCTGCGTTGTCTCAGGAGGAAACATTGACGTGAACATACTATCCCGCGTCATAACCAGAGGTCTCATGATGACCGGCAGAAACGTGAACCTGACAATCGAGCTTGTCGATAAGCCAGGACAGCTTCAGCAGGTGAGTGAGATCATTGCGGCCTGCGGTGCAAATGTCGTATCGGTATACTATGATCATGGCGATACGAACATGGCGATAAATTCATGCTTCCTGAAACTTGCGCTTGAGACGCTGAACAGTGAACAGATAGGCAAGATAAGACAGGAACTCGGAAACGCCGGCTTCAGGATAGTAACTGAAAGAGTGTAGTAAGGAGGACTGATTAAGTTGAACATTATGAAAAAGTTTTCGGCAGTTATGCTTATTGTGGCAATGACGGCAGGAACAGCATTCGCAGAAAAATGGCAGGAACTTATATTCACGGAAGACATAAACATGGGGCTTGCCGAATTGAGCCAGTATTGTATGTTGCATGACATCACGGTAGCTGACGTTCTCTGGGCAAACAGCATTGAGAGCGGAGATATTAAGCCTGGACAGTCGGTGTATCTTCCGGCAAATCAGGCAGACATGCTCGCAATATGGCAGAACAGAGGAGCATGGAAACCCACTGCGTTAATTCCGGTGAACAGTGCCGCAGCCGCAAAACGTGCAGTGAATGGTACTACCAAGCCCGCAGAAGTTCACGCGCCAAAGACTGAAGCACCCAAGACAGTGCCGGAAGTGAAAGCAGACGTTACGGTTGCCTCTGTTCCTGAACCTGAAGCATTGCCGGAAACGAAAACAGAAGTTAAGCCGGAAGTTAAGAAGTCTGGCAGTGATATTGATGATATTATGGCTCAGTTCCGGTCCGAGATTAAGGCCAATACTGCTCCTGCTGCTCCAGTTAAGCAAGCAGTGAGAGAACCAGCTGTTACCCCTGCAGCTGCTCAGACCGTAAAGCAAACTGCTCCCATTAAGCAGGAGACACCCGCGAAAGTCATTGCGAAAACAGCAAAGCCCGATAAAATCTTAGCGTCATCGCAGAAGAAATCCAAGTCCAAAAACGAGATACCAGGTCTCATGGATCCCATCATCATACTTTCACCCAATGGAGATCCCTCGAAAGGCCCAATGCGTCTGGTAATTTCCGGCGATAAGGTTGAAGTCGTCCAACTGCCCAGAAGTGCCGCACCAAAAAGGCCATCACTCTCGGATCTGGATCATACGTTCGGGACAAGTCCGAGTTACCTTCCACACTACAACATGACAGCTAAACCTCGAGACCCCTTCATCTTAAACATGGGCAATCTCGCAGGTAAAATGCTGTGGCCTGTTGACGGCAAAGTGTCATCGCCTTTCGGGAAATGGCGCGGAAGGCATAAACATCAGGGCATAGATATTCCCATGCCTGGCGGTACTCCCATAAGGGCAGCACGCAACGGCGTAGTATCCCGCACAGGAAATAACTCTACAATGGGTTTCAGGGGTTACGGAAACTTTGTACTCATGGATCACGGCGACGGGCTTCAGACGTTCTACGCACATTGCTCAAGCGTTGCGGTTGTGCAGGGACAGCGGATAATGCAGGGTCAGATCATCGGCTATGTTGGCAGTACAGGGCGTTCAACGGCTAACCACCTTCATTTCGAGGTGCGCATAAACAGCACGAAAGTAGACCCAATGCCCTATCTCGGTGGAAACATGCATTACGCCTCACATAAATAGCGAAAACACGAAAGGAGCTTATAAGACTTGAACTTTCAGGAAATATATTTCAGGCTGGAGAATTTTTGGGCCAGACAAGGCTGTATTATCCAGCAGCCTTATGATATCGAGGTTGGAGCAGGGACAATGAACCCGGCAACAGCTCTACGCGTTTTAGGGCCGGAGCCTTGGAGAGTTGCATACGTTGAGCCGTCGCGCAGGCCGTCAGACGGAAGATACGGAGAGAACCCAAACAGGTTACAGCATTATTACCAGTATCAGGTAATAATAAAGCCAGCACCCGCAAACATTCAGGAGCTTTACATTGAGAGCCTCGCTTCACTGGGCATTAATCCCGACGAACATGATATACGTTTCGTTGAGGACGACTGGGAGAACCCTTCGACGGGAGCATGGGGACTTGGCTGGGAGGTATGGCTTGACGGAATGGAGATTACGCAGTTTACATACTTCCAGCAATTAGGCGGACAGGACATGGAAAACGTCCCTGCTGAGATAACATACGGCATTGAAAGGATAGCTATGTATGTTCAGAAAGTCGATAACGTCTACGATTTGGAGTGGGCAGGAAAGGTTAAGTACGGCGATGTACATCTGAAAAACGAAATAGAACAGTCCCACTACAACTTTGAAATTGCCGATACAGATATGCTTTTCACACTGTTCAACATGTACGAGAAAGAGGCAGGCCGTATCCTTGACGCAGGGTTTGTCCTTCCAGCGTATGATTACGTCCTGAAAAGCTCGCACACATTCAACCTTCTTGATGCCAGACACGCCATTTCCGTAACCGAAAGACAGCGTTACATTCTCAGAATCAGAACTTTATCCAAGGGCGTAGCCGAAGCTTACTACAACGCGCGCGAAGCTTTAGGTTTCCCAATCTGCAAAAATAATAAGGAAAGCAGGTAATGGCCACTAGAAATTTACTTGTAGAACTCGGTACCGAAGAATTACCACCAAAGGCACTCCGCAAGCTTGCAGTTGCCTTTAAAGACGGTTTTACCGCTGAATTGAAAAAAGCCGACCTTGCCTTCGGTTCGGTTGAATGGTATGCAACCCCTCGCAGACTTGCACTCAAGGTTATCGGTCTTACCGAAAAGCAGCCTGACAAGTCAGTTGAAATCAAAGGACCTTCAGTTCAGGTTGCATTTAAGGACGGAGAGCCTACCCAGGTAGGTCTCGCATGGGCAAAGGCTCAGGACATTGAACTCTCTCAGGCCGAAACCATCAGTACTCCTAAAGGCGAATGGCTTGTTTACCGTACCGTTAAAGAAGGTCAGGACACCGTATCCCTCATTGCCGGTTTCGTAAAGACCGCTCTGAGCGCACTTCCGATTCCTAAACTCATGCACTGGGGCAGCAAGAAGGAACTCTTCGTACGTCCGGTTCACACCTTAACCATGCTGTTCGGCGACGAACTCATTTCTGGATCAATCCTCGGTCTTGAATCATCACGCACCATTCGCGGTCACAGATTCATGGGCGAAAGCGAATTTGAAATCGCATCTGCCGACGAATACCCTGAAATTCTTGAAACCAGGGGTATGGTTATCGCCGATTACGAAAGACGTAAGAAGATGATCGTTGACGCCATCACCAAACAGGCTCAGGATCTTAACGGTACAGCAGACATGGATGAAGACCTGATTGAGGAAGTTACTTCTCTGGTTGAATACCCTGTGCTCATGACCGCAAAATTTGAAGAAAAGTTCCTGGCCGTTCCTGCCGAAGCGCTCGTTCACACCATGAAGGGTGACCAGAAGTACTTCCCTGTATACCGTGACGGCAAACTCCTGCCTAACTTCATCTTCATCAGCAACATCATTTCAAAGAATCCTGAAATGGTTATTTCCGGTAACGAACGTGTTGTAAGACCAAGACTTGCGGACGCCGAATTCTTCTACAATACCGATAAGAAGAAGACTCTGGAATCACGTTTTGAAAGTCTCAAGACCATCCTGTTCCAGAAGCAGCTCGGTTCCCTTGCCGACAAGTCTGAAATCGTTGCTGAAGTTGCCACGGAAATTGCCAGCAAGATCGGTGCAAATCCTGAATACGCCAAGAGAGCCGGCCTCCTGTCAAAGTGTGACTTAATGACCAATATGGTTATGGAATTCACCGATACCCAGGGTATCATGGGCATGCACTATGCACGCATCGACGGTGAACCTGAAGAGGTGGCATTGGCAATGAACGAACAGTACATGCCAAGATTCGCGGGCGACAGCCTCCCTTCAAACAAGGTTTCATGCGCTGTAAGCATCGCCGAAAAGATTACCACCCTGGCAGGTATCTTCGGTATCAACCAGATTCCTAAGGGAGACAAGGATCCGTTCGGGCTGAGAAGAGCCTCCATCGGCGTAATCCGTATCGCCATTGAAAAGGAACTCGATCTCGACATCAGACCTCTCGTTCAATTCGCCGCAAGCCTTTACGGTGACAAGCTCACCAACGCTAATGTCGTTAACGACGTTGTTGAATACATTCTCGGCAGATTCAAGGCTTACTATCAGGAATTCGGCATCGGAGCCGATGTTGAATTCCTGAT
>CALAUZ010000096.1 GCA_937892105.1 uncultured Fretibacterium sp. | reverse complement strand
TCTGGATAACTCATGTATTTATTTTAACATGAATTTTCAAGTGCTTTAACTATAATACTAGTTGCGTTACCTGAAATGCGCAAGCAGTGTATATGAGTTCTTACGGGACTTTCGGGAAGCGTCCACATTATGTTTACGATAAAGTTATCGGAGTGCGTCCGGCTGTAGAGGAAACTATCTAGTAGTGTACGAAGGCTACGGAATAGTTCTAAAAATCTCCGAGTTAATTTAGGCCATAAAAAATAAGGGGCTTTTTCGTAAAGTCCCTTTCTCCATTCAAATTTTTACATCTTCACCAGCTACCCAGACTTTTTGAATGTTCATGATGTCGCTTATATTCTGTGTCGGGTTACCTTTACTAGCAATAAATCAGTACGACAGCCTAAAGCAATAACGCCGCGATTGTCGAGGTTAAAAGTTTTTGCAGGGAGAGATGTTGCAGACACAGTAAAACCTGCACCGTCAATAATTTTTTGCTTCTGCGTCAGAACTGTCTAACTTATCACATATAAGGTCGACACTAAAAAATACGTCTTGAGCTTCAAATCGGTAATTTCCCTTAATGCTTAAATGGCAACTGAAGATAAGAATCAAACTTGCCGCCGCAGTGAATTATATGTTTTAGGCTTATCGCTTACAGTGCTAAGAATGATTGAACCGAGATAGTCATTTGCACTGATGATGAACCTTATCTGCTCATCAGGATAAAGAATTAATCCCATCGGGTACAGCCCAATTTCAACAGGGACGATCTCGCCGGGCTTTAATTTTTCTTCATGCAATATAACAAAATCCGACCATTCGATTGCAATCTATTGCTGCGTATGCCTATTCCTAAGCGAAGCAGTTTTACTGCACTCTTGACTGTAAGCGTATCAATGTCCATTGTATCAAGGCCAGCTTCATAATAAATTTTATTGTAGCGCGCTGCCGTCAAAATTGGAAAATCTGTGCCTAGATGATAACAAAACATTGCAGCTTCTCTCGATTCTACTTTACCTTGCCGAATGAACGCCAAATTTCTAGCCTCATAAGAACAAGTTGAGACGACTCCCCGTTCAGTTGGAAGAGAGCCAATGATTAGCGGTTTATTTCGCAGAGCCGGGGTGTCGCGGGCTTCTACTGAGGCATAGAACGAGTCTTCATCAACATGCAATATAATTCGAGGCATTATTACTGAGTTAATTCAAGCGTGTGATATGTTCGTCCGTCTAAATCCTTCCAAGCAAAGCCATCGTCATTCAAAATCATATAACTGCGCTGACTGTTTCGTCTTGGCTGAGAGACTAAGCCGGGACATAAGTCGAGATAGCCTGCCTTGGTTTGTTCCCAAGCCGGAGCGTGAGTGTGCCCGTGGAGTAAGATATTGCCTGATGACAGATTCTGGATCGACCTATGTCCATGAGTTGCGAAAATGAGCTTGCTCCCAGCAAATAATAAACAATATTCAGCCATGATCGGGAAATCCAGAATCGCCTGATCTTCGGGATAATCACAGTTACCTCGAACACAAAGAAGCGTCTTTTCTCTGCTCAGGTCGTTTAACATGGCCGCGACTTCTTTATTTCCGTCCAGAATATCACCGAGTAGTAACACAGTCTCTGCTCGTTCCTGGTAACACGCCTTGACGAGTTTGCCACAGTATAATTTTGAACCGTGAATATCTGATGCTATTAATAAATTCATTTTTTACTAAGCATATTATTAATTTCATTTGGCTTCATAATCCAAACTCCTCGCACAGTTTGTCAAACCTTGCTTGTTCCTTCTCTTTGACTGTCTTTGACAAATCGTTCATGCAATGGTGAATCACATCGGCATCTTTCAAGGCTTCGTCCATGGGGCTGTCAACAACAAGTTTATCGTCGTGGTGATAGATTGTGGAACAGATTATTTCCGTCTCAGTTTCGTCCGTCAGCTTCAATTCGTTCAGAATCTCCCTTGCCAGTTCTGCTCCCTTGTGGGCATGATCCTCATAAGAACCAGTCTTGTAGGCATGGAGATCGTGCAGCATGGCCGCCATCGATAGAAGCTCCCAATCAAGATATCTCTTCCTGGCTATCAAAGTTACTGCTAATGAAACGCCGTACAGGTGGACGATCGCACTCGTTCTTTTATCACTATCGGGGATATTATTTATTTCCTTGTCAACATAAATTCTTAGAACATGTCTTCACAAAGTTCACAGCGTTACAAAAAGTCCTGAATAATCGGCAATTTCAAAATAAGCGATCAGTTCAGTACTTATCACACTCATTAAAATTGTGAAGACAGGCTCTTAATTCCTTCAATCTACTCATAGTCATTGCTCCTTTCCCGTATTATTTTCCATATTATCAGGTTGCCACACGAACAGCCCTTCTGATGCCGTTATTTTCCTGAGTAATTCTAGTAACTCTCCACTGTTATTAAAGCATCATCAAGTATAACATTAATATGCCGAGCCTTGATTGCCTTGACAATATTTGGGGGCTTCGGATTCATCTCGCCTTCTATGAAAATATCTTGGTAGCAGTTAAGTTTCAGAATCACATTGGCGTGTTTTTGTTTGATTACGGAACGCTGGGATTCCTGTAAAAAGTATTCTTCAACTGCGAAATATTGGCCGGCAGAATCCGCCGGCACTTGTCCAGGCAGAATATCAATGATCATGTATGGGGATTCGAGCAAATTTTCAATTGCCTCGATTTCGGCCTCCGTTGCTTCTGAATCAGCTTCTTGCTCTCCAGGGACTTTGATTATAGCTTGTAATTCCTGAACTTTTTCTTCTGCTCGTTCAATCATTTTGATGTCATTTCTTCTCCACATGTAAGAACGTTATAACTCATGATAAGCTCGTCCGTCTAAATCCTTCCAAATAAAGCCATCGTCATTCAGAATCATATATCCGTGCTGGCTATCATTCTTCGGGATCGACACAGACCCAGGATTCAAGTAAAGACAGCCTTGAATTTCTTCCCAAGCCGGAATATGCGTATGACCGTGAAGCAGTATGTCTCCTGGTGAAACGGGCGGCATATGACCTTTATTGAAAACATGGCCGTGTGTCGCAAAAATAACTTTGTCCTGAACTGACAGCAGACAATATTCAGCCATGATCGGAAATTCAAGCATCATTTGATCGACTTCTGAATCACAGTTGCCTCTGACACATAAAATTTTGATTGTCTTGTTCAGCGCATTAAGCATTTCAGACACAGCTTGAGGATTGTATTCTTCTGGCAGTGCGTTTCTTGGCCCATGATAAAGAATGTCTCCAAGTAATAAGATTTTCTTAGGGTTTTCTCTGCTTACGGCTTCTACAAGTTTCCGGCAGTAAAATGCCGAGCCGTGAATATCCGATGCTATTAAAATTTTCATCCTAACACTCCTTCATAAACAACTTAATGCCAATAATTATAAAGGTAATGAGGCTGATAATGAATATAAGTCCAAAACACAGCGCATTCTCGGTTACGAATCCGGCCAAGCCAGCCAATGCCGGAGCGATAGCCGTTAATGCTAGAACTTTAGCGAACTGAACAGCATAAACTTTTCTGTCCTTAATTTTTGCGCCATAGCTTCGTCTGATGAGCCCTATATC
This sequence comes from uncultured Fretibacterium sp., assembly GCA_937892105.1. The sequence goes on along the minus strand of CALAUZ010000096.1, from coordinate 7,533 downwards.
CTTCGTCCAGGCCAAGAGCAGAGCGTAAAGAAGTATCGCTCCCGAGAATATAAACATTAAAATCATTGCGTCACTCATATTTAATTCCGTTCTCCTCGCACCATTCTATAGCCTTCTGCCTGTAAGCTGATTCTTTATAAGCATGCCACTAATGTTCAATTCCGAGCTGAAGAAGCATCTCTCTGAACCTGCTGACTATGCCTTTTCCTTTCAGGACAGAATTCAATTTCTCCTGAAAATCTTCAGGTAATGTTTTCACGAATTTAACCATCGTCCTGTGAATCCCGAAAGTTCTCGGCAGTTTGAAAAATCCATGCGCATCTAATTGGTCAGCAAGTTCTTTATCAAACATAATATCATCCGAGGAAATTATCTCCCCTGTATTCTTGTCCAGGAAGTATTCGAGATCGCCGTATGTCATTTCTACAGCATTGATAATATCTGATAGCTGAACGGTAATTTCAAGAGGCTCTTCAAATGCAGCTTCCGGCATCTCCTGTTCATCATCAGGTTGTTTGCAGTCTCGTTGCTGCTCAGGAAATCTCATCTCGTAAGCCAACTCAGCCGACTCCCGAACTTCTTCACGTTTGTCCCTGCGCTTCTTCTCCAGCCATAAACACTGTTCATGATTAAGCCTGAAGGAAAGCTTCTCAATTCTTGTCAAAGTCTGAAGTTCGTTACGCTTTTCAATCGGCAACCTCGCACAATCCTTACAAATGTGTGCGGCATGACCAGAGCCGCTGAATTTCTCATTAGCCCTTCTCCGACCACAGATTTTACAATAATGACCGTATGGTTTCATTCTGTTTATAATCCCGCAATTTCACTAACCGAAAGCCCCGTTATTTCAGCAATGTCAGAATGCGGATACCCCTTGGCCTTCATTTTCATGGCATGTTCACGATTAGTCTCTTGTTGTGCGTGCTGAACTGCATGCTGGACAGCGTAGGCCATTCTTGACTTCTCATCCCTTATCGCATCTTGTTCTAAGCGGTAAAGCCTAACTAAATTCGGATCGTTAATAGCGACATTATATTTCTGTGCAAAATTTTTCAGCCCCTCGGACATTCCTGCAAGCATGTTCATCTCCTCCTCGTCTTTATAACCGTTGGCAAATAAATACAGCCATGTGTGAAATTTGTTGTCCTTCACAGATTCCAGCGTCTTGAATCTTTCCCTGAAGATCGGCATTTGAATATGATAAATCTTAAATATATCGGTAGCTTCCCTTATGAGCTCTTTCTCGAACATCATGCTGACCGGTTGAATTAAGTCATTATTATCTTCCCTGACAAGGAAGTCCAAAATATTTATACAGCGCACATGGGGCATGTCTTTATAATCCTGACCAGATTTAAATTCACTTGAAATAATGCGTGAGCCGTAGAAAATAGCCCTATTCGTCATTGCATCCTTAGCGATTTGAACCTCAATATCGAAAATGCTCCCCGACTTCGTTCTCACCATGACATCAATTCGGCCAAATTTCATGCCTACGCCTTCAGCTATGAGGGAATATTCGCTCTTGATGTCTAAGATTTCCTCAACGGGTTCTTAGCCAACCTCTGAGAGAATCGAGTTAAGAAGTTCAAGCATTGCTGCCTTTGACCCCATGTCCTTGAACAAACATGAGAACATGACGCTGCTTAGTGGGTTTAGACGTTCTGCTGGCATTTCGATTTTAAGCTCCTTTCTATTGATTATTGTTGAATCTATTCTAGCATAATTATAGCTTCTTCAACCTCTCCGCCAGTCTCGTGTTCCGTTCAACGATCTTGTTATTCTTGACCGCAATATACACAGCCTTCTTCTCGCCGACCAAAATTAATCCTTTCTTGGCCCGGGTTACGCCAGTGTACAATAAATTCCGTTGTAGCATCATGTAGTGGCTCATCATCAGCGGCATGACAACGTAAGGGAATTCGCTGCCTTGGGATTTATGAATTGTCGTTGCGTAGGCTAAAACCAGCTCTTCAAGTTCCGAGATGTCATAAGTTACGGTACGCTCATCAAATTCTACGGTCAGCTCACTGTCTTCCGTATTGACTGCGGAGACGAAGCCAATGTCCCCGTTAAAGACTGCTTTCACATAATTGTTCCTAATCTGCATGACTTTATCACCAATTCGGTAATCTATTCCGGCACGTTTTAATGAAACTCCCTCGGGATTTACAGCCGCTTGAAGACGCTGATTAAGATTCGCTGAACCGACAGCCCCCCGCCTCATAGGCGTTAAGACTTGAATATCTTCCGGCTTAATCCGGCACTGTTTCGGCAAATAATTTGTGCATAACCACAGAATCTTATCCGCTGCACGTTCGCTACGAATAGCCGAGGTATCTTCTTCACCCTCGTCGTTTGCACCGTCTGCTCCTGAACTAGCATTCGAATTATTAACAGCGACACTCGCGCCGGCATCCGCAAACAGAAAATCCGAGTTCCTATCAGTCAAGTAGGGCATCTCACCGTGATTAATTTTATGGGCATTTGTAACGATTCTGCTCTTCTGTGCCTGACGGAAAATTTTCTCAAGTTTAACGACAGGGACAGCTCCAGATGCGATAATATCAGACAACACTTTCCCTGCTCCTACAGATGGTAGCTGATCCACATCACCAACTAAAATTAAAGTCATGTTATCCGGTACGGCTTTCAGTAAGCTGTTCATCAAAATCACGTCAATCATCGAGCATTCATCAACGATTAACACATCGCCGACTAACGGATTCTCCTCGTTTCTTTGAAATCCTTGCGGCGGCTTCATTTCGAGAAGACGGTGAATTGTTTTCGCTTCCATTTTCGTAACTTCGGACATTCTTTTTGCCGCTCTGCCAGTTGGAGCAGCAAGCAGAATCCTTGCGCCAGATTCACGATAAGCACGGATTATTCCCAATGTTGTCGTCGTCTTGCCCGTACCGGGGCCGCCAGTGAGAACCAATACCTTATTCTCCAGTGCGGCTTCGATTGCTTTTAACTGTGTCTCGTCGTAATGAATCGCATTTGAATCAACTGTTGCCCAAGCATTAACTCCGGTCATGTTGATATGGCGTGTACGCGTAGTAGCTAAAAGTTTGAGCAGCCGGTTTGCTGTCCCGACTTCGGAGTAATAGAACACAGGTAAGTAAATAGCTGTTGTTGCCTCAACTTCTGGCGAGAATAAGCTGACGGGGTCTGAGGCATTCACGGACATTGATACTTTCCCAGCTTCACTGATTAAATCATTTGCCGACATCATAGCATCGAGAGTTTTTGCAAGCGCGTCCTGCTCGACTTCCAGCAATTCTGCTCCAGCCTTGAGCAGTTCAGGCCTGTAAGCGAAACAATGTCCAAGTTCCGATAACTTGTTCAATGTGTAAAAGATTCCGCTGCGAAGTCGTTCAAATCTTTCATGTCCGAAGCCAAGTTTTTTAGCGATTGTGTCTGCTGTTTTGAAGCCTATTCCCCAAATTTCATCGGCGAGGCGGTAAGGATTTGCGGTTACGATATCAATCGATTGATCCCCGTACTGTTTGTAAATCTTTGTAGCTAGGGAGGTGCTGACATCGTGGGATTGCAAAAACAACATGATATTTTTAATTTCCTTCTGTTCAACCCAGCTCTTCTTGATTTTATCGATTCGTTTCGGCCCGATGCCAGGGACTTCGGACAGGCGGTCAGGAGTATTGTCAAGCACATCTAGGGTCTTCTCACCGAAAACCTTAACGATCCTGCCAGCGTAAACCGGGCCTATGCCTTTAATCAAGCCGCTACCGAGATATTTTTGAATCCCGTTAATCGTCGCCGGCAGAGTCTCCTCGCATTTCTGGAAAACAAATTGCTGTCCGTACTTCGGATCATTCTTCCAGTAACCGTAGAGATTAAAGACAGAACCGACATGGGCTTCCGGCATCACACCTACAGCGGCAATGATGTCAGAATAGCCCTTGGCCGAAACCTTGATAACTGAATAGCCGTTTTGGTCGTTGTGATAAGTTATTCGTTCAATTACGCAGTTTAATTTTTCCATGATTTATGCTAGCTTATTATAGATTTACATGTACTGTGTGTAAATATAAAAGTTGTATAAGTTCCTCTCTCCTAAAGTTCCGTTCTTTTCTTGAATACTTGCGTCGGCAAGTTCTTATAGTATATTACTTTTAAACAACTGGCAAGTGTTAGGACTTTTCATTGCTTAAATAAAAACCAAACGCTTGACAGTTTATATATGCTGTGTTATAATATCAATCATCAAGTTAAAACTTGAAGAAATTAAACGAAAGAGGTGAGCAACTATGAGTTCAGCAGGAATGAGCTTCGGTGAATACATTGAATCAATACGTAAGGCAAGGCGACAGTCTCTTCGTAAGACCGCTTTCGCAATAGGGATATCTCCGCAGTTCTATAGCGAAGTCGAGAAGGGCCATCGCTGTGCGTTTACAGTCGACAGGCTTGAGGCACTGAAAAATTTTCTTGAAATGTCTCCTGAAGAGTCAGCGCAAATGTACAATAAAGCCGCCGAGTCTTATAAGGGTAAAAACGTGGCAGTTCCTCAAGATTTTACTAATTATATAGTCGAACGTGACTACGTTATGTCAGCTTTACGAACCATGAGAGATATGGATGCGGATGAGCAAGATTGGATTAGACTAGTTGAAGATTTAAAAAAACGCAAGAAGGGAGAAACGTTGTGATAAGAATCAGGAGAAATAAAAGAAAAGTTCCGATTTTACGTGATAGTGAAATTGATGCCTACGCGGAAGAATTACTCAGTGCGTACAAGCCTGAACTTCTTTCTGAACCACAGGCTATAGATATCGAAGATTTTGCAGAATTGTATATTGGCTTCAATATTCATTATACGCACTTGTCGCACAATGGATTTATATGGGGAAAAATGGTCTTTCAGGATTCGTTGATTCTTGATTATGATCCCGCGACAGGCAGAGCTGGCGAAGAACCTGTGGAAGCTAACACCATTGTTATTGATAATCGTATTATAGACAAAGAACATGCTTTTCGTTCGACAGTGGCTCACGAAACTGGACACGGTATTTTTCATCCTGAATATTATTTTCACAACTATAATCCACGTCAAATTTTGTTCTCTTTTGGTGACGATGAAGAATATCACAGCAATATATGTAGTACTTTTTGCAGAGATAAAAACATTAAAGCCGACGTTAATATGCATCGACAGTTTGAAACCGACATTGAATGGATTGAACACCAGGCCAAGTACTTTAGCGCGGCGGTTCTTATGCCCAAAGCTGCCGTGTACATGCTGCTTGATGACTACAAAGCCCAAAGGCCTTGGAACGATGATTCCTTTGTAACGATGGTTTCGGAAACATTTAATGTCTCAACTGTGTCTGCAAGGATTAGAATAAAAAGCCTAAACGCCGCATATTTAAATGAAAAGCAGTCTATCAATTTCCTTTCATGAAGGTTTACCGACACATGCGCCTCTTGTGAGAGGCACTTTAATATCAATCATTAGGTTATTGATTATATCGGAATCAAAATTCGATTTTTTGCTTCCTGTTATTTAGCGCACATTCGCGGTAATATCCTTATTAAATTTTTGAAAAGGAGTTACAGAGACAATGAATGCAACAACGATTTACAACGAAATCATTAAGATCAACGAAATCGATCCTGTTGATGAGGAAAGCTACATTAGAAATTTGAGGAACAAAATGTCCTTCGTCATTGAGCATATCGCATTACGCAAAGTTTCAGACTTCAAGCAGGGAAAGCGTGTCGTAATTCCTGACAACGACGCACCCATCGTGTGTAATCTGATCATGGCGGCTTTAGACCGTGAAAATTTCCCGTTTATCAGCGACTGGTTCAACGGATCTTTGAACCTCTCTGATGCTCAGACATGCCAGTGGCTTTTCATGAGTATTGGCGAGCCAATAATGCGTGCTGAAATGTCGGGAGAAACCGACAGAGTAACTGTCGATGAATGGATCTCTGTAATCAGGGGCGTGTTAAACGTTGATATGGCCGGAAATACGATTCGAATGAAAAACAAGCTTGAGGAATTCAGAACTCGCACCTTGGTCATAAACAGCACCGTCAGCATGGGTGATGTTATCGTAACGCATTATGACGGAAGTCGCAGTTATGGTCTAAAGGGAGAGCATCGACAGAAATTATTACCAGAGGAAACATTGAAGCTGATTGTCGGCGATTTATACCATCAGAATGACTATTTTGACGTACTTGGCCAGATTCTTGATTACATGGTGAACGACGCAGAACGCAAAGCCATCCCTGCGATTGAAGCCTATGCTGCTGCGAAAAGTTTGTCTGAATGTGAAAGCGCAGTTGAAATGATTGACGCAGATTCAATGGTCTCTGAATATTATCCCTGGTTCAAAAAAATCGCAGTGTTCTTACATAATCACCCGGATGAGACGCAGCGAGTTGAAAGGTTGACGGGGACAAATAATCTGGAGAAATTTTTTGCTTAAAAAGAAACATAAATGAGATATAATTAAATCATATTTGAAATATTAAATACATAAAAGGTTAAAGAGGTATAGTTAATGATTACGAAACATGACATTTTGACGGATGAAGGTGGCAGACTTTTGACTTGCATAAGAAACGGTGACAGAGTCATTCTTCAAGGCAAAGAAGGATTCTTGAGCATGGAAGGTCTTATAAGTCAGATTATTACCCCTATCACGACAAAACACAACAAGAAATAAGCTAAAAAATCCAGGAACACCATCAGTCTAGGGAACCATGCGATGTGAGCGTAGCTTTTTCGGATAACATTCCACCGAAATTATGCTACGCCTAAAGCAAACAAAATTTTCACATCGGAGCACATGAAGTAACCAGCGGCAAGTACGGATTACGAGTGTCAGCGAGCCTAGCGCACGGCTTGGAAACCGAGTGACGGAAGCCGAGACAATCGGGAATAGTTACAGATTTTCTGTGGCTATTTCTGATCGTCTCGGCTTCTTGTTTTGAGAAAAAGAGCCTGGGCGTACTCAGCCTCGCAGGTTACCCCACCCCTCAATAACTCCCTCCTCCGCACACATCCTTCGTTCTGTTTCCGCCAGGAGAACGGAGGAAAATTATGTGGAAGAGAGTACCCGAAGACCGAAAACTTAATCAATCTGAAATAACCCAGATCGGGAAATCGACGAGTCACTTGTCGGAAATTATTGTGCTTGCCTGCTCAATGCTTAACTGGACGCAGGAAGAATTATCATTTCGTTCTGATGTCAGCACAACGACTATCAGCCGAATAAAGAACAACAAGACGAATCCACGCCTGAATACGATTTCAAAGCTTGCTGAAGCTTTTGGCTGTCCGGTAAGCATGCTCCTCGGAATTTCTCGAGAGATTTCGAATATCTCTGAAATATTGAAAAACTACAGGAAGAAGCATGCCCTTACACAGAAAAAGCTGGCTCAGCGTGTAGGAATGAGCTTAAGTACGATTAAGTACTACGAAAAAGGTGTCTGCAACGCCAGATTATACTCACCACATTTGAAAAGCTGCAAAAATAGCGTTGTCTAAATCAGGAAAAA
>CALAUZ010000095.1 GCA_937892105.1 uncultured Fretibacterium sp. | reverse complement strand
TTTGACGTAGTGGTAAGGAAGCTGAGAGATGACCGAACGATAGAGCTTCATACGTTGGACGCGTCAACGATGACCCCCGATAAGGTATCGGACAGCTTTGTAGACGAGAACGGATTTCGTAAGGGTTTCCTGACACTGATGGTAGCGTAAGGAGTGAAAAGTAATGTGACAGGAAGAACTGACAGCAACAATCGAGAGGATTAAAGGGCTAGAGGCGGAACAGGCCGCAATCGTTGCGGAGATAGAGACGCTAAAAGACAAAGTAAAAGCGGTGTTGGTGAAACGAGGAGTGGACAGGATACTGGTAGGGAAATATCGAGTATCGTACACGAGTTACGTACAGCAGCGTTTCGACAGTAAGACGTTCAAGGCGGACCACGCAGAAATGTATGCAGACTACATGAAAGCGGTAGAAGCGCATCGTTTCACGATATCGTAACAAGGCAAAGGAGGAAAAGAAGATGACATCATTAGATGCGAGCGAAGCAATAATTGAGCTAAAACCAGGCGAATGGTATGGAGCGTATAGAGAAGGAGATGTATCGGTGCCATGCTACATATTGTACAAAGGCTCACCAAGGTTGAAGCTCAAAGCAAAGATATACGCATGGGGAGGAACCTATCCAGCAGAGTTTAGCCTAGAGGGAGGAGTAGAGAAATTCAGGACAGAGATAAGCGGACATAGCTACGTTGGATATGCGGACAGGAGAGATGACTTGCGATACTACAGGAAGACTTACGGGAAACTGCCATCATGGTTGCGAGAAGAAAGAGCCGTGAAATAGTGTATCGAAAAAAATTTTCAGCCAAAGAAGTATCAGCAGTAAAAAAATATTGCTGATATTTTTTTACTTAAGAGAGGAGCAAGAGGAATGAAAAAGGCATTAAGGGCGATAGTGCTTTTTGTGAGGCGGAAGACCCCAGCATATCAAGCTAAGAAGCGCATGGAGTTATCAGTGAAGTTACACCGAGTGTTCTTTATGGACAGCCTAGAAGGGAGCCTGGACGTTTTAGTCAGGGGAAAGTATGGAATGGGTGCATAGAAAAGATGACGGAAGCGGAAGATATGGAGTACAGCGAATGCGAGGACAGGATAGTAGATATCCGTCATTTGCTGAGCATAATTGAAGATGATATGGCAGAAGACGAAACGGGCTCGAACAAGCAATCATCGTTAGGACGAGTGTACGACCTGTTATGGAAGTGTGCACTTCTGCTGATGGGTAGGCAAAATGAGCTAGAGCCGGATAACAGTGCGAGATGGGGAAAGACGTATGGAATTTCCCAGATGTACAGGAAGGAGGCTGAACTGGCGCGAGAAAGCGGAGTGAATTTCGTAGCCATTTGGGAACACGTACACGGAGAGGACAACAAGATACGAGCGATAAAGTATATCAAGGAGAACGGGCTTGCGAGCCTGAATTATGAAGCGACATGCGATGCAATCGAGCAGTACGAAA
>CALAUZ010000094.1 GCA_937892105.1 uncultured Fretibacterium sp. | reverse complement strand
AAGTTTTTGTAGAGATTGTTGGACTCTATATATATCTCGACAAGATGAGGCACAAGAAACCTTATACCTCTCCCGTCCCGCGCACGTTCGCGTATCTCTGTGCTGGATATTGCGAACTGCGGAATCTCTATATATTTTAGCTTATCACGTATGAATACGGGCAAGGTTTCTATTCCGCTGACAGGGTAGCCTGGTCTTCTTGCTGTAACAAGCGTGCATAATTCCGGTATTTTCTCATACTCAAACCATGACGTTATCGACAACATTGCGTCAAGCCCCGTTATGAAGTATAAATCTTCCGGCCTTATGCCTGATATTATAAATTCCCTGAGAGTGTCTATAGTGTGAGTGTCGTCCTTCCTGTCAATCTCCATTCTCGACACGGAATATTCATGCACTCCAGCCGTAGCAAGAAGCGTCATTGCGTACCTGTCTTCAGCCGGAGTAATATGATGATCTCTCTTGTATGGAGGGTCTCCTGTAGGCACGAATATAAGCCTGTCAATTCCAAGATTGCGCCGCGCCTCCTCAGCAGCCAGTAAATGCCCGTAATGTATGGGGTCAAATGTTCCGCCCATTATCCCAGTTTTCATGGCCTACGTTACCGTGTCTGGCTCAAAGTCAAACTCGACATCGCCAATATATACCTTGTCGCCTTCCCTTGCTCCTGCCGCTTCAAGTGCTTCCTCAACGCTTAAAGCCTTCAAGAGTCTTGCGAACTTCTGGAGAGCGTCCTCATGTTCAAAGTTTATGCGTGCAACTGACTTCTCGAAGTATTCATGCTCAACCCTGAAGCTGCCGTCTGACTGCCGGATTATGCTGACTGGTTCGCGAGATGTCCTGCCCGATGATTTTCGCATTGGAAGCTCTATAATCTCGTTGTGGTCATATTGAGGGGGCAATGCCGGTGTCTTTCTTACGAGGTCTGCAACTGCCTTTATCAATTCTGGAATGTTTATGCCGAAAACTGCGCTTACGGCCATGTATGGTAGCGATAATTTTTCCGCCTCATCACGGAGTAATTTTGAGTTTTCCTCAGTTCCGGCAATGTCTATCTTGTTCCCTATTACAATGCAAGGTCTCCCGTCAAGTCCTGCACCGTACTCCCTGAACTCGTTAATCAAAGCGCGAAACGTCCCTACAGGGTCAGGCTGTGAAAGGTCTATAACGTGAAGCAAAATCCTCGTCCTCTCAACGTGCCGCAAAAACTGCAACCCTAATCCTTTTCCCTCATGCGCTCCCTCAATGAGGCCAGGAAGGTCAGCGATTACGACTTGTGCGTCATCAACGGCAAGAACTCCGAGATTTGGCGACAATGTAGTGAATGGATAACCTGCGACTTTGGGTTTTGCGCCGCTTATTGCCGAGAGTATGCTTGATTTTCCTGCGTTCGGGAAACCTGCAAGACCGACATCGGCAATCAGTTTAAGTTCAAGCGTCAATGCTTTTTCCTCGCCCGGGTCTCCTTTTTCCGCGAATTTAGGCGCGCGTCTCGATGATGTGGCGAAGTGGGAATTTCCCCTGCCGCCCTTTCCGCCATGTGCGGCAATGTATCTTTGGCCTGGCTCTGTGAGATCGGCAAGTATTTTGGTATCTCCTGCTTCACGGATTAATGTCCCGCATGGCACGCGTATTACGAGGTCTTCACCGTTTGAGCCTGTACGCATTGCCCCTGAACCATGACCGGCATGTCCTGCCTGAAAGCGTCTGTCGTACTCGAAGTCCGCAAGGGTAACGATGCCTCCTGCCGCCTCAATGATGACATCTCCGCCCTTTCCGCCGTCTCCACCGTCAGGGCCTCCTTTGGGGACGAATTTTTCGCGCCTGAAGCTGAGTGCGCCGTTTCCTCCCCGTCCTGCTTTAACGTAAATTTCTGCTGTGTCTGTGAATTTCATGTCCTTAATAAAAAAATTTGCCCCATGTCTCAGGGGCGTTAGGCGATAATGTCTATTCTGCTGCTCCCATAGGTTCGACTGATACGAACTTACGGCCCAGCTTCTTGTGGTAATTGACCTTTCCAGTTACGAGCGCGAAAAGTGTAAAGTCCCTGCCCAGACCTACATGTTTACCCGGGTGAACCTTTGTGCCGCACTGCCTTACGAGAATGCTTCCTGCCGGAACTTCCTGGCCTGCGTAAACTTTTATGCCTCTGTATTTGGGCTGACTGTCGCGTCCGTTAGTTGAGCTGCCCTGACCTTTTTTATGTGCCATGTTGATTTACCTCCGAATTGATTTATGCCTCTATGTTCCTGATTACGACTTCGGTGAAATACTGCCTGTGTCCCTGCATTTTGCGGATATTCTTCTTGCTCTTGTACTTGAACACCAGCACTTTATCTGCGCGTGCCTGCTTCACGATTTCAGCCGTAACTCTTGCGCCCGTGATGTAGGGATTTCCGAACTTTGTTTCTGTTCCTTCTCCGCCGACTGCAAGAATTTTGTCGAAGATTATTTCTGTGCTGGTTTCGCCGGGCAGCTTCTCAACCCTGAACTTGTCGCCCACGCTTGCCCGGTACTGTTTTCCGCCTGTCTCGATTACTGCATACATGGTGAATTATTTTCCTCCTTACGCTGAACGAAGGCCGTATAAAACGTTTAATGCCTAAGTCATGCGATATTTGCAACGTGGAAGATTATAACATACACAAAAAAACGAGCCGTGATATTTCACACAGCCCGTTGATGTTTTACTGTCCTGAAACGTTTACGCCGCTTCTATCTTTGCGACATCGTAGCCAGCTTCGTCAACCGCCGCCACTATCGCAGTATCCGCAACATCTTTAGTGAGTGTTATCACTGCCGTATTGGTCTCAAGGCTCACTTCAGCTCCTGACACCCCGTCAAGTCCTTCGAGTGCTTCCTTGACGTGTTTAACGCAGTTCTGGCACCCCATACCCTCAACATGTATTACCTTCTTCATGACGCTATGCCTTCTTGCTCTCAGGCGAATACACCCTTACCCAGTAAATCGCGAAGAACAGTACTGCAACCGCTATGCCAATTCCGTAAGCCGTCATTCTCGGAAGCATAAGGTAGCATTCAGGGGCGATGCAGAAGTATGTTACGCTTACCGCCGACATGAATGCAGCCGGTATCGCCGCAATGAAGGCTTTTCCTGCTCCAACGTTCCTGCAAAGGTAAACAGCTCCTGCCCATAACGCTATCATTGCAAGTGTCTGGTTTGACCATGAGAAGTAACGCCACACTATGCCGTAATCAAGGAAGGAAATCGCATACCCTGCCGCCAATAACGGGAGAGCAAGTGCAAGTCTGGGAGCAAATCCCTTCTGGTCAATCTTGAACCAGTCAGCAAGTGTAAGACGTGCGCTTCTGAACGCCGTATCGCCTGACGTAATCGGGCAGGCAACAACGCCGAGAAGTGCAAGAATGCTTCCTATAGGCCCAAGAAGTCCAACTGAAATCTGGTAGACGCTTGTTGAGTTTCCGCCGCCAACTGCAAGAAGTCCAGCCGTTGAGAAACCGCCGTCCGTTGCGTTGTAGAATGCTATGCCTGCTGAAGCCCAGATGAGCGCGATAATTCCCTCTGCCACCATTGCTCCGTAGAACACGAAACGCCCCTGACGTTCTGACGTTAAGCAGCGTGCCATCATTGGGGACTGTGTTGCGTGGAAGCCGGAAATTGCACCGCAGGCCACCGTTATGAACATAAGAGGCCAAATGGGCATTGTGTCAGCTTTAGGGTGCATGTTATAGAGACCTTCCCAAAGCTCTATCATCGGTTTTGTTCCCTGAACGTGATTATAGACCGTAACGCCGCCGATACCGATGGCCATGAAGATCAAGCATAATCCGAAAAGAGGATAGATTTTGCCGATAACCTTGTCGATGGGAAGAAGCGTTGCAAGGAAGTAGTATACGAGGATTATGACTGTCAGTATTTTCGTCCAGTCAGCCGCGCCGTAACCCATGAATACAGCAGGAGCACCGCCAGCCGCACCTACAGCACCGCTTGTCCCCTGAGTGAGCATGAGAGCGAGAAGTCCGGCAGGCCCTACCATGAAGACAACGCCGACCATTACGAGAAGCACAACGCTGAACAGCCGCATAACCTGAAGCATGAAGCCTCCAAGATATTTGCCCGTAATCTCCGAGACGCTTGCGCCGTCATTCCTCATTGAGAGCATTCCAACGAGGTAATCATGGACAGCACCGGCAAAGATTGTACCGAATACTATCCAGAGATAGACCTGAGGCCCCCAGATTGCGCCGGTCAAAGCTCCGAATATTGGTCCTAGACCTGCGATGTTGAGGAGCTGAATGAGGAATGCTTTTCCCGCAGAGATGGGTACGAAGTCAACGCCGTCTGGGTGCGCAACGCAAGGTGTCTGCCTGTCGTCCGGCCCAAAAATCTTATTGACAATCGCGCCGTAAATCATGTAGCCCAGTATGAGAATTACGAGACCGCCAAGAAATGAATACATGGATTTTTTCTCCCTTCTGAAAATGTGGTAGTATTATGATAATAGAAATTTTAGTCCATTCACAAATTAAATCAAGCATTAAAATAAAGGAGGATTGTGTTATGCCTTCACGACCAGCAAAGACACTCGGAGTACTAGGAGGAATGGGGCCGGCAGCCTGCGCAGAATTTCTCCGCATACTAGCCCGCGGCTGCCCCGCGAAAAATGACAGTCAGCACCCCCATATAATTATGCTGTCTGATCCGGATACCCCCGACAGAAGCGATGGCTTAATGGGAATTGGCCCTGATCCGCTGCCTGTTATACGCAGGAATTTGTTTCAGCTCGCAGAATGGGGAGCAGATGTCCTCGCAGTCCCGTGTAACACGGCGCACTACTTCATTGACCGCTTTAGAGATGAATTGCCAGTTCCGTTGGTACATATCGTTGAAGCCACAGTGTCAGCCGCAAAGGAATTGAGCAAGGGTAATTGTTCCTGGCTTCTAGCAACCGATGGGACACAGAAGAGCATGATTTACCCTGAATGTGCCGAGAAAATGCAGTATCACTTTCTCAGACCTTCGCATGAACAGCAGGACAAGGTGCAGTCATGTGTGAGGCTCGTCAAAGCAGGGGACATGAAGACAGCTGGGGAAGTTATGCATGATGTTGTGCAGGAATTATGGCGTGAGCGCGATGTTCCTGTTACTATGGGCTGTACGGAGCTTCCACTGGCGTATGAGGTTTCCGGTTTGCCGGCGGAACGTCAGGTTTCGAGCTTAAAGGCACTGAGTGATGCATGTATCCGTGTGCTTTATGAAGCCTAATGCTATAATCAGCCTGAAAAATACACGTGAAGGGATTTGATTCACACATGCCAGATCATCGTTATGATGATGACGAAGTGGAAATAGATCTTATCGAAGTATGCAAAGATCTCTGGAGAAGAAAGGGCTTCATATTTCTGATAACGTTCTTATTCGGTGCTGTTGCTACTGCATATGCTTTCCTCACACCGTTTACGTACAGGGCTGAATGCAGAGTATTGCCGCCACAGAGCGTTTCTGTAAGAATGGCGGGGATTGCCGCACAGCTTGGAGGGCTTGCGGATTTTGTTGGTCTTCCCGGCATGTCAACGTCAGGGGCAACGATGGTTGAAATAATGAAAGGTGATTCTGTGGTTGATGCCATAATCGACAAGTTTCATCTCATGGAAGAACTATCCGAAGATATACGCCTTAACGCTAGAAAAAGTGTGCTGGCAGTACTTGAAGCTAACGAAGATACCAAGAGCGGTATCGTTTCCGTAGCATACATTCACAAAGACCCTGTTGAGGCGGCTGACATAGCAAACGCGTTTGTCGATGAACTACAGAAGAAAATGCAGGAAATTGCTGTTCAAAAAGCAATAGAACAAAGGTCATTCTTTGAGAACCAGCTCATACAGGCACAGCAGGAACTCAACCAGGCCGAAGAAGATATGATGAATTACCAGCAGTCCAGCGGAGTTATAGCACTTGAGAAACAGACAGAGACACTCATAGCCTCCATTGCGCAGCTCAGAAGTCAGATAGCGACAAAGAATGTTGAAGTTTCCTCATTGAGAAGTTACGCCCGAAAGGATAATCCTCAGCTCAGGCTTGCACAATCCCAGCTTGAGGCGATGAACAAGGAATTACGCAGGCTTGAGGAGGAGCAGAGGCGTACAGGCGTGCTATCTGGAGACCTTCTCTCATCAATCGGGCGTGTTCCTGAACTTGGAGTGGAGTATCAGCGTTATGTCAGGGCATTGAGATTTGCAAACGCGAAATATGAGTTAATGCTCAGGCAGTACGAGAATGCGAAACTCAGTGAAGCCAGTGATCTGTCAACTCTGTCAATCGTGGACAAAGCAACACCCCCAGATTGGAAATACAAGCCCAAACGTGGGCAAATAATGATGATCGGCACAATGCTCGGGTTTTTCTTGGGAGCAGGCTGGGTGTTCATAACCGAAAGCATGAAAAAGGCGCGGGAAGCGCAGGAAGATTACGATTAACGACTAGCAGGCTTCATGCCCTCCGTCATTCTCAGAACGGGGGGCAAAATTCTATCCCCTTCCGTAAATCTGTCTGTACATCATGGCTTCAGCAAGGTGTTTCCGACCAATATTTTCCTCGCCAGCAAGATCCGCTATCGTCCTCGAAACCTTCAGCACTCTGCTCAATCCCCTTCCAGAAAGGTTCAGTTTTGTCGCCATCAACGCAAGATACTTCCTGTTGTCATCATCAAGCGTTAAACAGTTCTGCACGAGTTTTTCCGGCAGTTCGGCGTTGCAAACGATACCATACTTCCGCCACCTCTCAACCTGAATGTCCCTCGCTCGTATCACTCTCTCACGTATTGCCGCGCTTGTTTCAGGCGGATTTCCTCTGTTCCCGAACGACAGCAATTCTTCCGGCGTTAGTTTGGGTACGCTAATCTGCAAGTCTATCCTGTCCATTATAGGCCCTGACAGCTTCCTTCTGTAACGCTCAATATCCATCGCTGAACATTTGCATGGGGTTACAGGGTCTCCAGCATAACCGCAGGCGCATGGGTTTGCCGCAAGCACTAACAGTACACGGGCAGGATATTTCACCGTCCCCATAGCCCGGCTCACCGTGATTTCCCCGTCCTCAATGGGGGCACGAAGGCTCTCGGTCAAATCCCTTCTAAATTCCGTATACTCATCGAGAAACAACACCCCCCTGTGTGCAAGCGATACTTCACCAGGTCTAAGGTTTGTTCCTCCACCGCAGATTGATACGGTGCTTGCCGTAAAATGTACAGTCCTGAACGGCCTTTCACGTCCCGGTTTCGTCTCCATTCCAAGCGTACTGCGCACCAAAAGCGTTTCTACAAGTTCATCGTCCGTCAATGGCGGCAAAATTCCGGCTATTGCTTTGGCTATCATTGTCTTTCCGCTTCCTGGAGAACCTACCAGCAGAATATTGTGATGTCCTGCAGCGGCTATTTCTGCGGCTCGTTTGGCCTGAATTTGACCTTTTATGTCCGAAAAGTCAGGGTTAGGGCTGCCGGTGATGTCAGGAATATATGCGGGCGGCAATGGTCTTGGCTTTTCCTCACCCGTAAGCATCATGGCAAGTTCTGACAGGTTATCAGCGCAATATGCTTCAACACCCTGCACCAACGCAACTTCTCCTGCATTCTCGGCCGGAATGTAAAGAGGAATATTCATCTTTCTCGCAAGGAACGCGGCAGGAACAGCTCCCCTGACACGCCGCAATCTGCCGTCAAGCGCGAGTTCTCCCATGTATAACGCTCTGGGACAATGCTTCAATGCTCCTGTTGCCATCATCATTCCAAGTGCTATGGGAAGGTCTAAGAGTGCTCCTTCTTTGGGTATATCGGCAGGTGCGAGGTTCACGGAAATCCGTCCTTTAAGGTTTATGTCCATAGACCTCAAGGCGGCACGAACCCTCTCTTTTGACTCTCTTACTGCTACGTCAGGCATACCAACAATACTTATCGCAAAAAGCCCTCCCGTAATCTCTACTTCAACTTCAACAGGGAGGGCCTCCATTCCTTTTAACGTTACACCAGGTATTCCGCTCATGACCTGCCCTTACGTCTCCTGAGAATTAGCACATATCCAACGGCAATAATCACGGCAAGTCCTATGCATGAGAGCGTTATTACGTGTAAATATTCCTTCAGCATATCCTGATGTTCACCAAGCGTGTAACCCGCGAACGTCAAAACACATACCCATGCTCCTGCTCCTATTGTTGTGAAAAGGGTAAAAGTCTTCATGGGCATTCGTGCGATACCTGCCGGTAGTGATATGTACTGGCGGATTACTGGCAATAATCTTCCAACAAGAGTGCTTACATGGCCATGCTTAGAGAAGAAATCATCTGCTTTGTTTATGCTTTCTTGAGAGACGAAGAAGTATTTTCCGTATTTCAGCAGGAAGGGGCGGCCTAACTTTACGGCTATCCAGTAGTTGAACAGCGCACCCAGAAGGCTGCCTGCAATACCTGACAGCAATACTAAGGGCAAAGACATTTCTCCCTTCCAGGCTAAATAACCAGCAGGAGGCATAACAACTTCAGACGGAAACGGAAAAAATGAACTCTCCAAAAACATAAGCGATATAATTCCCGTATAGCCCATTTTGCCGATAGTTTCCACTAGCCAAGTTATAAGCGCGCTGAGTAAATTCATAATTTATTTATCCTCGTTAGCATTTGGATCGTATTCGATATTGTCGCCCATTTCTTCGAGCTTCTTTTGTGAATGTATAGCCGAAATATAACGGATCGTCCCGGTTTTGCTTCTCATGCACATTGATGAAGTTTCAATATGTGTCCCGTGATAATGAACGCCTCTCAATAAATCTCCGTCAGAACCTCCGGCCGCTGCAAAAAATACGTTATCGCTCTTCACTAAATCATCAAGCGTTAAAACTGTTTCGCGAGTTAAGCCCCTTGCCTTAGCTTTTTCCTCGTCCTGATCATTTCTGAAATATGGTTGACATTGCATATTTCCGCCCAAACATTTAACGGCACATGCAGTAATAACAGCTTCAGGAGAGCCGCCGATTCCCAGCAATAAATCTGCTGTTTCATGTCCAGTTAAACAGGTCATCAAAGCTCCATAAACATCACCGTCACCGATTAATCTGATTCTCGCACCCATAGCTCTGACTTTATCGCGTATAGTTTCATTTCTCGGACGGTCTAACATTACGACGGTTGTATCGTGAATAGCTTTGCCTTTAGCTTTTGCGACGATTCTCACATTAAATTCTATTGGGGCTTGAATATCAATATAATTTGCTGCTTCCGGGCCGGTGACAATTTTATTTAAATAAAAAAGATCTTGCGGGCTGAACATTGTATTACGTGGAGCAGCTGCTATAAC
>CALAUZ010000093.1 GCA_937892105.1 uncultured Fretibacterium sp. | reverse complement strand
TCCAGCCGGCGGGAAGGCCGTTGGAATGAATGCAGTAAGCCCCTGAGTACTCACCCGATTTGTCGCCCTCTAGCTTGTACCTGTGAATGTAGCCGTCAAGAATAAGAATGTTGTTGTCAGCAGGATAGCACTCATGGGATAGCATGAAGTCAAGAACCTGCTTTTGTATCTCGAAGTCGCTGAAACTATTAAAAATCATAAAGTAACCTCCAAAGTAAAAGTGAAGAGTGGCAAGGAGGGATAACATAAAGCCTCAAGATGTGCTAGAATATAACGAAAGAAGAGGATAATATGAATATTCTCCCAGCCACTCCCTAGTATCCGGATTACCTTCCACAGTAAAAGCGGATATTAGGGACGAAATTTATATGTACCCAATATCTTATCACAAGTCAGGTAAACGGACACGAAAGACATGCAGAAAAGTGAAATGACAACGTAAAGCCGTCATTTACATTTAGTTGATTTATTAGGTGTTTAAGAACTTAGTTTTTTAGAACACGCAGGGCAGAAGTGTACGCTATCTGTTCTGCCAGTAGTCCAGCCGTATGGGAGTTCATCCGTTGTTTCATTGTATCTGTACAAGATTGGGCGAGCTAACTCCGCCTTTCCGCAAAAATCACAAATATATACGGTACATTCTTTTAGCACTTGAACCCCTCCTTTTAGGGAATAAGATAGGCCGCCCCAGAAAGAGAGAGCGGCCAGAAAGATTAGAATGGAATATCGGGATCGAAAACCTGATTGCCTGAAGACATGTTCTGATTGTCCGAATTAGATGAGTATCCGCTGTAAGAGCTGTTGTCGATAGAAGAAGACGGGATATTGCTATCTTTTTCTTTTGGAGTGAACAAGCTGACGAGGATACATTCCGAACCATCCCTTCGCTGAATAGCGGCAGGATTGAAGTGTGCTTTAAGCATGATGAACTTCTTGCCGTCTTTACCTTCGATGAGAGAACCAATGTTCTCCCAGACGGCTTTTTTGTTGCCACGAATATCCTCATATTCGCGAGTAACGACAGCCAAGTCGAATAGTTTTGGCATAGTGTGAGCCTCCTTTACGAGTTTCTGATTTTCCGCAGAGAGTTGATAGCGTCGGAGTAAGGGCTGACATAGTTTTCGAGGAGATTAATGATGATGTCAGAGACGGTGCAACCCTTTATGGCAGCGATGTCTTTTACGTCATTAAGGAGCTTCCCAGAGATGGAACAGTGTATGTGAGCATCTTTTTTCTCTGATGTTTGCACTTTATGTGCCTCGTTTTCGAGACCCAAACTGAGAGTTGAGTTTTCTGCCATCTCAATGTTCTTTGGAGTATGAGAGTATTCCGGCCATTGGAAGAAGGCAGCGAGGGCATTGTAAATCTTTGGGGACGGGACGCGATGCAAATTCTCGTACACATAGATGGCGGTGCTAGAGCAACCTGCAATTTTCCCGAGCTGTTCTTGAGTGAGATTGTATTTTAATCTGAGAGACTTTAGAGAACGCAGGTTTTGCATAGCGATATCATCATCATCGACAGTGAAAATATGAGGCATTCTTAACCCTCCTTGTAGACGCAATCCTGTAGCAGGTACTTGAAGTCCTCCGGCACAGCCTCGTACAGGCTGTATGCGAGGACGCGAAACTCATTAAGCGCGTTTGGGGAGGTACGCAGTTTGATGATGTGGCGTAATGCTCTGACGTTGGCTGTCATGATGAGGTTGGTAGGCCAGAACTCCGGCAGGTAGTACTTCAGTTCATCATTGGGCAGGTCGGGTAACTCTTTAGATGTATCCCACAAAAAACCAATAAACCAAGCAGGCAAATCCCATTTTTTCCCATTAAATTCAAATTGCGGCACTTTCTTTCCAATCAATGGACTATCTAGTTCTTTCCAACTACCTGCGAGCTTCTTCCGCAGCGTGTGCCTCGTACTCTCCACACTTAGGCTGATATGCCTATGCCTTGCAAGTTCCTGAAGGCAGGCACGCGATAACCCCTTGACACTGTAAGTCAGGTTGATGTGTTCGAGAATGCTCTCATGTCCTAGCTCGATGATACGTCCCAGTACTTTAGAGGGGACGTACTCCTTGTCGGTATTATCGCGACAAGTGAGAGCGGCAAGAGCGGCAAAATTCTCCATGTCCTTAATAGCGGCATGGGTTGTTAGTAGTGTTACGTTCATGAATTGTTCTCCTTTCGTGATTTTGTTGGGCTAAAAGGGGCATTCTGCCTCCTCCATAGCCCTCTGAATTTCTCGGTTGAGGAAACATTGAGCGAGCTGCAAGGCTGTTAAGGTATCTTCCCTGTCCTTATGGCCAGCGCGGATAATGTACTTGATAACGCTCCTGAGATTGATATTGAGGCCAAACGCATCAATGAAGTCGATAGCCTCAATATCGCCTTTGGCTCTGAGCAACATAGCTCTAGCGCGTATTTCGTCAGCCTTAGCCTTGAGACATTCCGATATCTCCTTCGTGAAGAAAGTAAAGAAGACTAAGCTAATACAAATTAGAGCCAATGCGAGTATGCCGCAAATAGTATCTAGCATGTTCAATCACCTCCCCCCTAACCGCAAGCACTCCACCCGCAAGATGGGCATTTAGCACAGCCGCTCTCATGGAGGAGAGTATTCTGCCCGCAGTTTGGGCAAGTATCGCCATGAATGCCAGTATCGGGGAAATCCTCGATACCGTCATAGGGAGTAACGTCCTGTACTTTGCTGAACTTCTTGCGAGTAAGTTCAAGCCTGTCAATAATTGGTGCTTTAGTCATATTTTTTCTCCTTTCTTTTTTCCTTGCTGTAGGAAGAACTG
>CALAUZ010000092.1 GCA_937892105.1 uncultured Fretibacterium sp. | reverse complement strand
CCGTCGCAGTATTCACGTTCGGGTGAAAACCCAGCTTCTCACACCCGCGAATACTCTCATTAATCACAAGCTCGACATCATGGTTTGCGTTGTTGATTAGTCCGAACGGCGAGACCGAACCAGGCGTTAATCCCAAATGCTTCATCAGTCTCTCAGGTGAACCAAAACTCAGCCTCGTACAACCTATCTGTTCCCGTAACTTCGTCAGGTCTGTGTGCTTCTCTCCGTCATGTATCACAAGAAAATGACGCTTCCCCTTATAGTCCCGCAGAAAAAGATTTACGGGCATCATTCCCCTTTTATTGAGGCCAAGCGCAATTATTGCCTCTATCGTGAAGACTGCCTCGTGTTCCTCAAGTTCGTAATCTATTCCCAAAACCTTCAAGCGTTCAAGCACTTCATTCATTCCCAAAAAGCCTCCGTAAAATGTTTAAGCGTGTAAAATATAGCAGACATAATTCATTTGTACAAAGGAGCAAAACTTTATGCCAGATGAAATATTACAGGACGGCTTCAGTACCGAAGACAACGAAGTAGTCCGCCAGCGCAAAGACAAATTACTCCGCCTCCGTTCTGAAGAAGGCTGCAATCCCTACGTCAACGAGACATGGGACAGAAAAGATACCCTCGCTTCAATCCGCGAAAATTATGACTACCTCCAGCCCGAACAGGAAGCTCAGGACGTAACCCTAAGTACAGCAGGCCGCGTAATGACTATCCGAAAGCAGGGCAAAGCTACGTTTGCTGACCTTGCGGACGAGACATCAAGGATACAGCTCTACTTCCAGATTAACACTGTCGGTGAAAAGGCTTACGATTTCCTCAAGAAGTGGGTTGACACCGGCGACTGGCTCGGAATTACCGGCCACCCATGCAGGACAAGACGCGGCGAACTTACAGTGATGGTTACAGGCTATACACTCCTCAGCAAGGCAATACGTCCCCTCCCCGAAAAATGGCATGGCCTCACTGACACTGAGATACGTTACCGCAAAAGATACATGGATCTCATCGCTAACCCTGAAATAAGGGACGTTTTCCGCAAACGTTCGCGAATAATATCATCGTTCAGGGAAACGCTTGAGGCTCATGGGACACTTGAAGTTGAAACCCCAATACTCTCAGTCCTTGCAGGCGGCGCAAACGCAAGGCCCTTTAAGACGTTCCATAATGCTCTCGGCGTTGACATGTACATGAGGATTGCTGTCGAATTGTACCTGAAGCGTCTTGTTGTCGGAATGATGGGAAGGGTCTACGAAATTGGCCGTAACTTCAGGAATGAGGGCATTGACACTATGCATAATCCAGAGTTCACAATGATGGAGGTTTATTGGCCTTATGCGAATTATGTTGACATGATGAACCTTGCCGAAGAGTTAATCCGCAATGCCGCTAAAGCCATCGGTACACTTGAAATCGAATGGAACGGCGTTAAACTTGACCTCTCAAAACCCTTCAAGCGTATCACAATGCGCGAAGCCGTAAAGGAATATGCGGGTGTAGACATTGACGCAGTGAAGTCGGACGAAGAAGCAAGAGAGATTGCCCGCCAGAAGGGATTAGGTTCTGAGATGACGGGGCATGAAAGCAGGTTTGCAGTATTGAACCTTCTGTTTGAGGCGTTCGGCGAGGAGAAACTTGTTGAGCCTACGTTCCTTCTAGGACACCCTACGGAGATTTCACCGCTGTCGAAAAGAGACCCCGAAAACCCCGATTACACTCACCGTTTCGAGCTTTTCATGTTTGGGAAAGAAGTTGCAAACGCATTCAGCGAACTCAATGACCCCATAGACCAGCGCGAAAGGTTTGAAGACCAGGCACGCAAAAAGGCAGAGGGTGATGATGAAGCACATGTTTTTGACGAGGACTTCATCAACGCAATAGAGGCAGGACTTCCCCCGACAGGCGGAATGGGCATAGGAATGGACAGGATAGTAATGTTCCTGACGGGTGCGCGTTCAATCCGTGATGTTATTCTATTCCCTGCCATGAAACCAAAGGCATAACATGGATATATTTGAAGCCCGCATGAATGAGCTGTACAGTCTATTGCAGTATCATGCGGGACTGTATTACGACAAGGACAGCCCTCAAATTTCAGACGATGAATACGATTTGCTTGTTCGCGAACTGAAGGAGCTTGAACGGAATTATCCCCAGTATGCCCGAAAAAATTCCCCAACTCAGACCATAGGAGGCTCTCCGAGTGAATTATTCGCTAAGGTTGAACATGTTACCCCAATGATGTCGCTCGATAACGTTTTCACCCCTGACGAACTGGAGGCTTTCTTTGCGCGTATTGAGGCTGAAGGTTTCGTCTGCGAGATGAAGATTGACGGGCTTGCTGTCTCACTGGTGTATGAGGACGGTATTTTCGTTCGAGGAGCTACGAGGGGCAATGGCAGAACCGGCGAGGACGTTACGGAAAATCTCATGCTTGTTGACGCTGTGCCAAAGAAACTGGCGAATGCTCCTTCGGGAAGAGTTGAAGTAAGGGGCGAAGTACTTATGACGTGGGAACGTTTCAACGCCGTTAATGCCATGCGTGAAAACAAAGGCGAGAAGCTCTTTGCGAACCCAAGAAACGCTGCATCAGGAACTTTAAGGCAGAAGGACGGGAAAATTATCACCGAACGCGGGCTTGATATATTCCTTTACTATCTTGTTGACGCTGAGAAATTCGGGGTAAAAACTCAGGGTTGTGCGCTGGAATGGCTTTCGTCTCATGGCCTGCCTGTCCAGACGGCTTACAGTGTGTATGATGATATGGGCGGGGTTAAGGAGTTTATACGGCATTGGCAGAACGAACGCTATAATCTGGGCTATGTTACGGACGGCGTTGTCGTGAAGCTGAATGACCTTACCCGCTGGGCTGAGATAGGAGCGACATCACATGCGCCAAGATGGGCAGTTGCGTACAAGTACCCTCCTGAAGAAGCGCGGACGAGGCTAAAGGAAATAATAATCTCTGTAGGCAGGACGGGAGTTTTGACACCTGTGGCAGTCCTTGAACCCGTAAGGCTTGCAGGAACCCAGGTATCACGTGCAGGGCTTCACAATGCTGATGATATAGCCCGCAAGGATATTCGTAAAGGCGACATTGTTATTGTGAGGAAAGCAGCTGAGATTATACCGGAAATTACGGGAGTTGACGCTGAAGCCAGGACAGGTGCGGAAGAAGTGTTCGCAATGCCGGAGAGGTGTCCCGCGTGCAATTCGCTAATCGTTCGGCTTC
>CALAUZ010000091.1 GCA_937892105.1 uncultured Fretibacterium sp. | reverse complement strand
AATGGTAACATTCTGTATATTGGTCAGACGTGCAACCTTCGGCAGAGATTCAACGATTCACGTTTCGGCAGTTACGGTTTCATAACTCCGGCGGCTTGCTATGAGGGCGGGCAGAGTACTAACTGCAAAATCAACCACCTTGTCTTGAAGTACTTTGAGGCAGGAAAACCTCTCAGGCTATACTTCATGCCTACTTACCAACACAAGCGTATCGAGAAGGAATTACTGCAACATTTTCACCCTCCATATAATCGCAGAGGATAAAGAAACAAACTTTGTGAGAAGCTATATTTTCTCCTGTTTGTTTCTTGTCTTCTGAGGT
The DNA here is from genome assembly GCA_937892105.1 of uncultured Fretibacterium sp. The sequence goes on along the minus strand of CALAUZ010000091.1, from coordinate 4,409 downwards.
ACATTAAACATCAAAAAAACTAGGCAGGGAATATTTACTCTGTCTAGTTTCGCTATCGTTCAGAGATTTTTTTCCGTTTCGCTTAGTCTAAAGCCCAAACTCAAATTCTTCCATTAATTCTCGCCTTAATTCTGGCGTGTACTGCTCATCCGTACTAGTACCTCTTTTAGTTGAAGTGTTTCCTGTTAAAGTATCGCTGAGCATAACCTCATTCTCCGGCCTGTCAGGAGCAGTAACTGGGGGAGTTTGCCGCCATTCACATGAAGCAGAAACTTCACTTTCCGCATTGAAACTATCAGTCATCCCTAGTGTTACTGTTTCAGAACTTGTGTTGTCATCTACGGCGACTTCTTGAGATGATACCTTTCCCAACGAGATTTTTGTACCTCTGCGTGTATGCTCAGTCATAAATGAAATACCATTGACCTGCAACAACCCCTTTATTGCCAATAACCGCTTCCCAAACGATGAAACTGAACTAGGAACGTCTTTGGGCATCTTCGCATATGACTTGGCTCTCTCCATTACCTTTTTCCACAAATCCGTCGAATATATTTCAACGCAAGAGTCAATTTCCCCGCTCACTGATCTCACTGATAGCATTTCGTTCACTATCTCATATACCGCTCGGCATACCGAATCATTCTTCGCTATTCCTCGCTTCTAAACTCTCTCGTAATTCTGCCTTCGTAAACGGCAATACTCCTGCGTCTGCCGCTCTCATCGCAAATTCCGCCGTATCAAGCATTCTGAAGCCAATATCACGCTCAAGTCTGTACTTCGTATTACTCAATGCAGCTACTACAGCTTCCAACAATGCTCCGAGTATCTGCGGACGTATCGCGTTAAATCTCTCTTCAAGCTCATGCTTCGACTTCCTCTCATTAGGCTGTTTTAGCCTTATGAACAGGCACCTGTCCCGGAGGTCGGGAAAAACTGGGTCAAAATCTATCCCGTTCAGTATAAGCGGATTGCGTACCCTCAAATCAAACGCTTCGTTGTTCGTGTAGTTCTTCCTCTTGACTGCTCCCGCTCCTGTTGTCAATCGACAATATATATCGCTCCACTTCTTGGAAATCTTCGACACATTATCTACACTGATTATGTACCTAGAACTGGAGGCCGCATATAAATCATCTTCTTTGCTGAATGGAGCTAGTTCTCCAGCGTTATCTGGGTCAATCAATGACTTGATGAAGCGCGTTAACGTCGTTTTTCCTGCTCCATAACCTGCGTTGATTGACAATATCGGACACTCGACTGATGGGTTCAATACTGCAAGCAGCCAAAGCACCAAAAGACGAAAATTATCTCCATCCAAGTTTACCAAATCGTACAGCAGTCGTAACGAACCGCCATGCTGTGGAACTGGTAACTCCGATGCTGTAGCATTAGGCACAAACAGAACGGGGGCTTCACTCTCATCTATTACATTCCACCCCTGTGCGCTTATCTCTACTACCTTGTGTGCCTTGCTATACAAACAAAGGTAAATCTTGTCGTTGTAGTATCCAGCACGCGACAACAGCTTCGTTTCGGGGATTTTATCATCATACTTGGCACTTGCAACTAATTCCTGAACTTTACCTCTGAAATAACGGAGAGGAAATTTTTCAGTTCCGCCGTTCTTGGTTGCTATAGGAATTTGCTTAGTCCAAAGCCAGTCAGCAAAGTCGCCCGAAGATAACTCTGACAGCTCGTACTTATCCTTTACCGGATACCTTACGTAAAACTTGCCACTCTCATCCTTCCAGAGTGAGACCCTGTCAATCACTGTACAACCTATCAGACGCTCGATCTGCAATAGTGTACAGCTATATACACCTGTCATTATCTACGCCTCCTATCCGTAACCCCAGAATTGCTTCTGAGACCACATATAAGAGAGAGCAGATTGTCCTTCCATCCTTCCATTCATACCTCCTTTCAGAAATTTTATTAACAGTATCTTGTTAATACTGCTAACAAAATCAATTATACGTGAGAATTTAGTGTTGTCAATATTAGTTAATATTGAATTTTAAGCTGGAAAGGTCCTGTAAGATTCTATCAATTTTTGCGCTCACTCCTGTCACATTATCTAAAAACATTGCTAAAACTGACTTTACATGTGACAGTATTATCATGGGCAACTATCACTGTGATTTGTGTATTCTCTCTAGGGGAGCAACATTACATGTCTCGGCAATTAACCGCAATAAGAAGTTTGAGACTCCTAGAAGCAATTTTAGCAGGAAGAGCAGATACTCTTGTAATTGTGAGTCTGTTCTTCCTGCTCGTGTTTACGGCCAAGATTACGGCTTGAAGCCAAATTACATTACCGCAACTCAATATATCTGCCTGACACCCAGCCTTCCTCGTAGTCATCCGTCCTAATCCGATACCAGTCGCGCTCTTCTTCCGCAAATCTCTCAAGGGCTGTAAACTCATCCCCGGTCGTCATCTCGGTTATTACTCTCGCTGTTCGCGCTGTTGAGGGGATATTACGCAGATTCAATTTATTGCCTGTCCTGTTCCCTATTCTGATAACCGTAATTATTCCCCTCGTGGGCAGAGTCTTTCTACGGTTCTCTAGTTCCCGCTGTGTGCGTTCGACATTAGAATTCAGAGCAACATAATCGCCTTTCTCCCAGCCTTCTGTGCCGCTCGCTGTTTTCACGTAGTACCAATCGCCATCACTCTCAGCACTTCGCCTTGATACGCTGACGTGGTGTCCGGCGTTAAGTTGATTTACGCTTGATGAATTAATCATCGGAGAACGTCGGACATTGACTTTGTTGCCGAATATTGTTGTCGAAACAGGAAAATTACCATGATTATCAATTCTTGAAATTTCCTGCTGATTTTTCCTGTTATAAATTTCGCGTTCTATTTCATTCACTCGTTTTATCGCTGTCTGATGACCTTGAGCCGTTGCTTTTTTGTACCAGTTGAGTGATTCTTCTAAATCCCGCTGAACTACCCGGCCATTTTGATACATCCAACCTAATTTATCCTGCGCAGGCGCGTAATCCTCATTCGCCGCAAGCCTGAAATACTTTAATGCGTCTGAATAGTTCTTGCTGTCGAGAAAATCGCAACCCCATTCGTACCACTTCTGAACCATTGCCAAGCGGGTGTCGGTATCCTCTTGCGGCGGTGTAACTTCTGGCTGACGTGGGGCGGGGGGCTTGGGAGCAGTCATCTTCGCTTTCAGTTCCCGGACTTTCTCCGATGCTTGTGCATTTCCGTTGCCTGCTAGTTTCTCATACCACTTCAATGCTTCTTGAATGTCGCCTCTGTCCTCGTAAATCTCTGCTATTGCAAATTGTGAATAAATGTCATCGCTTTCCGCTGAACGTTTGAAATATTCCAGTGCCATAAAAGCACTCTTGTCATAACCCCAGCCATGCAGATAAGTATCACCGAGAAATTTATTCGCGTTTAGTGTATGTGTATATTTTTCTGCCAGTTCGTTCGCTTCCTTGAAGGATAAATTGAAAGCTGTTGAACTTTGATGCTGTGAAATATCGGGATTTTTTATGAATGTTTGAGAGGTTCCGCCATCCATCAGTGTCTTGACATACAACAGTGCGGCGTGAGTTGCTGGTTCATCGTCCGAAGAGATTATAGCTGTTATTGCGTCTTTCACCTCATCATAGCGTCCCTCGAAAAATGCTGTCATGGCATTCTGTCGGGCGGTTGCTGCTTCTTTGTCCTTATGCCACTTCCAGCCGAATAGTGAACCGCAGACCAGAGCAACGATAACACATAACGTTACAGCAATTTTCTTCTTTTTCCGGGCGCGTTCTTCTAAATCTTCTAGTTTGGATTGTGCTTCCTCAAGCAGCTTTTCAGAGTCCTTATAATCATCAAGCTCTTCTAGGCGTGATATTACACTCCTCAAATCATTTACTCCTAAAGCATTCTGAAGATCACGCTTGACATCTTGATATTTGTTCTCCAGCCTGTATGCCTCGTTAACTTCATTGTATATCTGTTCGGTGTCTTTGTACGGTATGAGATTGAAAACAAGCCGTCGCAGTTCGTAAAGCTCATTCACGCTGGCTGCTTTCTCTCGGAGCGCAAGTATTTCCTGATAGCGTCTTTCGTTTTCCGCTTCTCGTTCGACTCGTTGGCGTTCCTCTTCTATACGCTGGCGTTCACGTTCGGCATCTTCTGCTAGCCGCTTCTGTTCAAGTTTATATTTTACTGCCTGTGCTACATCTTCAAGCTGTTTCCTGTATTTTTCATCAGCGAAACTCAAAGCTCGTTGAAATAACTTTTCTTCCTCAATCGGCTTCGAGAGTTTTTCAACTAGTTCTACAGCATTACGCGATTTATATTCAAGCATGAGAAGCCCGAAATGAACACGCGCGTCCTCTGCGTCCTGATTTAGTGCTTGTTCCAGATAACGCCCTGCGTCATGA
>CALAUZ010000090.1 GCA_937892105.1 uncultured Fretibacterium sp. | reverse complement strand
GTGGGCTTCAGCTCGACTTTATATGCTTGGTGTCTAAATGTACTGTTCATAACATGATTTTACACTATTTTATACTTAATTGACATCTAGCTCTATCTCCTGCAAAAATAATGCCGCTCATGAACAACTCTCCATTGCTCACGGCGGCTAGAGGTGTTACTTCACATACGACACCGGAATTAGCTCCGGCTTCACTTTTCGTTCTGGAAGCGGATTGTCTGTATACCCGATAATCACTGACGCAAGAGCATCATAGCCCTCCGGTATTCCCAGAGCCTTGCGGACTTCGGGCTTGTTCCTCATGGCCACAACAGTCGTATTTATCCCGCAGCTTGCCAGTCCCAGCGCAGTAGCCTGAAGCTCCATGTTCTCAATGATTGAGCCTACGTTCCAGAAGAGATTTTCATTCATTCGGGCAGCCTGTGGGTTCTTGCTCTCAACATACTTTTTCCCCGAAAGAATTATCCACACGGGAGCGTTATACATGTATGGGCGCGGCATCTTCACAGGGGCATTGGGAGCGGCGAATATCTCAGCGGCAGTATCATCAGCGAGTTTCATTGCGTCCCTGCTCGTTACGACTGAGAGGTGCAGCTTGTGCCAGTGAACTATCGGGGACAGTAACGCTGCGTCAATAACCTTCTGGATATCCTCATCGCTTGGAATTATGTCATTGTATTTCCGCGTTGACACACGGTGCGTAAGTACCTGCTCAAATTCCATCGCCTTAATCCAGCTTCATTATAACTTTGCCCTCAAGGTTCGTTACGCCTTCGGGAGTATGAGTTGAAAGGTAGACAGTCGGGTTATTCCTGATAAACCAGCGTACCCTGTCCAGTGTCTCACGCGCCGCTTCTTTGTCCTCAAACACTATCGACAGCTTGTTTGCGTGAAGTGCAGCGTCAACATACGTTACATCGCCATGCATCATGTAGTACACTCCGTCGCATTCGGCTATGACTATGCTGTTGCCGTTGGTGTGGCCGCGAGCCTTGATGAAGTACACGCCGTCAGCAATCTTCTGGGACTGCGGGAAATTCTTGTATGCGCCGTCTGTGTATTCACACCTTATGATGTTGCCGCCGGTGAGCTTGAGTGCGTCTGCGTCTTCAGGGCCGATGTAGATTTTTGCGTTCGGGAAAGCTCGAAGTTCGCCGGTGTGGTCGGGGTGTTTGTGCGTAACGAGTATCTTGCTGACCTGTTCAGGCTTGTAACCCAGTGCTTCAAGAGCAGGGACGTAATCATTAATCTTGGTGTAGCCCTTGAACGGTGTTTCGGAAGGAAGCCCAGTGTCAACAAGTATCACTTCATCGCCCGTATCAATCAGGAAATTCTGGAGGCTTCCGGGATACATTACGTCTTTGCGCCCGTCTGCTTTGTTCTCTCCGCCGAAAAGAAACTCCTCGTTGAATTCGCCGCCTTCATACAGTTTTACTGCCATAATCTTCATGGTATTACCCCTCAAAAATTTACTATCGCTTGAAAATAGATGGTCTTAATTTTAGAATACAATACTGATAAAACAAGAACGCAGTTTTTTCATACCATATACGTTAATAATACTCTAAGGAGGAAAAGTTAATATGCCGGATAAGACTGACGATTTCATTTGCCCATTGAAGCACCTTGCCGACACTTTCGGAGGAAAATGGAAGCTCTCCATAATATGCATACTCTCGGACAAAGATACCCCCAAGCGTTACAGCGTAATAAAGCGCAGATTAGGCGGTATCACCAACATGATGCTCTCACAGTCCCTTCACGAGCTTGAAGCCTCTGGAATGATACACCGCGAACAGTTCAACGAGATACCCCCGCGCGTTGAGTATTCCCTCACTGACAGGGGAAAGGAAGCCCTGCCGTTCCTGGAGAAGGCCGGAGAATGGGCTGTTGCCGACATGATGAAGGAAGGACGGCAGACATTCTGTAGCAAGTGCGTTACTGTATGCTGAAGTTTTCCGTTACTGCCAGATAATGACAATGTGTAATAAAATATGCGTAACAAATTCCATCAGGAGATAATTTCATGACATGACAAGGATTTTTCCGCACTGAGTTTTTGTGCCTGATATCATGCAAAACCTCTCCTCTTAATGCGGCAAGGGGAGGTGAAAATATTTGTAGGAGGTAATATTTCATGGACAAGGCTTTAACGTCCAGGCATGGCCCGTGGATCGCAGGCGGTCTTATTGGGTTAATAGCTGTAGCACTTGCACACTTCGGAAATCCCGGAAACATGGGGTTCTGCGTAGCGTGTTTCACGAGGGATATTGCGGGAGCATTAGGCTTCCACAGGGCAGGAGTAGTGCAGTACATACGCCCTGAAATTCCAGGTTTCATTCTCGGTTCATTCGTATCATCACTCATATTCCGCGAGTATTCACCCAGAGGCGGCTCATCACCTGCTGTCCGTTTCGGTCTGGGATTGTTCGCAATGCTCGGGGCATTAGTATTTCTGGGCTGTCCGTGGAGGGCATATCTTCGTGTTTCCGGCGGCGACTGGAATGCTCTTTACGGCGTAGGCGGCCTCATCGTAGGCGTTTTCATCGGGATAATATTCCTTTGGGGCGGCTTCAGTCTCGGTGCATCAAGCAACAATCCTAAGGCTTCCGGTCTCGTAATGCCTCTCATTGCTGGCGGTCTGCTTGCATTCCTGTTCCTTGCTCCAAAGTTCGGCGAGAACGCTCCCATATTCTTCTCGACATCAGGGCCTGGTTCACAGCACGCACCCGTCCTAATGGCACTGGGTGCAGGTCTCATTGTTGGCTGGCTTGCACAGAGAAGCCGTTTCTGCACTGTAGGCGCAATACGTGATTTCCTGATGATGGGCGACGCTTACCTTCTCAAAGGGATAATAGCGTTCATGATTGTAGCTTTTGCGGCAAATTATGCTCTCGGAACATTCAAGCCTGGTTTCGAGGGCCAGCCTGTAGCACACACGAATGAACTCTGGAACTTCTTGGGCATGGTACTTTCTGGACTTGCTTTCACACTTGCGGGAGGTTGTCCTGGCCGTCAGCTCATAATGGCAGGAGAAGGAGACTCTGACGCTGGAATATTCGTTCTCGGAATGCTGGCTGGTGCTGCTGTTGCTCATAACTTCTCGGCGGCATCGTCAGGGGCAGGAATAGGAGCTTACGGAATGCACGTAACTATTATAGGGCTGGTATTCTGCGTGTTTGTCGGAATATTATGCAGGGACAAGGGGGAGTAATTATCATGAGCGATGTTATCACTGTGAACGCTTCAGGGCTTTCATGTCCTCAGCCTGTAATGCTGACGAAGAAGGCTCTTGCAGGTCTTACATCGGGACGTGTTGAGGTGCTTGTTGACACAGCGACTTCACGGAACAATGTATCACGTTTTGCGGGCAATAAGGGCTGGAATGTCGATGTTGAGGAACTGGACAACGGAGGCTACAGGCTCATACTTGAGAAGTAACGCTGCAATATACATATCCCTGCTGGCACGAAATCGGCAGGGGTACATTTTTGCGGCAAAGCTGCCCCTGAGAATGACACATGAACATTGGCTGAAAGTATTTTGGGAATTTTGGCGGAAGTGTGTGGGGATCGAACCCACCAGAGACAGCTCGAACCGCCTCTCGCCGGGTTTGAAGCCCGGGCCCGTCACCAGACAAATCTCACTTCCGCAATAAAGAAATAGACTAGTGATTAATGAGTTATATATGCATTATAATTTATTAGTCGAAAAAAATCTATCAGGACATGAATTTTCACATGGGAAATATTACGCCTTACAGAATATTATTCGAGCGCGTCTTTGACCCCATAGCCTTATACAGGGTTGAGGCGGACAAAATTATTTTCATCGACGTAAATCCAGCGTATGAACGTGTAATGAAGCTGTCCCGCGATGATGTCATAGGCCGGACATTCTATGACGTGTGGCCGAAAGCTGAAGCCAGATGGTCTGGTGTCATAAAGGAATGCCTGAAGCAGAAACGCACAATGCATTGCATAGGTGAGAGCATTGACGTTGGGAGTTACCTTGAAGCTATAGCCTTCCCAATTCCCCTTGAGATGGCGGCGGTTATATTTTTGGACAGGACGAAGCTGAAACGTTCTAGAAACGCACTGAAGCACCGCCAGAGACAACTCCGGGCACTTGCGGCACAGCTCACCATAACGGAGGAGAACACGAGGCGGGGTGTTGCGTCAGAACTTCATGACCGTATCGGCTATGATCTGCTCTGCCAGTTGAAGACGCTGCGTGGACTTGCGGCAAGAGATGACACGTCATGTATAAGCAAAGAACTTCAGGAGCTTATAGACAGCACCCAGAAGATTATCGCGGGAAACAGAAGCCTCATATTCGAGTTAAGCCCTCCAGTCCTGAAGGAAGCCGGTCTTAACCCAGCACTTCAGGAACTCGCACAGAATATACTTTCACCAAGAGGAATACGCTGGCACATAATCACAAAGGGCAGCGCGGAAGAATACAGGGCTGATGATTCGGTATGCGTGATACTCTACAGAATGGCAAGAGAATTGCTGATTAACGCCGTGAAGCATTCAGGAGCCTCAAACGTAAACATCATCATCAACCGTAAGCCGGAAATTATCACTGTGGCAGTAGAGGACGATGGTACGGGATTGTTACGCAGCAGCGGGAAGGGTTTTGGACTTTTCAGCATAAGGGAGAGGCTTCTGGCATTAGGCGGAAACTTGAAGATAATATCAGAGCAGGGAAAAGGATTAATGGCGGTGATGACATGCCCGCTTAGAATGAAGAACGGAGAGATACTGCATGACAACGAGAATACTTTTAGCAGATGATCACAAATTGTTCATTGAAGGACTTGCTGAACTAATGAAAAAGAGGCCGGAGCTTGAACTTGCAGGGCAGGCGAAAGATGGTCTCCAGGCAATCGAACTGGCTGGGAAGATAAAGCCCGATATAATCCTCATGGACATAGCAATGCCGGAACTCAACGGGATAAAGGCGTTACGGCAGATATTGCCCAACATGCCTGGCATAAAAGTAATAATGCTCTCAATGTACAACAGCAGAGAGTTAATAGTGGAAAGCCTTAGAGCTGGTGCGCAGGGATATATTCTCAAGGAATGCACATCTGAGGAGCTATACGAGGCCATAAAGACCGTTATGATGGGGAATTACTACATTGCGCGCTCATCACTTGCGGTAATGGTTGAGGATTATTTGAGGCTTCTCAAGGCTGACGAGAGAAATTCGGCGCGTTTATTGTCCGAACGTGAACGGGAAGTGTTGAAGCTCCTTGCAGACGGGAAGAACGCGAAAGAGATAGCCTACGACCTCTCAATCAGCAAGAACACAGTTGATGTTCACCGCAGACACATAATGGAGAAGACAGGCTGTACGAGCATGGCCGGACTTGTGCGTTATGCGATACGGGAGGGCTACTAGAATGGGCTATCTGAATAATGCCGCAACGACATGGCCGAAACCTGAATGCGTGGTGAATGCTGTGTGTGATTTCATGCTTCAGGGAGGTGCTAATTCTTCACGCGGAAGCAACTCTCAGCGCGACATGAACACGGTGAATATTATTCTCGACTGCCGAATGAAACTGGCGGAATTTTTCGGCGGCTGGGACAATGCAAACCCGCTTCTTGTTACGTTCACTGCGAACATTACGGAGGCACTTAATGTTGTACTGCGAGGTTTTTTGCGGCCAGGAATGAGCGTAATCACGTCATCAATGGAACATAACGCCGTAATGCGTCCATTAAGGGCACTTGAAGCCAGAGGTGTGAAAGTGAAAGTTTTGCGGGCAGATAACGAGGGTGCAATACGCCCTGACGATTTGGAGAATGAGCTGTCGTCGGCGGAATATGAACTTATGGTGATGAGCCATGCCAGCAATGTTGCAGGAACGGTACAGCCTCTTGACGACACCGCCGGAATATGCCGGAAACATGGCCTGCCGCTGGTGCTTGATACTGCGCAGACGGCCGGAGTAATTCCCATTGACGCTTCGGAGCTTGGGATTGCCGCATTGTGTTTCACGGGACATAAAGGGCTGATGGGGCCGCAGGGTACTGGCGGGATAGTATGGAATCCTGATTTTGCCGCAAAGGTTGACCCCCTCATAACGGGAGGAACAGGCAGCTATTCACATCTTGAGACGCAGCCGGAGGATATGCCTGACAAGTTCGAGGCTGGAACCCCAAATCTTCCAGGAATTGCCGGACTTAATGCCGCGATGGACTGGCTGAATGATACCGGCCTGAAGAATATTGCGGAACGTGAGGCAGAAATTGGAGGATATTTTCTTGACGGGCTGACGAGGATTAACGGTGTAAAACTCGCTGGAAGACATAACATGACAGGGAGGCTTTCTGTTTTTGCGTTCAACGTTGAGGGAATGGACAACGGGATTTTGGCGGACGAGTTATCATGCAGGGGTTTCGAGACAAGACCGGGACTTCATTGCGCACCGTCAGCACATAAGACGCTTGGGACGTTTCCGCAGGGAGCATTGAGGGTTTCGCCGGGATATTTTACGGACAGAGGGGAGATTGACGCATTCTTTAAGGCTTTGAGGGAAGTTATATGATAGTTATGCGGGGTGGAAGCGGATTGTTCTGCCTCCCCCGCGTAAGGGGAGGTGTGAACAACGTGCAGCAATAATTCTACTTCAACCTGTTTTCGTTGCCGTTAATGAGCCTGACAATGTTGCTTCTGTGCCGGAACACTGACAGTGCCGCGAGTATGCCTGACACTACAATATATATTGTCGGCGCACCCAGCATTGCGAAACCCGCCGGCATTGCAATCAGGGATACCATTGACGCTAACGATACATACCTCGTGAACTCCATGATGATGTACCACAAGGCCGCACATAAAAGCACAACCGCAAATGACTCGTAAGGCCAGATGAAGAACAACGTCCCGTAGGTTGTCGCAACTCCCTTTCCTCCCCTGAACTTCAGCCATACAGGGTAATTATGCCCTATTACGACTGCCAGAGCAGATAACGCCATGATGGTTTCCTGCGCCTCTTGGGGAGCTATCTTCGCCGCAAGCAATAACGCAAACGCACCCTTCACTATGTCGATGAAGCCTACAGTCCATGACCAGCCCAGCCCCATTGCGCGTCTTACGTTCGTAGCACCGATTGCCCCAGAACCTACAGTCCTTACATCGAGGCCATCACGCTTGCCGTCTTCACCCTTGTGAAAGAGTTTGACAATGACATAGCCTGTCGGGAATGAACCTATAAGGTATGATAATGCCGCCCATAAAATAATACTTCGCATTGATTTCTGCCTCCTGTATTTTAGTCTGTGCCGCTGATACGGTCTGAGCCTTTCTTTATGCCAAGCTTCACAAGGTCTTTATCCTTCAGAATATCCCACCTGAAATTCAGCGCAAGAAGGAACAACGCCGAGAACGGGTCTACCCTCCATTTATCATTATCCCTGAACGTCCCGTGAATAGTTCTTAGCTGCCGCAATCCCTTATCATCATTTTCCATATCATCGAGGAATTTTCTGACCTCCGACAACGTATCTATTCCCGACACACGGAAGATGTTGCAGAGCTGTGCGAAACTTTCACGCAGGTAATCAGCATCGGGCGTGAACTCAGGGAAACCAGCCTCGACTGCCTTAGCGTTCCATTTGCCGAGTATTGAGCTGTCATCACGGAAAAGGTTATAGAGTTCCTCATCAGTAAAGAGTGTCTCAGCATTAACTGGTTCGGGTGGCTTAACGTTTGACGGCGGGACTAGCAACGCTTCCTCCTGAATTTCGTCCCTTAATGTGAGGAAACCTTTGTCGGCCTTTTCGAGCATTGCACCGAGAAGGAACAGTTCGCGTGTGAACTCTTCCTCTGATGAAGTGCCTGCTGTCATGTTCACTTTAGGCAGAATTGTAGCCCATGCTTCCTGCAATAACGTGCGAAGTTCAAGCCTGAATGTGAGGTCTTTATACTTCTCCCATTCTCGGAGCGTGGAGCGTGATTGAGACAGCGACAATATGTACACTACTGCGGGATAGCCGAACCTTCCGGGATCTTTGAGGACGCGGGAATTTGAAGGGAGTGAACGTGTTGTGTCTATGTCGAACTCAGACTTAATCAGTGCCTCAACCTTCAGGACATCAGCGGGAAAACGCAATAATACCCTCACAGTAACGAGGTCAACACCTGCGAGATCATTCTCCTCAAGTGTCGAAAGAATGTTCAGGAGTTCAGCGGGAGGTTCTGCCCAGCCCTCAATAGCATAGAACTCTATACCCTCAACTTCAACGAGGTCTTGTATCAGGTTGCGTATTCTTGCGGCATATTCCTCGTAGAGTTTAAGGCTCTCAACGTAACGTATTCCAATTTCATCAATCCTGCGCTTGTTCATGGGGAAATTTTATCACAGTGCCAGTATTTCACGGCATACTCTTTCAACGTCATTAACGCTTTCAGGCACATCATACGGCATTGCAGGTTCTACCCATTCGCCGGCGATACATGGTATCCCAGACTGTCTGGCAAATTCATTCACTTTCACATCATAAGGCATCATCGCAAGCCTAGTCCTGAAGATACGCGACAATATCCCAAAGTGAAGACGCATACCAACAGCACAACTTGCCCCAATCCACAGCTCCTCTGCATCGCGGAACGTCTTTACGCCCACAATCCTGCGCAGCCCCAAAGGTCTCAACGCCTCCTCGTCTTCAGGGGACAATGCCGCACCAACAGTATCAGCGTCAACATGAGGCAGCAATATTCGCGTATAGTGTTCAAGTTCAGGACATGGCCGAAGGTTCACAAGCATGTATCTGCGTTCTGTATGAGCAATGTCTGGCTTTAGGGTCATGACTAAATCCGAACCGATAATTACGTCCCTGCAACCAAGATTTTGGGCTAAACGCAATGAATTGTCATCACGAACGTGGACTTTCCCGCACAGTTTTAGCGCATCGCTGGCAAACATTCGCGATATCCCCGAAGTAAGAGGCCCTACAGATTGCCCCAACGCAAACACTTTCACTCCAAGCATACTCGCAAGCCTCACAATTCCCCAATACCATACGCAGGATTTTACGCTGGTTCTGTCCTGGAATATTCCACCGCCGGCAAGTATAAGCCTCTCACTCTCCTTGAACGCACGAAATACCTCTCTCAGTCTCCATCTGTTCACAGCGTCAACATTGAAGCTCCGTGATGTCTCCATAGGACTGTTCGAGAGTACCACAATACTTTCACGGTTCACGCCGCACCTGTACAGTATCTCAAGGCAGGCTTTCAGCAACAGTTCATCACCCAGATTGCCGAAACCGTAATACCCCAGCAATGCCGCCCGGTAACGTTTCATGAGATTACGGGACGTATGAGCCTGAACAAAGGGATAACGAGGAACTTAATCACGCATACTACCGCAAGCCCGGCAATTAATCCTGTCCATAAGCCATTGAACTCCCGGAGAAGGATTAATGCCAGAGGGGTATGGAAGTGGCAGAAGCTGTTGATTACCGATGAGAAGCCTAGCGCAGTCCCAACCCTGAATATCTCCCTGTATCTCGCAAAATATTTGTTCCTTACGAGGAAGCCCCACAGCAGTAATGACGGATAACCTACAAGAACTTCACGGGTTCTCGGTCTTGCAACAAGGAGATGTTCAAGTGTTTCACGCATTGATGTCTCAAGCCCTGAGATGTTCGCAACATTATCGCTCCTCATAACAGCAAAGCCTATCGCTCCAAGTAATGCACCGTAAAGCATTATTTCTCCCCATAACGGAGGACGTGAGAGAAACTCTATCATTGATTCTGGGTGTATCCTGTTCTTTAGGTCATGGAGAAGAACTAAGACTGGAGGAAGAATAAGGGTTAGTTTTACGCCTGAGAATGTCCTCAGCCTCAGAATAAATGCCGTAACGCTGAAGAATGACGCAAGAGCCAGTCCGCCCACAATAACAAATACGAACGCGGGAATTATTCTTCTGTTACGAGCCTCGTCCATCGCCATCAGTGATGCCTCGACAGCTATCAATGGTGCGGTGAATGCCCCTGCAATCCTAGCTGCAACTGCGGCTTTCAGCATTAGTACAGCGAGAACCATTCCCGATACGGCGAAGAATATTCCTGTTTTGCGTGAAGACTTCATGCCCATGCGCACCAGATATGAATACAATGTGAACACGAATACTGCCGATATAGCCAGTGCCGCGAAAATGTTGGGGTTAAGGTTTTCCTGAGCGTAAACAGTTTCAGGCCATGCGAGATTGAAGCCGTGTGATTTAAGCTCCCCGCTAAGAAGCCTGACTTCACCAACGTAATCATTGAACTTGAAGTCTGCCGTATTCATTGGAGCAGTACGGTAAAGCAAAAGCCTCACAGAACGTTCAACCGCCGCACGTATCATTCTGTCTCTCAGTGCAAGCCGTGAAATTCTCCTTGAAGTCATTTCCTCATTCGTTACGCTGTGCAATGAAAGTATAAGTGGTGATACTGCCGCATTAAGCTGGGGTTCGCCAACCTGCTTTGAGAACTCTACTTTTGCTACCGGGATATGAAGTTCCCGCGATGTGCTGGCCAGTGCTGATACATCGGGATAACCTGAGACATATTCTCCTGATGGCGTGAATACATCAACAGTGTATCTCTCGTGAACTTTCCTTAACATTAAGGCGGCTCTGTCAGATAAATGTCCTGGTGAAGGCGCGGGGCGGTAATATATCTTCAAACCTGCTTTCTTTGCGGCTTCAAGTCCATCAATGTCGGGGATAATTCCGGAGTTCTTGACCATGTTTGCGGGCATAGTGAGGAGTATCGGGCCTGTTCTGTCTTCTGGAACTGCAAAACGCAATCTCAGCCACTCATTCAGAACGTCCTTATATGGGCTGTAAGGTTTTACGGTAATGATTGTACCTTCTGCGGTGCGTTCGGGGTTATCGGAAGCCTTCATTTCTGCCTGACCGATACCATGTGTTACGCTGTCCCCTGTAAGCTCACTAACCATGAGGCCGGTTAATCCGTTACTGACGAGTATAGATATAGCCTCGTCAACATCAAGTCCTGAGTTTTTCGCAAGTGCCGTAATCTCCCTGTAATCAGCTATTATTGCTACATTGTTGTTTGCCATTTCAACCCTTGCTCTGGGAAGAAGCCCGAAGCAGGCAAATGCTAGTACAACCACAAGGAATATTGCCGTGAAAATTTTGCGCGTCATTTAATCTTCTCCTGTGAAAATATTTATGGGAATTGTAACACTTTATGCGTTTCACGTTTCATGTCGGGATTATCCATTAGCAGTTCATAGAGCTGTGAGACCTTATATTCCGTCTGTGCAAAATATTTTCCCGCCTTGTCATTAGCGTCTTTCAGCCTGGTTATTATGGGTATGCCTGAGCCGTCAGCGTATTTCCTGAGTATCTGCCTTCCCTTTGAGTTGAATGCAAGAACCCTCGCATAAGGCACCCCGTCATTCATTGCCTCCCTGACATTCCTACGCTTCAACCCAAGAAGTATATATACCAGTCTGCGGCGTATATGCGCTCTGGTGTACCTTGAACAAACGCACCTGCCAATGAAATCATCAAGTCCCCTTGAGGCTCTCCAATGTTTCAGGAACAAACCCTCGATACCCTCATCAATCCCGTAAATTTCCCGCAGCTCCTCTGGTTCAGACCGAATGAAAACGCACTGCAATAACGGCCACAGTCTTTCTTCATTGCACAACCTTCCCTTACGTTTTGCCATCGCAATAATATCCTGCGAATATTTCGGCATCATGTGAGAGTTTGCAATGATGTCCTCACGTATTACGCTGCTCCTGAAATCTCCTGTTCGTTTCACGGGTAAAGCCTCAATATCGTAACCCTGCCTGCGTATCTCCAACATGTAAGATAAGGCAAGCATGTTGTTGGGTTTAGTGATGAAATTGTAACTGCCGGGTATTGCGTGTTCAAGTGCAAGCGATAAAGCCTTTGGGTATGACGCTCCCTGCATAAGCTCATTGCGTAGAGCGTTCCTGTATTGTTCCGGCTCATCTGATATCACTTTGATAGCAGGGTTTATATCGTATTCGGGTGTCTCCATTCCGAAGGCAATTCGCGAGACAAAACCGAGCCGTCCCAGAATGTTCACAGCCCCTCGCGCGAAATCCTGACCTGCCGAGCAAGCGTAAAGGAATGGCAACTCAATCACTATGTCTGCACCTGCTTTTATTGCCGCAGATGACCGCAGGAATTTGTCGGTTATTGATGGGCTGCCTCTCTGTGTGAAATTCGAGGACAGTATCACTATTACCCCCTCAGAATTTGGGAGGCTTCCGGCGTAATGTAATAATGATTGATGGCCTTTGTGAAGGGGATTGAGTTCTGCGATTATTCCTGTGAACATACTATATTTCAGTCTATAAGATATATAGGCAGCAAGTCAGTATAAAACTCACTGCCCCGTGTGAAAATCTATATACTCGTGAGCAACACCCCAAGCATTACAGCCCCTACAGCATGTATAAGCCAGAAACGTATTGTTACAGCGGTCTCGTCAAATCCTAATTTCTGGAAATGATGATGAAGCGGAGCCATGAGAAATATTTTCCTGTTCAGCTTCCTTATCGTGAAAATCTGTATCGCCGAGCTTAACATCTCTATGATGAATATG